>JAPOQV010000364.1 GCA_026710565.1 Spirochaetaceae bacterium | reverse complement strand
TCTACGCCGAGCAGCCGTTCGTGAAGATCGACCACCGGCTGGTGGTCCTGTGCGCGGATCCGTCCGCCAGTTCCGTGTTCGAGCCCGGGGTGGACGAGGAACGCGCCCTGCTCGGCGTCCGCTCCTGCGTGCTGGAGGTCCCCTTCGCCGCCGCCGCCGTGGAGCTGGACGACGAGCGGTTCCAGCTCCCGGGCGACCGTCCCTCGAGCCTGCGCCACGAGCACGACCTCGCCCACGACGTCGTCACCGCCGGCGGGCGGCAGCGCCGCGAAGGGCGCACCACCGGCCACGTCGGCATCCACTCGGCCGCCGGCCCCGCGCTCGCGGCCGGCATCCGCACCTTCTGGCAGACTTGCCCGAAGGGCATCTCGGTCAGCGGCGACGCCATCCGCCTGGAGATCCTGCCGGAGCTCTCCGGCGAAGAGCTGCCCGGCGACGACGAAGCATGGCAGCGGCTCTACCGCTGGCTGCAGGACGGACGCTACCTGCTGCGCGAAGGCCTGGCGCTCACCACGGAGCTGATCCTCGCCCTGGCGCCGGACGAAGCGGATCACGGCGGCACCGCGCCGCTGTTCGACTGGCTGGAGTCACCGGTCACGGCCCGGCCCCGCCTCGCCTACGCCAACGCCACCGGGGCGCTGCCCCGGCTCGCGTCCAAGGAGGACTCACCGCAGCCGCGCTACGAGCGGTTCGCCGCCGAAGCGCTGCGCCTCTTCCACGAGGATCAGGAGCGCTGGCGCGCTTACGGCCACGTGAATTTCGGCGACTGGTACGGCGAAGGCGACTGGAGCTGGGGCAACAACGAGTACGACACGCCCTACTGCGCCTACTGGGAGTTCCTGCGCGGCGGCGAGCCCGGGTGGGCAACATGGGGCGCGCAGTCAGCCCGGCACCTGGCCGACGTCGACACCGTCAACGCCTTTCACGATGACCGTCACGTCGGGCTGCAGCCCATGCACATGCCCGCCCACCTGGGCGGCTACCTGCCGGCCTATTTCCGCAGCAAGGTTCCCGGCACGCGCGGCATCCCCTCGCACATGTGGGCCGAGGGGCCGCTGCTGCACTTCCTGCTGACCGGGGACGAGGCGGTGCGCGACTCGCTGCTGCGGTCAGCCGGCTGGCTCCTGCAGCCCGAGCGGCTGGACCACTACGAGTTCAGCGCCGTGCGCGAGGCCGGCTGGCACCTCATCCACCTGACCATGCTGGCGTCCGCCACCGGCGACCGCCGCGCCGCCAACGGCGCCGCCGTCGTCGTCCGCCGCATCCTGGAGAAGCAGGACGCCTCCGGCGGCTGGACGCGGATGCTCACCTCCGGCCACTGCTGGTGCGGCTACCCGCACTGCCGCGGCAACATCGCCTTCATGGTCACCGTCCTGCTGTCGGCCCTGAAGCGCTACTACGACCTCACGCAGGAGGCACAGGTGGCCGGCGCCATCCTCGCCGGCGGACGCTGGCTGGTCCGCGAGACCGTCGACGAGGAGACCGGCATGTTCATCGGCGGAAGCTGCAAGACCATGCAGCGCCTCTCGAAGGGCGAGGTCTTCGGCACCCAGATCATCATCGAAGGCGTCGCCGACGCGTTCGCCGTATCCGGAGACCCCGAGATCGGCCGCTGTCTACAACGCGCGCTGCCCGCGATCGGCGTCATGCCCGACCTGGAAGGACACCGCGACCTCGGCAAGCGCCTCTCCAGCCAGATGCGCTACGTCCCCACCGTGCTCGCCGCGCTCGAGGAGTCCCGAGCCGAACACTCGTAGCGATTCGAGGCGTTCTAAGCCGTCAGCCCGGCGCGGCGCTCATCAGGACCGCTTGGCTTCTGAGTCCTCCACGCTCTCAAGAGTCGCTGAAGAGCAGGGCCTCAAACTCATGCATCACGACGATCTGATTCCACCACGACGGTTGCGTCCGCGGGCACTTCCCATCAGCCGTGCGGCAACCCGCGAATAGCCCCGCATCAGAAGATGCGGAGCGAGAACCTCGTCGACGAACGTCTCTTCGGTTTGGCCCTCGACATGTACGAGTAGCCGCGTCACCCCGCGGTATCCCTCGAGACTGCTTCACGGGAAGGGCGGCCACCCAGCTCGTTCTTCTCCCAGAGTTGACCGAGGCTGTAGTCCTCCAGCCATGCGACCAATCTGTCCCGATCGAGGCGTTTGAGCTCCGTTCGGCCATCGACGCGATCGGCCACGAGTACATCCTCGGGCTCGAAATGGTCCAGTAACGTCGGGGACTGGGTCGCGAGGACGATCTGGTTGGCCGACGAGCACTGCTTGACGAGCGAACCCAATAGCGTGATTGCATAGGGATGCAAGCCCAATTCCGGTTCGTCCATCAGGATGACCGAAGGTCGAAGCTCGGCCGGTTGCAGCAGCAGCGTCGCCAAGGCGATAAAGCGGAGCGAGCCATCGGAAAGCGATGAGGCGTCGAAGTACGCGTCAGATCCTCGATGCCGCCACTCCAAGCGGATCTTGTCCTCGTTCAGTGCCAGGGGCTCAAGGGCGAAATCTTCGAAGAAGGGTGCCACCAGCCGCAGGGTACGGACGATCATGTGGTACGACTCTTCCTCCTTCTGCCGCAGCCGATACAGAAACGCGGCAAGATTGGATCGGTCCTCACGCAGATACCGGTTGTCATGAAGATCGGCAGTCCGCTTGATCGGCGCCGTCGCGCTCGTGTCGTGAAAGTGGTACACCCGGAAGCGCTCGAGTTGATCTCGCAAGAAGTCCAGTAAACCAGTCTTTCCCGGCCTGCCCATCACTATAGCTCCCTATGGCGCCCCCGGTTGTGACCATGAGACGATCGTCTTCGGCTACCTCCAGGCTCAACTCGAAGGTCCCGCCTCCGTGAAAAGCAACGGTTACCATCAGTTTCTTCGTGGTCTTCGACCCGAAGTGCAGGATCCGGTCAGCACCCCCGGAGCGCTCGACATACGCGTCCAACGCGTTCTCGCGGACGGCTTGCAGTAACGAAAACGCATCGATGAAATTCGATTTCCCGGATCCGTTGGCGCCGATCAGAACATTGATCGGACGCAGGAGAAGGTGACCGGTCCGCTCGATGCTTTTGAACCCAGCAATACTGATCGATGTGATTTCGGGACCAGGAGGGGGACTCTTCTCGTTCAACCAGACACCTCGCTGGTCTTGGAACTGTGGCTCACTGCTGCACTGGCAATCATCGGCAGAACCTGGACACGCCGCAACTGTTCCGGCCTACGGTTGGCGTACCTCCCTGGACGCCGTCCGATGCAGGCCGCCGGCGTGCAGGTCCATCGCCAGGCTGCGGAAGTCGCGCACGCGGTGAATGGTGCACAGGTCGGCGTCGTGCTGATCGCGCGAGTCGCGGCTCGTGCGGGACAGCAGCACCAGGTCGTCGCCGTCGACCACGGCGCTCGGGTACATGAAGCTGCGGTGCACGTCGTCCCGCCAGCGGGCCACGCAGCCGGCCGGGAACCAGCTCAGGCAGTCGATGCTGTAGTGGAGGAACAGCCAGCGCCGCTCGCCGGCCGCGCGGCGGTAGCGCGCCTCCTCCACCCTCTCGCCCCAGCCCAGGTAGTCGCGCGAGTTGGTGACCAGGTTGCCGAGCATCCAGTACATGCCGGCCGGCCGGTCGTGGACGATGAAGAACTTGCACTGCCCGCCCGGCCACGGCACGAACTGATCGAACCGCAGCCGGCCGGCCGCGGCGTCGTACTCCAGCGCGGCTGCCACATGCGCCATGGCCTGCGACCGGATCGTGCAGCGGACGAACACGCGGATGTGACCGGCAACCTCCACGGTGTTGGGCTCCAGCCAGGCGAACGGCCGCGTCCTCGCACCCGGCACGGCGTTCGCTGGCGCTTCTCTCTGGAGCGCGCTGCCGATGAGCCCCTCCGGCATCTCGGGGCGTCGTCGCTGCCCACCAGCAGGAAGTCCCAATGGGACTCTTCCTGCACGAACATCAGGAGCCGGCCATCCAGGACGAACGGTCGCCCCTCCCGGTAGGGAAGCGCAGGAGCTTCGTCTCAGGTCGTGCCGCCGTTGTCACTCAGGAGGATGCGGAGGTGTCGGGTGCCTGCGTCCGGCGTCCGCGACCTCCCCAACTGCGGCGCGGCGATGATGAGCCTGCCGTCCGGCAGGCGGGCCAGGTTGGGATCGTGAAAGAAGAAGCGGGTGTGATCCGGCACCTGCGCGGCGATCACGTGCTCCTGAGCCAGTGGCTCGACGTTCGGATTGCCGCGGCTCGGGAGTTCGCTCGACGGTGGCATCCTGGCCTCCTCGGGCCATTATGCCGGCTCGCCGCCTCCGCGACACCGCGCTACCCTGCCGGCGATGAGCGCCACCCGACCGAACATCCTCTTCCTGATGACCGACCAGATGCAGGGCCGGGTGCTGGATCCCGGCAATCCCTGCCTGACCCCGCATTTCGATCGCCTGGCCGCGCGCGGGGTGCGTTTCCCGCGCGCATACACGCCCAACGCGGTCTGCTCGCCCGCGCGGGCCAGCCTGATGACCGGGCTGCTCCCGCACTCGCACGGCGTGCTGGAGGTCACCCACTGCGTGGACGACGACCAGTGCAACCTCCGCACCGAGCATCCGCACTGGGCGCAGCGGCTGCAGGCGGCCGGCTACCACACCGGCTACTTCGGCAAGTGGCACGTGGAGCGCAGCAACGACCTGAGCCGGTTCGGCTGGGAGGTGGACGGCGGCTCGGCGACCCCGCTGTTCAAGGAGGGGCAGCGGGCAGCGGGCGCGGCCGCCAAGGACGCGGGCTCCTTCAGCGTGCGCAAGACCGACGACTACCCTCCAGGATATGACCGGACGCTGCTCTACGGCGTCACCGACACTCCCCCGGAGCGGCGCGGGGTCGGCGTCACGACGGCGCTCGCCCGCGACTTCCTGAGCGGCGCGCTCGCCGGAGGAGACCCATGGTGCTGCTTCGTGAGCGTGACCGAGCCGCACGACCCGTTCGTCACCGGTCAGGCCGCCTACGCCCGCTACGACGTGGACGCTATCTCCCTGCAGCCCAACGTGCATGACGACCTGGCGGGTCAGCCGGGCATCTACCGCAAGGCGGGCAGGACCTGGGCCGACATGACCGACCGCCAGCGTCGTGAGGCCGCCGCCTGTTACTACGCGTCGATCACGGAGATCGACACCGAGTTCGGCACCCTGATCGACCTGGTCGAGGCCGCCGGCCGGCTTGAGGACACGATCGTCGTGCTGACCAGCGACCACGGCGAGCTGCTCGGCGCGCACGGGCTGTACTGCAAGAACGTCAGCGGGTTCGAGGAGGTCTACCAGATCCCGTTGGTGATCGCCGGCCCCGGAGCAGGCCGGGGCGTCGTGAGCCAGGCACGGGTCGGCCTGCACGACCTGGCGCCGACGCTGGTGGAGCTGGCCGGACTGGGGCCCATCGGCGCGCCCGACTCGCGCTCGTTCCGGACGGTGCTCGCCGACGAGCTACACGCCGGCGAGTACACGCGCGGGTTCGCCGAGTACCACGGCGGACGCTACCGGCTGACGCAGCGGATCGTCTGGGACGGCCCGTGGAAGCTGGTCTGGAACGGCTTCGACTTCGACGAGCTCTACCACCTCGACGACGACCCGTACGAGATGCACAACCTGGTGGACGATCCGGGAGCGCAGGAACACGTGGAAGCCCTCATGCGGTACGCGTGGCAGGTCGTGCGCGACACCGATGACCGCGCGCTCTACAACTCGCACTATCCGATCCTGCGCCTCGCCCCGATCGGGCCGCGGATTCTGGAAGAGGAGAGCCAGCCGGGGATGAAATCATGAACGAGCGGGTTCTGCGCTATCGCAGCGGAGGTCCGGTCGACCTGGGCTACGGGCTCGGGACCGCACCGCCGCTCATCCTGCGGCGCGACGACCTCCTGGACCTGATGGTCGGCACCGACATCTGGACGATGGCCGGCCGGGACGACCGCGGGCTGCCCTGCTACGGACCGCCCGCCAACGCCGCGATCGACGAGAGACTGGGCTGGTCGTCGGTGGAGCGGCGCGGGCAGAAGCGCGTGGCCGCGCTCAGGACCGCGGACGACGGCACGCCGCTGGAGCTGTGGTCGTTCGCGAGCGGCGACCTGAGGCGCCATCGCGTGTCGTATGACGGCGAGTGGACCTTCCGGCCGGCCGGGAGCGCGACGTTTCCCCCGCCCGAGGCGAGCAAGGGACTCGGCACGGTGCAGCTTCTCTCCGATCCCGGCAGCGCCGCGGCTCCGCACCTGCTCCTCGGCGACAACGACTGGAGGCAGACGCAACCCGTGCCGCCGCAGTGGAACCCGGACCTGCCGTTCGCGGAGGACCTGCGCGTGCGCTACCTCGACGGCGTCTGGCGCGGGAGAGACGTGACGGGCCGCGTCCACGTCGCCCGCAACGCGGGCGGATCCGCTCCGCGCTACGATCGGCTGCAGACCGTCCACGCCGGAAATCCGCCATCCCCCGTGCTCGTGGACGGCCGCGCGTCGCCGCTGCTGGTGCGCCCCTTCGCCGACGGGGAAACGCACCTGTTCGTGGCCGACTTCCGCGGCGGTCTGTACGACTGGCTGCTCGACGCGGCGGCGGTGGCGGCACGGGGGCCGGTGGCGGCGCTGGAAGCGGGCAGACTCGAGCCTTGCGGCATCGCGACGCAGGACGGACGCCCCCTGGGCTTTCCCGGCTGCATCGCCAGCATCGGCGCGCACGACCTGACCGGGAACGGGGACCCGGATCTGCTCTGCACGATGGAGGACGGCTACCTCTACGTGGCCGTCAACGACGGCGCCGCCTTCGCCCAGCCAGTCCGGCTCCGGCAGGAACGCGACGTCATCAAGGCCGGCGTCCTGACCGTCCCCACACCGGTGCGCTCGCCGACGGGGCGCCTGGACCTGTACTGCGGCAACGCCAGCGGCGAGATCCTCCACCTCCGCGACACCGCAGCGGACGGCCCTCCGGAATTCGCGCCGCCCACCGTCATCACGGCCGGCGGCAGGCCGTTTCGCCTGGTGGCCGGTCTGTCAGGCTCGGTGCAGGGTCCGGAGGAGCTGACGTGGGGGTACGTGGGGCCGGCGGCCGCCGAGTGGTCCGAGCCAGGGGTGCCGGACCTGATCCTGGGCTGCATCACCGGCCGGTACTGGCTGATTCCGGGCAAGCGAGGCGAGGCCGGGCTGCAGTGGGGGGAACCGGTACCGATGACCTGCGAGGGCCGCCCGTTCGTGGGCGCGTGGCGCGTGCGTCCCAGCGTGGCCGACTGGAACGGCGACGGAGATCCGGAGCTGCTCACGCTGGACGAGCACGGCTACCTGGCGCTGTACGCACGCGATGCGGAAGCCGGCCCGCAGGCGGTCCGGCCGCTCGGCCGCGTACCCGCCGAGTCCGGCGACCCGCTCTACATCGGCGGTCCCAACCTCTTCCCGGAGTTCACGTCCATCGGCCGGTCGAAGCTGTTCGCGTACGACTGGGACGGCGACGGTCTCCTGGAGCTGCTGATCGGCACGCACTGCAAGCTCCTCCCCACCCACCGCGAGCTCTACCGGCTCTCGCAGGAAGCCAACATCGGCGCCGGCGTCGTCCTGATCGACAACGTCGGCAGCGCCCAAGCGCCGGTCTGGGGATCGCCCTCGGCGGTGGTCGATGCGGACGGCCGCCCGCTGTTGTTCGGATGCCACAGTTGCGCGCCGATCGTCATCGACGGGAGCGGCACCCCGACCCTGATCGTGGGAACCGAGGACGGCTTCCTGCACTGCTACGACCTGGCAGAGCTGGCTCTGTCACGCGACGTCGTACCGCCGCTTCCGAGCAAGTCTTCGGTGCCGCCGTAAACCCTGCGCCGGGACTACGAGTCTGCCGGCACCTCGGCGACGTAGACCTGCGCGAAGCCGCCGCGGTCGCTGGTGAACACCACCTGCCGGCCGTCCGGTGAGAAGGCCGGGTGCGGGTGGGTGTGCTGCGGGGCATACACGGTCGTGGGGCCGTCGTCGTAAGGGCAGTGGTCGGTATCCCAGTGCGCTCCCTCGTTCGTGGCCTCGGACGCGCACAACGGCTGCGGCTCCCCCACCCCGTCGGTGGCGTCGAACAGCATCAGCCCGTTGTCCGGGAAGGTAGTGTCGCTCACCAGCCTCGACCCGTCGCGGCTGATGGCTGCGTGCCAGGCGTTGAACGAGCAGACCCGCCGCACCGTGCCGGTGTCCACGTCGATGCCGATCATGCCGTGTGGCCACTGGGTGGTGACGATCTCCCGCGTGCCGGGGCGCCACGTCTCGTGCACGATCCACTCCTTGGCGGCGGCGTCCCGCTCGTAGGCCAGCCGGTTCTCGCTGCCGTCCCGCCGCGCCACCCAGATGCGCGCGCGGTAGGAGCCGGCGTAGCGGAACCACTCGGCGTCGTCGGGATGGAACTCCGGGTGGCCGATGCCGTCCGCCTCCAGCACGTAATCGGCGGCGCCGCTGCCGGTACCGACCACCAGCATGCGGGAGCGCTCTCCGCAGCTCACCGGCACCGCCCACCAGCGGTCGTCATGGCTGACGGTGGTCGTCCCCATGGCCGCGCCGACGTGGCCGTCGATCCCGGTGCGCCCGTCGTCGAACGAGAAGAGCTGTTCCTCCCGCCGTGAGGCCACCTCGACCCGCCAGCCGCCGCCCGCGTCCGTGAAGTACACGTGACGCCCGTCGTGCGAGGGATGGACGGACCACTCCGCCAGCCCCTCGTGCTCGGTGAGCTGCACCAGCGTCTCGTCCTCCTGCACCTCAACGAAGATCTCCGGCCGCCCGCTGCGGTGCGAGACGAACACCAGGTGCCGCATGGCGTCGTCCATCGCCGGCAGGTAGTAGAACGGATGATGGTTGATCGAGGGGTGGTCCGTGACCTGGCGGACGCGCACCCCCGTGTTCGGATCGGTGCGCGTGCCGCCCTCCGGCGGGTACTCCATGCTGTTCACGCGCGGGAGTCTGTCGGATGCGCCCCGAGATCCGCAAGTCCGGCTAGTCCCGAGAAGGCCTATGTGGTCTGCTGCACCGCGCGTTCGACCGTCTCGGCCAGCCAGGCGTTGAGGCTCTTCCCTTCCGTCCGAGCCGCCGCCGTGGCTGCCCGGTGCACCGCCGGGCTGACTCGGAGGGGGATTCGACCGGAGAACGGCTTGTCGGGCGTGCGGCCTCGTTCAGTACAGACCGTCAGGTACTCATCGACGGAGTCAGTGAACGCTTGCCGAAGCTCCACGACGGTTTCCCCCTGAAAGGTGATGACATCGAGCGTATCGATTACCTCGCCGTGGAAGACTCCAGCGTCGTCGTCGAACTGCACCGCCGCCCGGTATCCGCGATACTCCATCATGCCCTCTGCCCCTCCTCGTGACCTGGACGGACCCCGGCTGCCATCAGGACCCCACCTATGCTTGAATCCGCACCAACCCCGGTGCAACGCGCAACCTGCGATTCTCCAACGACAACCGGCCTTCGCTGACCCACCGTCGGCCCTCGAAACGACCGGCCTCCACCGCGACCGAGCCGCTTCCCTCGATGCCGATGGAAGCCTCACCCGTGCCGACGATCAACCCCTCCTCGGCCGGTATGACGAAGCCGGCCTGACTACCGGCGATGTTCAGCTTCACTCCGCCGACCGTCACGTCAAACGGCCCGTCGCTGACGGTTCTCACCGTACTCCCTTCCATCAACACCGTGCCCTTCCCGCTATAGGAAACGGGCTTCTCCAACTCCACCCGGTTGCCGAAGATGTCGATCTCCGTCTCGACTTCCATGCTCGCGCTCTGCGAATACCAAACGATCAGCCGTTTGCGATTCCGAGCTTCGATCAGAGGAATCATCGCGTTCTTGATGGGGTACAGCGCACGTTTGAACCTCACGAGTGCCGCACTGTCGTTCACGACCGTGTGCGGATCCGGC
This sequence comes from Spirochaetaceae bacterium, assembly GCA_026710565.1. The sequence continues at coordinate 14,239 of JAPOQV010000364.1, read as the reverse complement.
GCTTCCCACAGCAGGTTCCCCAAGCCGTTCATCTTCAGCACCGTATAGTACGGCAACATCGGCAGGTAGTGTTTAGTCGGGATCGCTTCCGTCGGCGACTCCGCGGCGAAGGCAATATTGCTCCCGCGCCGGCCTACCGTCAGTTGATTCGGCTCGACGACGCTGTACACGCCGTCTATCCCGACGAAATCGAGATTCGGGCATGTTTGCAGGAATATGTCGATGATATACGGCGCCCACCACGGGCTGTTTACGTAGATCGGCAGCGGATAGACCGCCTTGAAGGCATCCGTGAGCGTACTATTATACTCTGCGAAACTGGTGAACATGAACTCCTCTGACGTAGAGTACTTCGCCGCACCGTACTTCGCCTCACACAACTCGCAGACACAGCGCACGTGCTTCTGGGTATTGTCCTTGCACTCGGCCCATTGCTGGTAGAAATACTCGTTGTTGAGCTGTACCATGATCACGGTACGGTTACGGTCCGAGTCTCTCAGGTGCATCGCCACCCGCCGCAGATATCTCGCCTCGCGGTCCAATGTCGCGGGATCGTTCGGGCACAACGGAGGACCTCCAGGGTGGTACTCGATGTCTACGTTGTGAACGATGCGCCCGAATTCTGCGGGGTCGTTCTTGATGTAGTCCGGAGTGTACTGCGGATACCGTTCGCCTTCAGTCAGCTCCTCGCACTTCCCGCAGACGTTGCTGTTGAACAGATTCACGACCAGCTTGAGCCCGGCCGCCTCCGTGCGCTCGATGAACCAGTCCAGGAACGAGAAGTCGTACCGGTCTCTTTCGCTCTCCATCTTGGCCCAGGGGACTCCGAAACTGACCGCCGTAGCATTCATGTCACGATAGGCATCGATGAACTCCACGACCCTTTGGTCCTGTCGCGTGCTGCGCCAGATGTCGCACTGTGCCCCGAGGACGGCGAACGGTTCACCGTCGACCACGAGCGTGCGCACACCTCCGATGTCTCTGATCGACGGAATCATCGCTCATCCTCCACGTATTCCATGACGATGGAGTCACGGTCACCGATACACAGATTGGTCGTCCCTGCCAGCTCGCCTTCCGGCACCTCCACCATCCTGTATACATCGTTGCCGCCTTTCTCGTCCCAGGGGGCCGCATGCGGGATCGCCCAGTGACTGTTGAAAAAGTGGTTGACGCCAAGCCCACCGGGAAGGGGACTGAGCCGGATGCTCTCATCGCCCTGACCGACAGAACACACCGTCCTTCCTCTCTCGGTGAGCTGCAACTCCGAATACAGGAGATTGTACTTGCTGCCACGGAAATCGTTGGTTCCCCGGCCGCCGGCGTCCATGCGTCCGTACAGGTAGAAGTCGATCTCATCCTCTGACCACGGCCACTCCGGGTGTTGGCCGTAGACACGTCGATCGGGTGGGTATCTGCGTGCCGTCCCCTCGTCACGCCCGATGTGATTCGCGGGATGGCAGCTCCACCGGCCGTCCTGCCTGAAGAGGTGACTGTCCGCGCTGTCGTCCACGCGATAGCCGATGCCGACCTCGCTGGCGCCGTCCGCACGGTGACTCACACGGTACCGCGTCCGTATCAACCCGGCAGCGTACACCTCGACCTCGATCGTGCAGGTCGGCACGTACTCGTTTTCGAACCCGGCCTCGATTGCCACGAGTACGAACCGGTCGCATCTGCTTGCGGTGACTCGGTGGGTGTGCACCCGGGGAATACCGGCGATCCCCCAGTTGAGGTAGGGACCGCCACACAGCACCCGCTCGCCTTGCCAGTACGCGGCCGACAGACCGCCGGTGGAGCGATCGAACCGACACAGCAGGTCGCCCGTCGAAACGTCAATGGAAACGGGAGTCACCTCCACGTCCGGCGCATCAGCGTCGTACACGGAGTCCCGGTAGCGGTACCGCGGCTTGCCCAACGTGAACCGGAACGCTTCCTCGACGGAGTCCCCCTGAAAGCGTACCTCGATCCGGTCTCCCAACCTCCAGCCTCGACCCGGAATCATCAGAAACCCGATCCCGAACGGTCGGAGTTCCGACTCCAGCTCCACGAGCTCCCCGCCGTTCACGTTCACGTGGATCGATAGCGAGTCGAACCCGGTGTGCAGAAAACGATTCTCGAACTCGATCTGGAGCGGCTCGCCATCGTCGGGGCATCTCAGGTACTTGCTTCCCCGCGTGACTATCGGGGAGTAGGCCTTCTTCATGTTGAAGTACTCGGGCTTTTCCCTTCCCCAGGAATCCAGAATTCCCCAGCAGCACCCGTTGCCGGAGAATCGCTGACACGTCTCCTGCTGTGTGTCCACGCCGTTCCAGATGGCTCCGCCCAAGGCGCCTTCCGAACGATATATCTTGTCCCAGTACGCCTGCAACTGGACGCCGAAGTGATCCCTCACGCCCGGATCGAATCTCACCTGCTCGGGGTTGTCTCCCTTGCCGTCCAGCAGATGGCAATACTCATCGTAGATGGTCGGCTTGCTCCTCCCACCCATTTCCTCGTGAATGGACGGGTAGTGGACGCTGTACAGGTCTACCACATCGTTACCCCAGCTCACCTTGACCGGCCGCGACGGATCCGCCTTTCTCACATGGTCGTACATGAGCTGAAAGTGCTCGTCCCACTCGCACTCGTTGCCGATGGACCAGAAAACGATCGAGGGGTGGCTCTTGTCGCGTTCGATCATCTCCGTCAGGGGCGCGAGAAATCGTTCTTTCCGGCCGGAGTCCCGACGGCGGGCTTGAACGCTCCATACCGCGGAGTGCTCGGACTCGACATAGAACCCGAGTCTGTCACAGAGATCGTAGAAGTGAGTGGTCCGCGGGAAATGAGCCGTCCGTATGTAGTTCACATTCCCCGCCTTCATCGCCCGCAGATACCGTCTTTCGACCTCCGGCGGAACATACAGGCCGCTCAACGCGTAGTAGGCCAGGAAGTTCACGCCTCTCAGCTTCACCCTCTGTCCGTTGACGTACATCTCGTTTCCCTGGATCTGCACCTGCCTGAAGCCGACCCGTCTCTCTATGGTCTCCGTCTCGACGCCACCGATGATCAACGTTGCCCTCAGGACATAGAGAAATGGCGTCTCGGCCGTCCACTGTCGAGGGTTGTCGACCCACAAGGACGCCTTGTACCGCCTGCGACCCCCGGTGAGCTCCAGGCGATGGTCCTCCGATACCCGGCAGCCGTCGCCTCCCACGGTGATCGTTATGGCCCCATCCTTCGGTGGGAACACGCCGGAAACGCAGATCGTCAGCCGCGCGTGTCTATAGTCCGCATCGAATTCCGTCACGTAATGGAGGGAGGAGATGTAGAAATCGGGAAGCGCCAACAGCGAGACTGTACCCATGAGTCCATAGTGGTTGATGAATTCCGTTTCGCGTGCGCCGCTCTCGTTCTCCAGGTGCAAGACAAGATCATGCGCCTTTCCCGCGACTGCGCGGTTCGTCAACTCGCAGTCCCACTCGGTATGCCCTCCGATGTGTGTCTTGATCAACACCCCGTCGAACCAGACTTCCGTCTTCGCGGCCGCCTTTTCCATCTTCATGAAGATGCGCTTGCCTTCGAGCCACTCCGGTATCACGACCCTCCTGTGATACGCACAGGGAATCGAACCGCGCGACCAGTCCTGGCTGTCGAACGCACCGCCATGCTGCTCGACGGGCACGATGACCGGCATACCCTGAGAGTCCAGGTTGCCCGGTACCGAAATCCGTTCCACGGTCCCCCTGGTCTTCCCCGTCCTGCACAACTCCTCGGGCGCGTCGCTGGTGAAGTTCCACGTGCCCGCCAGGCTCACCCCGAAATCCGGACATCCGGCCACCGATTCGGGAACAGGGATCACGGTAACGGCGCCGTCCCCCTCCACTGCGTCCCCCCCCACGTCATGCACCACCCGGGTCATCATCCCTTGACCGACCCCAGCACCAGCCCCTTGACGAAGTACCGCTGCAGAAAGGGATACACCATCATCATCGGAATCATCGACACGATGATCTTGGCGTTGTTCAGCGTCTTCGAAGAGGTCTGCGACATCCTCTTGATCTCTTCGACCGTAAGCCTGGTGAAGTCATGTTGCCCGAGCACGAGAGTCTGAATGTAGGTCTGTAACGGGTAGTCCCGCGGCGAATTCATGTAGATCAGACCGTCGAAGAACGCGTTCCAATGCGCCACCATCGAGAACAACGTGACCGTCGCGACCGATGGCACCGACAGCGGCAAGTAGATCTTCGCCAGAATCGTGGCCTGCCGCGCCCCATCGACCGTCGCCGCCTCTTCCAGCTCCCTGGGCACCTGCCTGAAGAAGTTCATCATGATGATGACGTTGAATACCGGCACGGCCCCCGGCAGCACGAGAGCCCAGATGGTATCCATGATGCCCACCGCGTTTACGATCATGTAGATGGGAATCAGCCCGCCGCTGAAGAGCATCGTAACCAGCAGCAGGTAGATGTACACCTCACGTGCCCGAAAGACCGACCTTTCCTTCGAGAGCGGGTACGCCATGAGCAGCGTGATCACGAAGTTGATGATCCCCCCCAACACGACACGCTCTATCGAGATCAGAAACGATCGAAAGAACTGCCTGTCTTCAAGGATGATGCCGTACGACGTCAGGTTGATCTTGCGCGGCACGAGAAACACGGCCCCTGCCTCCACGATCGCCTTGTCGCTCAGCGACAGAGCCAAGGAGTTCAGGATCGGAATCAAGCACACCAGGCCCAGGCAGCCCACCAGGACCATGATGACCGCGTCCGCTGCCTTGTCGGTCCGACTCGACGATGTGACTGCCACCGCAACCAAGCCTCTCGATCAGAAAATGCGGTAGTTCGCGTACCGGGAGGCCAGCCCGTACGACAGCCAGATCAGGAAGAAGCTGACTACGGACTTCAGCAGCCCGACAGCCGTACCGATACCGTATTGCCTCCCCACAAGGCCCACCCGATAGACGTACGTGTCGATGATATCCCCGGTGGAGTACACCAGCGGATTGTACAGGTTCAGGATCTGCTCGAATCCCGCATTGAGGATGTTCCCCAAGCTGAGCGTCATCATGAGGATCACGGTGGCAACGATCCCCGGCAAGGTGATCAGGAGCAACTGCTGGAACCGTTTCGCGCCGTCGATCGAGGCCGATTCGTAGAGCGCTGGATCGATCGCGGTCAGCGCTCCCAGATAGATCACCGTACCGAATCCGAATGACTTCCACGCGTCGGTGAACACGATGACGGGCCGGAACCAGACGTTGCTCGACAGAAACAGTATCGGTTCTACGTCGAATACCCGGAGCGCGTTGTTGACGAATCCGTCGTACGAGAACGTGTTGCCGATCATCGCCGCGAACACCACCCAGGAGAGAAAGTGCGGCAGGTAGATCACCGTCTGCACGGCCCGCTTGTACCAGCGGAGTCTGACCTCATTCAACAGCAGGGCAGCTATGAGCGGGATGACCAGATTGACGACGATCTTCGCCACCGCGATGACGACGGTGTTGACGAACACCTGCCTGCTGTCCGGGATCTGGAACATGAACAGGATGTTGTCGAGCCCGACCCACTGCGATCCGAAGAACCCCTTCGCGGGCACGAACTTCTGGAACGCGATGACGATCCCGAACATCGGCACCACCGAGAACACCAGGAGGAGCAGCGTCCCCGGCAGGAGCATCAGGTGGTAGTCGAGATTGCTGTGCCTGGTCTTCATGGGCGCGAACCCCTGACAGCCTCCCTGCCGAGGGAGGCTGTCAGCGCCGAGCGACACCGAGCACGACGCAGAAACGGAGCGAGAGCCCAGCGCCGAGTGCGCGCCGGCCGGTTCACACCGGGATCAACGGTTGACCGCTGCGACGACCTCCTCCGTTATCTGGTCTCCGCCGATGCTCTTCCACTGGGCGACGAACTCGTCGAAGGTGTCGATTCCCGCTTCGCCCGTGATGATCCGCAACATCATCTCGTCCTCGATCTTTTCCAGGGCGGCCCATCGCTGCTCCATCGTCGGCGTGATCCCGAAAAAGGCAACCTCCCTTCGGAGGATGTTGTCGCCGTAAGTCAGCGACTGGCCGTCATACCGTGCGGTGGCCTCGGCCCAGGTCGAAGTATCCTGCCGGGGATTCGCCCGATCCGCGACGATGGCATCGTACATGAGCCGGTCGAAGACCTTGAGCGAATCGGGGCTGTCATTCCTCAGCGCCTCGTCAAGCCGTTCATACGTCCGGTAGACGATGTCCTCGTAGTCGAGCTGCAGAGGCATCGACCACCAGCCCATGGTTCCCTGGTTCTCCTGAACGAGCGCCTCGATCTCGTGGGCGAGCGACGCGAACCGAGCCTCCGTTTCGACATTGAGCACCTTGATGATGGCATCCGGGTACTCATAGCCCTTCTTGACCACGAGGTTGCCGTTGTTGGGATTCTGATTGTAGGCCCAGAACTCGCCGGCGTCGTTCAGCGGTGCGACGAACGGCTTCCAGATGGCACTGCGGTCGTTTTCCACGGAGAGGTTGAGCGGCCAGTAGGGTGACCACCAGGGGCCGAACATCATTCCGGCTTTCCCGCCTGCGATGACCGAGTTGGCATCGTCGCCGCTCCCTACCCTCGCGACGAATTCCTTGTCGATCAGCCCTTCCTGATACATCTGGGTGACGAACCGCAGGGCTTCCTTCGTCTCGGGCTCTATCGTCCCGTACACGATGTCGCCCGCGTCGTCGCGGATCCAGAGACGCGGGAAGGCACCGAAGGCCGCAAACACGGGGTCGAGCCCGTGGATGCTGTTGTAACGCATCGCGACCTTGGGCTCGATCGTGAAGCCCACCGTATCGTCCGCACCGTTTCCGTCGGGATCGTTCTCGACGAACGCCCTGGCGACGGCGATGACCTCGTCGAGCGTCTCCGGAACCTCCAGGCCCAGCTTGTCGAGCCAATCCATCCTGATCCACAACATCTGTTGGGCGCCACCGAGATTCGTTCCGGGAATGGCCATCATCCGGCCGTCGAACATCACGGTATCGAGCAGACGGTCTCCATAAGATGCGTGAATGTCCTTGATGTAGGGCGAGACCAGCTTGTCATAGTATTCGGTCAGATCCGTGACCAGGTCCGCTTCGACGAGCGAGAGCAGTATCCCTTCGCTTACCATGAACGCGTCGGGCAGGTCTCCGCTCACCATGGCCAGGGAGATCTTGTCTTCGAAGCCGCCCGGGTCCACTTCCCAGAGAACCTCCAATTCGACGTTCAGCTTGTCGCTCACGTAGTCGACGAAGGGATTGTCCTCGATGGTCATTCCCTCGGGAGCGTTTGCCCATCGGTGGACACCCAACCTGAAGGTTACGGTTTCGTCGAACGGTGCAAACGGGTCGCCGCCGATCGCCCTGGCGGCGGTATCCGTTTGCATCTCTTCATCGCCCGCGGCCCAAAGAGTAACGAACGGAACAAGCGCTGCGATCGCTAATGCCGTAGCCTTCTTCATTGTCGACCCTCCATCTTGACGGCTCGGATGTGATTCCGGGATCGTAGGCGCGCGTTCGAAGAGCTGTCAAACGGGATGAAAGCCAGACGCTGGATCTGAAGGGTCAGTCATTCACCCGGCAGAAAGGAGGGTCGCATGGCGGCGTCGATGGAGCGGGAGGGGAACGAGGAGCGCAGCCGCCGGCGGCTGGATGGACGGGTGGCGTTGATCGCCGGCGGGGCGGGCGGCATGGGCTCGGCAGTGGCGCGGCGGTTCGCGGCGGACGGGGCGCGGGTGGCGGTGGCCGATTACCGGCTCGAGGCAGCCGAGGCGGTCGCCGCGGAGCTCACGGCCGCGGGTCGCACGGCGCTGGCGGTAGAACTGGACGTGACAGAGCCGGAAGCGTGGCAGGCGGCCGTGGAGCAGGTGGAGGAGCGCTACGGGAGCCTGACCACGATGTGCTACCTGGCCGGCGGCAACCACCGGGTGAGCTACGACGACATGACGGTGGCGCAGTTCCGGCGCATCCTGGAACTGAACCTGACCGGCATCTTCATCGGCATCAAGGCGGTGGTGCCGGCCATGCGCCGCGCCGGTGGCGGCTGCATCATCAGCGTCGGCTCGTTGGCATCGCTGCGTGCCGGCGGCGGCGCGCCCGCCTACGCGTGCAGCAAGTTCGGGGTCAGTGCCCTCACGGCCGCTACGGCCGGCTCCTACGCGGCCGAAGGCATCCGCTGCTGTCAGGTGAACCCAGGTCACGTCGACACACCGTTCATCCGCGGCTCTTCCGACCACAGCCCCAACGACTGGTCCACCTCGATCGACAACCCGGCCAACTATGAGGGCCGCGTCCGCGGGACACCGTGGGGCCGCCTCCCCCGGCCGGACGAGATCGCCGAGGCGTTCGCCTTCCTCGCCTCCGACGCCGCGGAGATGATCACCGGCTCCGCCATCACCGTGGACGGCGGGGGCGGCCTGATCTGAGAGGGAGGCGGCTCGCGAACTTCGAGGTTACAGCAGCCGGTCGATGGAGACGGCGACGTCGGGGAGAGCCAGGGGGTGGATGACGCCGCTCTCAAGGGTCTGCTCGGAGCGATAGGTTCCGGCCTCCGGGGCGCGGAACACCAGCACGGTGATGTCCCTCAGGTTCACCACCCAGTACTCCGGAATGCCCGCTTCGGCGTAGACCCGCTTCTTCTGGTCGAGGTCCTTGCCCAGGCTCGTGTTCGCGTACTCGATCAGCCACAACACGTTCTCGGGATACGGATGATGGTCGCGATACCGCTGAGGCGACCGTCTCACGATTGCCACGTCGGGCTCCGGTTCGGAGTCGAACGCGGTGAGCGTGATCGGCTTTGCCTGGCGCACCTGGGCACGCTCACCCAACAATCGCATCAGGTACTCGCCCGCGTCGGTGCTGATGGATGCGTGCGGTGCCCCTTCGGCGGGCATGATTGCGATTTCCCCCTTGAGCAGTTCCACCGGCTGGTCGTCCAGTACTCCGTCGTCGACGAGTCGGTGGTACTCGGCTACTGTCCAGGTCTTCGTCATCAGGGCCATGAGCGCTCCCTGCCGTCCATCATAGCCCAGTGAAGAGCGGCTCCGAACCCCAAAGGGATCCGGAGCCGCTGGAGGTACAACCTCTGTCGTCAGTTCAGGAACTGGGACAGCGGCTGCAGGTGCGGGACACCCTCGACCAGGTTGTCCATCTTGAGTTGCTGGTACTCGTCGAGCCCGGCCTTCTTCAGGTCGGCGATGTATTCGTCCCACTGGGAGTCCACGTCGGCCTGACCGGTCGCGAACTTGCCCAACCACTCGCTGATGACCGGCCCGACCTGTGCGCGCAGGTCATTGTGGCGCTGGCGGTCGCGGTCGTCCGCGAACGCGATCACGTCGCGGGTCTCCAGGAAGGCGCGGTCCGCCACCCGTCGATCCATGGCGGCCAGCGTCTGGTAGAGAGCATTGGAGGACACGCGACCGACGTCCGGCATCATCCGGAAGGCGGCCTCGCCGATGAAGTCGGGATCCTTGGTCGGGAGCGCGCGGCCGACGCCCTCGGCGTCGAAGTCCCAGCCGACTCCCTGCTTGCCCCAGCCGCCGGTATGGTGGCCGCTGGCGTCCGTCTGGTACACCCAGTTGAGCAGCCGCATGGCGGCGTCTTCGTCCGCCACGGTGGCGCTCACCGACAGGCCGCTGTCCTCGAAGCCGCCACGGGTGTTCGTGATGCACGCCGGCACCACCTGGGCGCCGGGCTCGACCGTGATGGGATCCAGGAAGCCCACGACCTCGTGGTAGCGAGCCGCATACGCCTTGGCGGCCGCTTCGGACTCGGCGGAGGCGGCGTGGTCCTCGGCGGTGATGCCGTGCTCGGCCATGAACGCGCCGATGCGTCCCGGCATCGAGAACGCGCCGAAGCCGTACTCGAACGCCACCCGGCCGGCGTTGTATGCCTGCTTGAGCTGCTCTTCGGTGCCGGTGATCCACTCCTGGTCGATCAGCCCATTCACGTAGAGATCGGCCAGATACCGGAGCATGTCGCGGTAGGCATCGGTGGCCTCCTCGACCGTGCCCATGGGCGCGAACTTGACGCCGAACATCTCACGGAACCACATCAGGGTGGCCCACTGCGCGCGGGTCATGATCGGGATCATGTCCGGGAACTCCGCCTTGATCGCCATGGTCACGTCGCGCAACTCGGCAGTGGTGGTCGGCGGCTCCATGCCGACGGCCTCCAGCAGGTCCACGCGATAGCTGGCAGCGTTGCAGATGCCGTTGTAGCCGAAGCGCGGCGCCATCCAGAACTCGCCCGTGCCGTCGCCGAACAGACCGGAGTGCGCGGCGGTGTTCAGGCCGCGGCTCTCGATGGCCTGCCACAGGTTGGGGACCTTCTCCATGGTGATGTCGCGGAGCGGCATCAGGAACCCGTCGTAGCCCAGCGGGCGCACGGTGGAGTCGATGATCCGGCCCATGACGTCGGGCATGTCGTCCGCGGCGGCCGCGAGCTGCAGCTTGTCGCCGTAGGACTCCTCCGGAATCCCGGTGACGTCGAGCTGCACCTGCGCCTCCTCCAGGACGATGGCGTAGATTGCCGCATCCGAGGTCAGGTTCGGGTTGTCCGTCCAGTAGACCAGCGTCGGCGCTGCCGCGGCACCCTCCTCCTCTCCGGTCGCAAAAGCTCCCGCTGCGACCAGCGCGAGTATCGTGGGGATGAGAATCAGTTTCTTCATCCTGCCTTCCTCTGCCTCACCCGCGCGGGTGAAGCGTGGTGTTGCGCCTCCCTTTGACAAAGGGCTGGCCATGCCGGGCGGCCGCGGCGCCGTCATTCCTTGAGTGATCCGATCATCACTCCCTGTACCAGGTAACGCTGCAAGAACGGATAGATGAGCAACATGGGTATTATCGACACGAACACCGTCGCGTAACGGAAATTCTGCGTGTAGGCGGCGAACTTCGCCTCCCGCTCGGCGTCGAACACGTCGCCGGTGAGCTCCTGGCGCTTGAGCACCACCTCCTGCAGCACGATCTCCCGCACGATCATGGGCAGTGGATACTTCTCCGCATCGTTGAGGTAGATCAGCGCGTTGAAGTAGCTGTTCCAGTGGCCCAGGGCGTAGAACAGGCCGATCGCGGCCAGACCGGCCTTGGAGAGGGGCAGGACGATGCTGGCCAGGATTCGCCATCGCCCGGCGCCGTCCAGGAACGCCGACTCCTCAAGGTCCTCCGGAATCGACTGGAAGAAGGTGCGCAGGATGATCATGTTCCAGGCCGCGATCGCGCCCGGGATGAGCAGCGCCCACATCGTGTTGACCATCCCCAGCGCCCGCACCAGCAGGTAGGTGGGGATCAGGCCGCCGGAGAAGAACATCGTGAACACGACCAGGAGCATCACGAACTTGCGCCCGACCAAGCCCTTCTTGGACAGCGGGTAGGCGCACAGGCAGGTCATGACGAGGTTGATGGTCGTCCCGAGCGTCACGTAGATCAGCGAGTTGCGGTAACCGACGCCGATCATCGGGTGGTCGAGGATGAACTCGTAGGCGCTCAGGTCGAGGTGGCGCGGCAGCCAGGTGATGCCGCGCGCCACCTCGTTCGGGTGGCTCAGGGAGATGGAGAATACGTTGATGACCGGATACAAGGTCGCGGCGCCCACCAGGACCAGAACCGCGACGACCAGCAGGTCGAACCCCTCGATCCGGCGTACGCCTACCAACTCGCGCCTACCAGAGGGAGGTTTCGGTAACCCTGGAGCTGACCTTGTTGACGATGATCAGCAGGATCAGGCCGACGACAGACTGGAACAGCCCCACCGCGGTCGCGTACGAGCGCTCCCCACCGAGCAGCCCGACCCGGTACACGTAGGTCTGGATCACGTCAGAGACGCGGATGTTGAGGTCGTTCTGCATCAGGAACACCTTCTCGAATCCCACCGACAGGATGCTCCCGGTCTGCAGGATCAAGAGGATGATCGCCACCGATGCCAGGCTGGGCACCGACACGTGCCGGATGCGCTGCAGGCGGCTGGCGCCGTCCACGGTGGCCGCCTCGTAGATCTCGGGATTGGCGCGGCTGAGCGCGGCCAGGTAGATGATGGCCCCGAAGCCAACGCTCTGCCAGATGCCGGAGAGGACGTAGACCGGGCGGAACCAGCTCGAGTCGGCCATGAAGTAGACCCGCTGCAGGCCGAGCAGGGCGAGCATGTGGTTGATCGATCCGTCGCGCGGCGACAGCAGCAGGTGCAGGATGCCGACGATGGCGACGATGGAGATGAAGTGCGGGAGGTAGGTGACCGTCTGCACGGTCTTCTTGAAGCGCGGCAGGCGGCACTCGTGCAGCAGCAGGGCCAGGATGATCGGCGCCGGGAAGCCCCACACGAGCGACCAGAAGGAGATCTGGAACGTGTTGTTGATCAGGCGAAAGGACGTGTTGGAGGAAAAGAAGCGTATGAAGTGGTAGAAGCCGAAGTTGTCCGCCCAGGGGCTGCCCAGGATGCCTCCCCTGAAATTGAAGTTCTTGAACGCGATGATCACCCCGTACATGGGCTGGTAGTGGAAGATCAGGAAGTACGCGACCGGCAGCGCCAGCATCGCGTACAGGGCGGGGTCCTTGCGCACGCGCGTGATCAGTACGGGAAGCCGGGCGCGCAACCCGGTGGGCGCCCGCGCGGCCTGAGTGGACTCCGTCGGCCGGCTGGCCATGCTCAGGCCGTGGCTCCGGCCGCGCCGTCGTTCAGCGCCTGCAGCAGCGTCGGAATGTAGCGCGCTTCCTGGGTCAGCGCCTTGCCAACCCGCGGGCGGCCGATCAGCTCCTCGCCGGTCAGCCCGATGTCGGCCAGGTTGCGGCGCAGGATGGCGGCGACCTCAGTGCTGGGGGCGATGCGATTGCCGTCGGCCAGCCCTTCGAGCACCTGTATCGACCACTCGGGCGAGGGTTCGCCGCCGGCCTCCGGGCACGACGTGTAGCGGAAGTGTCCGGCCGCGCGGTCGTAGGTGTGCTCCACCAGCCAGCGCACTCCTCCCGTGATCGCCTCCGCCACCCTCTGATCGCCCGTCAGGTCATGATAGCGCCGCAGCGCCGACAGCAGTACCCCTACCATGAAGCCGGCTTCGCCGAGCGGCCGCGGCAACCCGCGCCCGCCGTGGCTGGCGGTGAGGACCCGCTGCCAGCCGCCGCCGGGGCTCTGCGCGGCCAGGACGTGCTCGACGATGATGGCCGCCGCGTTGAGGTAGCGGGGATCGTCGCCGAGCCGGTCCAGGGCGCACAGGTGGGTGAGCTGCCAGCCGCACTCGCGGGCGTTGTCGAGGGTGAACCAGCGCAGGTTGGCGGTCATCCAGCGCGCGGTGTGCTCCAGGACCTCGCGGGCGAAGGGATCGCCGGTGAGCAGGAAGTGGAGCGCCGGCCCCTGCACCCACATGTGCGACGGGACGGTCACGGAGCCGGCCATCTTGTTGCGGAAGAACGGCGGCAGGTAGCCGCCGACGTGGCCGGCCATGTGCATGACCTGGGCGCCGACCTGCGCCGGGTCGCGGGAGTGGTTGCAGGTGTCGATGTCGAGCACGTGACGCGCCGCCTCGCACCCCAGGGGCAGCCAGCGCGGGTCGCCGCCGCGCAGGAACTCGACCAGGTGGCACCAGGCGAAGTCGTACTCGTTGTTCTCCCATAAGCCGCCGGCCTCGGGCGAGCCCTTGAAGGTGTCGCCGTAGTTCATGAAGCCCATCTCGTGCCGGCTGGAGCGGTGCTCCAGCCACTCGGCGAGCGCGCGGTCGACCATGCGTTCGTAGGGCGGATGGGGCGAGTCGTGCTTGGCGGCCAAAGGTTCCAGGACCCCGGTGCTCCTCAGGTAGTCGAAGTCGGGACGGACGGCCACGTGGCCCTGAAACCAGTCGGCCGCCGCGCTCTGCCGTTCTCCGTCGGCCGCAAAGCACACCATCAGCTCGGTGGCGAAGGCGCTGCCCACCTTGAGCCGGTAGCAGCCCGTGGGCCGGTCGAGCCAGAAGTAGAGGCGATGCCACTCGCGCTCGTAGTCCGGCAGCTCGACCTCCTTGCCCAGCGCCGGCAACAGCTCGACGGCGAGCGCGTCGGGATCGCAGCGCACGGCCTTCGGGTAGCGCTCCCAGAAGTCGCGCAGCACCATCAGGCACGGCCCGGCCTCGCAGTCGATCGCGAAGCGGCCGGAGGCATGGCCGTCGACGGTGTGGGACCGGCCCTCGCCATCGACGCGGTAGGCGCGGTCGTGCTCGTGCGCCACCCGTACCGGCGCGCCGGGCGCCGGCGCCGCCATACGGCCGCCCGCGGAGCCCGCCGC
>JAPOQV010000363.1 GCA_026710565.1 Spirochaetaceae bacterium | reverse complement strand
GCGCGGTGGATGGTGAGCGCGTGGTGGGCGACCAGGTCGCCGGCCGCGGCGGGGCAGGGCACCTCGTCAGTCAGAATCTTCCGGTTGCCGAAGTCGGGGACCCCCTGCGAGAAGCCCAGGGTCTTCGTGCGTTGATGGTCGCGCACGCCGCGCAGGTGCGAGCCGCGCACGAAGTGCAGGCAGCCGTTCTCCTCGTCCACGTCGTCGAGCGCCAGCCACAGGGTCAGCGCCGAGCAGGGCTCCAGGTGGAAGTAGAAGCCGTCCTGATGCGGGGGCGTCGCCTTGCTCAAGCCGCCGGGCGGCTTGATGAAGATCTGCTGGTTGATGGGCCGCGCGTCCTCGCCGAGCAGCAGCGCCGCCATCTGCGGCATGGCGCCGCGGTGCAGCAGGTCGTGGAAGTAGCCGTCGTGGTCGGCCAGGCGGACGAGCTGCTTGAGCGTCTCCGGCCGGCTCTTGTCCTCGTAGAAGGCGTCGGTGTCGGGAATGGCCGGCACCACCTCGGCGACGTAGCGGTCGACCTCCGCAAGCACCTCTGCCACCTGGCCGGGCGAGCAGAAATGCTCGATGCGGACGAAGCCGTCCTCCGCGAAGCGCGCCTCGGGCGTATCAGCGTTCCTCATCGCAAGCGACCGTAGGAGCGGGCCGCCCTTCCGTCAACCTGCTACCGTGTCGGCATGTCGTCGGTGACCTTCGACTGGGCGAGCGATCGCTGGAATGACCCCTGGACCGGAGCCGAGGTGGTTCGCATCGCGCCGGAGGAGGGGCTGCACGTGCGCATCAGCTACTTCCGGTCCACCGCGATCACGCGCGACGGCACCATGCTGGTGCTGCGCGGCGACGACCCGGAGGGCCGCCGGCCGTCCTGCATCTGGGCCGTCGACCTGCGGGGCGGCCACGCGGAGCGCGTCCACGAGTACCGGGTCTTCGACGACGGCAGCGAAGGCTTGGCCGGCTGGGCGGTCTCGCCGCAGTCCCACCTGCTGCACGTGGCGGAGCGCTCGGCAGACCGGTCGGAGATCGTGCGCATCGACCTGGACGACGGCAACAAGACCCGCATCGAGCCCGACCGCCCGCTGCCGGCCATCACGTTCGTCGAGTGCACGGCCGACGACCGTTACGCATTCGCCTACGAGGCGTTGAAGGACCGAGACCTGCCTGCCGGCACGACGCCGCTGGAGCGGACGGCGATCCTGGGCTCGGAGCCCGGCCCCAACCTGATGTACCGGATCGACCTGGAGACCGGGGCCGTCGACACGATCGTCGAGACGGACGAGTTCTGGGTCGGCCATCCCAACCCCAATCCGGTCGATCCGGCGCTCTTCATGTGCTGCCAGGAGGGCTACTACTTCACCGAGCGCTACCGGCGCCCGGTCGACATGCAGCGCCAGCGCATCGTCGACCTGTCCACCGGCCGCTGGCTCGACCTGCAGGGGTGTCTGCGCTCGCGCGGCACCCACGAGCACTGGAGCGCCGACGGCACGCGAGTCTACTCGCACGGCTGGCCGTTCGCGTGCCACGCCATCTACGTGAACGACCTTGAGCGGGAGCGCGCGACCCGCTACATCGGCCGCCCGCACGTGGGCAATTCCATCCACATGACCCCGGCCCCCGACGAGTCGTTCATGACCGGCGACGGGCGCAGCTTCAGCATCGTCGACCTCGGCCTCGTCGAGAGCCTGGGGCAGGACGCGAGTCCCACCTCGACCCATCCGTGGGACGGGCTGCACAACAGCGCGTCCGCCACCGAGGTCATCTGGAAGTTCGAGCTGCCCGAGCGGACCCTGTGGCCGGAGGTGCGGGAGTTCCAGACCGAGGCGGAGGCGCACCAGGCGATCGCCGAAAACCCGGATCACGTGGTCACAACCACCCCGGTGTGCCGCTTCCGCAGCATGCCGCGGCTGAAGATGCGGGCCGGCCGCTTCGAGACCAACGTGCACGTCACCCGCGACAGCCGCTGGGCGGTGTTCCAGTCGGTGAGCGAGCAGGGTCTGTACGAGGTGTGGGCCGCACGCGTGAAGTGAGCAGCGCTACCGGGCACTCGCTCTCTGGCGGCCACGACCACGACGACCGCGGCGCACCCCGTCCTCCGGCAAGCACCCGAGGAAGTCTGGAGCGTCCTGCGCGAGTTGTCCGCGAGAGACGGATCGGCGCATGCAGGAGACCGATCAACTGCTGGAGCGTCATGCGCAGGAGGCCGACCGGCGTTTCCGCGAGCTCGACGAGTTGTTCGAGCATCACCAAACCGCAGGACTTCAGATCGCGCGCACTAGTTGCGGGCCAGCGGGATCGAGGTGATCGAGCCCGAAGAAACCGAAGAGAGACTCTTTCGCGGACAGCGGGATGTAGCGTACCCTGCGGCTTCCGCTCGCTGCCGATCAGCGGAGTCGATCCGCAGGCTGCGGCCATGCACAACCCGCCGCATCCCGGCGGCATCGTGAAGCGACAGTGCCTCGAACCCTTGGGGTTGACGGTGACCCGGGACGCCCAGGGGCTCGGCGTCACCAGGCAGGCGCTGTCCGAGTTGTTGAACGAGCGAACGGGGATCTCGGTGGAGATGGCGATCCGGCTATCGAAAGCCTTCGGCTCGACGCCGGAGGTGTCTGGGGATGCAGATGGCCTACGATCTGTGGCTGGCGCGGGCCCGGGCCGGGGAGATTGCGGTGGAACGCTTTGTGGCGGCCTGATCGGATGCCCGTCCAGTTCAGACGGTGTGTAAACGAAAAGGAGGCGCCGGGCGCTACGGTGTAAGCGTCCGGGGTTTCGTCTATGGTGATCGGCTTGACGGCGGGCGCGGAGCTCGGCTGCAGAACAGCGCTTCCGCCCCGAGGTCATTCAGAACCGCCCCGTTGTGCCGCTTTCGCAGAACGCCGCTGTGAGGAGCCTCCATCACGTCCCTCGATGAACATTCCTCTGGATGCGGCAATCAACATCCACTTTGCAAACTCGGCATGATCCTTCTCTGCAACAAGGCCTGTAGCCGGACGTATGCCGTTATTCCGAATCTTGGCAATAGTATGGCGGCTATGCCGGCAAGCCAGAAGCTGCTGGTAAAGCGGATTGTCCAATTGCACGAGCAGGATTTTGACATACGCTAGATCGTTCGCCAGAATAGGGCACCGTATTTTTCCTTTCTCGATGGTAGGTTGATCATACGAGTTTGCGGCTTGTTGGCATCACCAGAACACGTGCGAGACTTGAGCTATCGTCCGCCTGAGGATCGCCTTCCGTCGCCTGGATCGGGGCGGCGCAGAGTACGCCGGCGGCAGCCAGCACCACGACCAGGAGGCCTGCCCGGCGGCCTTACGACCGCGGCACGCTCCGAAACTCATCGAACAGCCGCGGCAAGTCGACCGCCGGGGCGGCGCCGTCGTGCACGACGACCCGGTAGCGGAACAGGAGTCTCCCGCCCGCCGGCAAGCGGCGATCGGTGGCGAAGAACGGGCTCGGGCCGAAGAACCCGTAGGCGCGCGCCCGAAACAGGGTCGGGGGGTTGGCCGGGTGGTTCATGACCGTGATGCCCAGCGCGTGCCGGCCGAGTGAGCCCGAGTAGTCCACCCAGTCGGCCACCTGTTCGTTGATCGCGTCGCATCCCGAACGGCCGGCGGAGTCGGTGACCAGCCCGCCGTCCTCCTCGTCGATCGCATCGGCAACGCGGACGCCGAGGTAGCTGTGCCCGTCCTGTCCGAAGTAGAGCTCGCCGTCGGTGGCTTCGAACTCCGAGTCGACGTCGATGGTGTAGCAGCCGCGTGCCAAGGCGAAGCGCACGGTGCGGTGCTCCGTGCACACGCGCTCCGGCTCGCTCCCGTCCGTGCCCTCGGCCGGCGCGAAGAACTCCCGCAGCGGCTCCGGCACGTCCACCTTCGGCACCCACTCGTTGCGCGCCGCCAGGACGACGGCATCCCTATCGCCGTGCACCGTCGCGTCGATCTGGACGATGTCCCCGGAGGGGAACGGCCGGTACACCGCGAACGGCGGATAGCAGTCGTGGTAGAAATTGTGCCCGTTCAGCCGGCCCAGCCCCATGAAGATCGACTTGTGATGGTTGAAGTTGGCCGCTCCCGAGGTGGTGACCGGCAAACCCGACAGGGTGTGGACCGGCTCGATGTTCGGGTACGCCTTGAAGAAGTCTCCGTACTGAGGATTTCCCTTGTTGTACGCCGTCAGCAAGCGTCCCTCGTGGAGAATCCTGAAGCGATGCGGTTCGTCCGACCAATCCAGGGTACCAGTCATGCCATTCCTCCGGCGCTGCAGGATTGGAACACGACGGAGTCACCTTGACAACGCATGGGGCGAGACGTAGCGTGTCCCGTTGGTCCTGACGCGACAGCACGGACCCAGGAGGTACTCATGCTCAGGAAAGCGACGTCAGTCCTTTTCGCACTGGTACTTGCCGCGCCCTTTGTGGCACTATGAACGTACCCACCGCACCGGAGCTCACCTTCGAGTGGGCGGAGAAGAGCTGGCAGGACCCCCTCACCGGCACGCGGGTGGTCCGCCTTTCGCCCGACCGGCGGATGCACTTTCGCAACAATTACTTCTACAACAACCTGATGACCTTCGACGGCAGGTACGCCGTATTCATGGGCTTCGAGGACATCCGGGACGGCATCGCCGCGGGCACCCGGTCGCTGTGGGCGCGCGACATGGTCACCGGCGAGGTCCGCGATCTCGGTCCCATCCCGGCGGTACCCGAGTCGTTGACCGCGTACTTTCAGCACCATGGCGGCTGCTGCGTACACTTCGCGGCGGCCCGCTACTCCCATCGGGTGAACGTGCTGGACCCCTCGGACCCCGATGCCTGGGCGATCATCCAGGTGGACATCGACACCGGCGAGCGGCGCCGCATCGTGCCGTCGGAGCCGATCCGCTACCCGTACTTCGCGAGCTTCGACGCCACCGAGCGCTACTACTACTGCCCGCGCAAGGAAAACTACGAGCTGATGCAGACGCTGACGCCGAACCAGTTCCAGGATTCCAAGAACGAAGGCCCGGGTCGCCAGGAGATGTTGCGGGTGGACCTTGAGACCGGTCAGGTCTCAGTCGCCCATGAGAACATCCTTGGCGACGGAAGGCGCTTCAATCTCGAGCACAGCAACCCGCATCCGGTTCTGCCGAACCTGTTCCTGTCGGGGGCGCACATCATCGACCTGAACACCGGAGAGTGGCTCGATCACTGCGACGACGGCGTCAGCGCCCGCTGGCACGGTCAGGGGTATTACCACTGGGCGCTCGATGGCAAGCGGATCTACACGAAGCAGCTCGCCTCGCCGCACGTGCAGTGCCTGTCGCGCATCGATCTTGAAACCGGGGAGAACCGCTGGTTCGCATGCCCTCCACACACCGGTCTTTCCGTTCACGCCCACGTCGCTCCGAACGAGCAGTTCGTCGTCGGCGAGGGATACGATTTCGACGTGAACAACTTTCCGATCGAGCTCCAGTCGCTGCTGCAGGAGCGCCTGGATGAGGGCGTGGAACCGCGCTGGTCGGCGTTCTATCTGACCGGTCTGCCGGTACTGTCCGGCACCGTGCCGCCGACGCCGATCTCGAACGGCGCTGAGACCATCTGGAAGTACGTCCTGCCCTCAGAGAGCGTGCTGGATGACGAGAAGTACTGGCAGGACTACGACCAGATGTATCGAAGCTATTATCTGGACCCCGAGGCGCTGGACGCCGACCTGCTGCGCGAGCCCGACAAGACGGTCACGACCACACCGATCTGCAAGTATCGATCGATGATGCGCTCGCCCAAGGTGCTCGGCCACCGGCTCGAAGCCAACGCCAGCGTCACCCCGGACAGCCGCTGGGTGGTGTTTCAGTCTTCGAGCGAAGACGACTGGTTCGAGGTGTGGGCCGCGCGTGTGCCGGATTGACCGCGGACGCTTCAGGCCCCCAGCCAGCGGTCGAACCAGGCGAACGCCTCGTCCTGCATGGGCAGATCGAACGTGTGGGGACCGTCGTAGAAGGAGCAGCGGTAGTGCTCGGACGCCCTTGCCTTGCCGTAGACGGCGCGTAGCATCCCGTCGGCAGCCCGCATCTCGGGCAGGGTGAACAACTCGTCCTGCCTCGTGCTGAGCACCATGGTCGGCAGCGGCGCGCGCAACGACAGGATGTCGGGGAAGTCCAGCTCGCGCGGGAGCAGCGGCACGTAGGCCATCCAGGTGTCCACGCGGAGGTATCCATGCCGTGCCACTCCGACGGATCGATGTCCGCGATGCGGCGCACCCTGCCCATCATCGAGTGCACGGCGTATCCGGAGAGGTCGGCCGCGAGGACACGCCGGCTGGCGAAGGAGAACGCGTCGTGGACGAGCACCGCGTAGCCGCGTTTGGCGATCCGGTTGGCCCATCCCACGCCGCCGTAAGCCAGCTCCTGATGCCGAACCATGTCCGGATGAGGCCGGTCGGAGGTGCGGGTGATCTTGCGCCTGCCGAAGTAGTGGTTGCCGCCGTGGTCGTGCAGGGCGAGCACGGCCGGCAGGGGCCCGTGCTCGCCCTCGGGCTTCAGGAACAGGGCGCGGGTGGGAGGGCCGTAGGGCAGGTCCCATTCCAACTCCTCGACCTGGAGCCCGTCGTAGGTGAACTGCAGGCGTACCCGAGCGTCCGGGGGGCCGCCGCAGTCCGGCTGCGCGATCCGGTCCAGAAGGCGCGCGCGGGCCGCTTCCCGCCACTCGTCGACATCCGTCCACCGGTCGGTTCGAAACGAGTGCGTCGGGGGCGCGGGTCCCATCAATCCCGCCGCCCACGTCCCGTAGGCGCCGATCATCGTCCGCGGCGTCGCGGTCGTGCGACCCTCGCTCATCCGTTCTCAGCCCTCAGCGACTCAGTTGCTGCACCATCCATGGAATCGACTCGCCGCCGTGGAACATGTGCCCTCCGGCGTACCGGTGCAAGCCCAGCCGCTCGCGCGCACCGAGCAGCGTATACGCCTCCGCCACCATGTCGAAGGCGGGTTGATACGGATAGCCCGCGTCCGCATCGCCGGACTCCACGAACTGCGGCCGCGGGGCGATCAGGGCGGAGATATCGGGCATGTCACACAGGCGGCCGATGCCGAAGGGGTGGTGGCAGATGCAGTGGCTGTGCCAGACGGTCTGCACGAAGGTGGTGAAGAAGCCCGAAAGAACCACCGCCCGCACGCGGCGGTCCAGCGCGGTCAGCACCTGCGACAGCCAGCAGCCGCCCGACAGGCCGGCGCAGCCGATGCGACGCGGATCCACGTCGGGACGCGCCGCCAGCAGATTGATAGCCGCCATCAGGTCGAACACCCGCAGGCCGGTCAGGTCCAGGCCCACGTGGTTGAGCCGGACCCACAGTGCCTGACAGGCGCCTGGGCTCTTCATCGGGTCGTGCTCGGGGCCGCCGCCGCGCTCCCCCATGCCGGCGTGCTCCGGCGCCAGGGCGACCAGGCCGCGGACGGCGAACTCGTGCGCGTAGGGGACGCCGACGTTGGCGACCGCTGCCTGTTCCGGGTCCGTCACCGCGCGGCTGTTGCCGTTGACGTGTCCATGCGGACACAGGACCGCCGCCCGTGGGGCGGCCGGTTCATCCTTCGGGACCAGCAGGTAGGCGTGCGCCCAGTTGCCGGGCAGGGTCTCGTACGCCAGCTTGTGGCGCCGGTAGCCGTCGCACTCGACGGTCTCAAGGACGAGCGGCTGCGGGAGCGGCACCGGGCCGAGCTGCGGCAGGGCCAGCGTGCGGCGCAGGGCGCGGCGCAGGCGACCCCGCCAGGAGCGCCACGCCGCGGGATCGCCGGTCCGGGGGCAGGGGAGCGCGCGCTCGAAGTCGAAGTAGCGGTCGTTCAGATAGCGGAGCGTGCTCGGCAGCTCGTGCGGCCCCAGCGGATGCCGCGGTTCTATGAGCGGCTGGCCGGTATGCGTGACCCGTCTCATGCGGAGCTCAGGGTGTGGTCGATCCCCAGCTTGATCGAGCGCTCCGGGTGCTCGTTCAGCTCCAGGTAGGCTTCGGCGGCGCGCGCCATCGGCACGATCGGATCGACCAGATCCTCGGCCTGCAGCCTCCCTTCCTCCAGCAGCGCCACCACCTCGGGCTTGATCCTTTCGTCCCAACTGTATTCGCGCGGCTGCGGCGGAGCCGCGGCTCGGCTGGAGATGATCGTGAGCTGATTGCGGTGCCACTCGCCGGACAGCAGCAGGCCCTGCGCCGGTCCGGTGTAGTAGGCGGTGGAGGCGACCCGTCCCTGAAAGCGCGTCGACCGGAGGGCGTCGTACAGGGCGGCATGGGAGCTGGAGGTCTCGATCGACACGTCGACCCCCAGGCTGCCGGTCATCTGCTTGATCGCAAGGCCGACGTCGACCTCCGCGGGGTCGAACACGACGTCTGCGCCGTGGCGGACCGCGGCGGCGCGCCGCCGCTCGATCGGGTCGCTGGCCGCCACCCACCGCGCCCCGGACAGCTTGGCCATCTGCATCGCCATCTGGCCGATGGCGCCGAGTCCGAAGACCGCCACCCGCTCGCCCAGCCGCACCTGGCCGTCGCGGATGCCGCCAAGGGCGTACATCGCCGCCTCGTCGTAGACCAGGTTCTGGTTGGAGACCGAGGGCGGCACGGTCCGCAGCGAGAAGTGCTCCACCGGGATGACGTGCGTGTCGGCCACGCTGCCGTGCGCGTAGACCCGGTCGCTCACCTGCACCGTATCGACTGCGTCGCCGACCTCGGTGACGATGCCGACGAATCCCTCGCCGAGCTTCTTGGGGAAGCGGGGCGCCGACGGCTCTCCGCGCCGGTGCAGCCTGAGATCCGGATCCCAGCGGTCGGTTGCGTCGGCGGAGTCGAAACGGAAGTCGCGGAACTCCGTGCCGTGCTTCACGGCGCTGAACTGCGTAGCGACCCGCACCTCTGCGGCGGCAAGCGGCGGATCCTCGTACTCGCGCAGGATGGCGTGACCGGGCCGGTCGGCGATCAGTTCCCGCGGCATCCGGCGACGGTAGGACCGGCCCGGCTCGCCGTCAACCTGCTACCAGGCCGCTTGCCGGTAGAAGTAGACGCGGTTCTGGAAGCCGGGATCCTCCCGAGCGCCAGGGACCGGGAGTGAGGTGCGGTCGAAGTAGAGGATCCCGCGGCCTCCCGGCCACGGAACGCCAGGCCACGGAACACCCGAAACCGGAAGCTCGTACTTGGGCGATCGCGCCTCCGCCGCGGCCGGAAAGGCTTCCCGGACGCTGAAGGTGGCGCCGCGATCGCGCGAGATCAGCCACACGACCGGGTTGTCGGCGTGCGGGTCGCGCGCCGGCACCCTGCCGCCGGCGATGCCGCGCAGTCCCGGCCGGGTCGGCAGGTGAGCGTCCCACCCCGAGTGACCGGCCGGCACCAGGGTGACGAGCGCGCGATGGACGCCCGCCGCGTCGATGGTGAAGGTGCCGCGGCAGAACATGGCGCGGTGCTCGGGGTAGGCCGACCGAAGAGAAGCGTCGATCGATTGCTGGCGCCAGATGCCCGAATCGTCCGGCGACGCCAGGATCAGCTCGCCGGCCCTGTTCAAGTGGTAGACGTAGAGGACGTGGGGCGTGCCCGCCGGGTCCAGCGCGATGTTGCCCTGCGCGGTCATGACCGGCGGAGGGATCGATTCGTGCCGCAGGCCGGTGCTCTGGCAGAGCACGTCCATGCCGCACGGGCGAGCCGGAATCGGCGCCGGCTCCCCGCGGCCGGGGCGCCCCGTCCCTCCGCCCTCCCGCGACTGCCGGGAGACGATCGCCCGGTGGATGCCGCGCTGGTCGTGGGTGCCTTCGTAGATGTCGCACACCAGGTGCAGCACGCCGTCGCCGTCGAAGCCGAGGCCGCAGGCGAAACAGGCGTATCCCGTGTATTCGGCCGGCCGGTCGATGACCTTGCCGACGTGGTGCCAGGGGCCGTCGGGCGGCCTGCGATAGAGCTCCAGGCCGTTCTGCCCGCCGTTGCGCATGGCCAGGTACAGGTGCCCGTCGGGCGCGCAGATCAGGCAGGGATAGGTGCCGTCTGCGATCTCCACCGGATCCGTCCACGCCGACGCATCGTTGGCGGCGCGTGAACGCCGGTACGTACATGCCGTGTTGTGGCCGCTCAGGACCGCATGCAGGAATCCGCCGGCGTCGGCGACCATCACCGCCCGGGCATGGTCGTCGTAGGCGCTGCCCAAGGTGCAGGTGGGAAACCATGCGCCGGTGTCGAGGTTCAGCGTTCGCACACGATTGAAGTATCCCTCCGGGGTCACGTCCTGCCACGTCACGTGCGTGCGGCGGCCCACGGTGACGATCTTGTTGCCGCCCTCGTTGGTGGCCGACTGGCTGCCGGCGGTGGACAGCAGATCGCCATTACGCATGCGGCATCATCCCGCGGTCTTCCGCTCGCGTCGACCTGTTAACATGGCTCCATGTTTGAGTTCGGGTGCGCAACACGGGACATCACGCCGGATCGGCCGGTCTGGATGGGAGGCTACGCCAGCCGCGACGGGCCGTCGACCGGGGTCAGCGAGCCGATCCTGGCCGGCTGCATCGCCCTCCAGGCCGCCGGCGGGGAGCCGGCGCTGATCGTCACCTTCGACTTGATCGGCGTCCACGACGCCGCAGCTCGCGCGCTGGCGGGTCGCATCGCCGAGCAGACGGGCGTGCCGCCGGAGCGCATCATGCTTGCCTGCTCGCACACCCACTACGCGCCGGCGGCGGGATTGCAGCGTATCCATCGCCCGCACGTGGGATGGAACGGCATCAACGACGCGGACGCCGCCTACGTGGGCGAGATGACCACCAGCGTGGTCGAGGCATGCGCGGAGGCGATGGGCCGCCTGGCGCCGGGCACGGTCGAGGTGCTGCGCACTCGCGTCCCGCAGGTCCACTACAACCGCCGCATCCGTCAGCCTGACGGCTCGGTGGCCACCACGTTCCGCTACCCGGACGGCACCGCTCCCGCTCCCGAGCTGTCGCCCACCGACGACCGCCTGACGGCGCTGCGATTTCGCCCCACGGACTCCGGCGACGTGGGCGCGGTTCTCGTCCACTTCGGGTGCCACACGGTCACCGGCGACCGGCACGGTGACAGCACGTCGCTGCTCGTCTCGTCCGACTTCGTGCACTACCTGAGAAGCGCCCTGGCTGACGAGTACCGCTGCCCGGTGCTCTTCGCGCAGGCGGCGGCCGGAGACGTCGTGCCGATGCGCCGCCTGGGCGAGTCGCGGCGCTGGATCGGTGAGACCCTCGCGCACGCGGTGCTGCTCGGCGAGCGGGCGTTTCGCCCCGTCGTCGCCGAGCGGTTGGAGGTGACCTGGGACGAGCTTCGTGCACGGGTGCGCCACGACCTCACCGGCGACCCGGAGGCTCGGCTGCAAGCTGCCGCGGACCGGCTCCGGGCCGCCCCCGGGGGACAGGACGAGTCGGTGCATGACGCCTACCGGGAAGCGCTGCACCTGGCCTACGCGGCGCGCCGGTGGCCGGAGGGCTCGTTCGCCGTCCGCATCCAGCAGGTGCGGATCGGCGAGCTGCCGCTGGTGGCCCTGCCCTTCGAGGTGCTGGCCGAGCTCGGGCTGCGCGTGGCCGAGCGCTTCCCGGACGCCATGGTCATCTCCTACGCCAACGGCTACGAGGGCTACCTGCCGTTCCGGCACGATCTCGCCGCCGGCGGCTACGAGTCTCAAACCGGTTCGGCCCACTTCGAGCCCGGCACCGCCGAGCGGATTCTCGACGCGGTGCTGCGCGGCCTGGAGCGCCGCTGAGCGCCGCAGCCGGTACCCGCCGTCGAGCTGCCGGCGTTCAGTCGTGGGCGGCGGGGGACAGCGACGCGACATCGTCCGGCAGGTTGCCGTCGGCGTCGAAGGGCAGGGGCCGCGGGTCGGTGAGCACCTCCAGGTCGTCGCGGCCGCGCGCCTCGTCCCAGTAGGCGGCGGCGCACTCGACCTCGCCCAGGTCCAGGGTGTTGTGGATCCAGATCAGTCTGGCGTCCGGCGGCTCGGTCAGGCCGATCTCGGTCAGCACCACCTGCAGCAGCTCGGCGTCCGTCTCGAAGTCGATCGGGAGCATCGCGCCGGTGTAATGGCCACTGGTCAGCGCATTGATGCGGGTGATGCGGAGATCCGCCTGGTCGAGCAGCCGCGTGCGGCAGAACTCGGCCAGTCCCATGCCCTCGGCGTTGCCGCCGCTCAGGTCGGCGAGGCCGCGCAGCGCGACGATCCGCACCTTCGGGTACTCGTCCGCGGCCGGCTCGTGATCGAGGTACTTGCGGCCCGCGACGCTGACGTCGAAGCCGGTGCCGGAGATGTTCTTGCCGATCTCGTCGATCAGCAGCACGTCCGCCCGGTCGAACGGCAGCCGCGCCGCCCATCGCTTCGACTGCACCAGCAGCTCCTCGTCGAGGTCGGCGAGTCGTGGCCCCATGGCGGCCGCGACGCGGGCCGTCCGCCCGTAGGCGTTCTCGACGATGCCGACGCCGATGACCGAGCAGTGCGCGGTGACCACGCCGGCGACGCTGCGCAGGATCCGGTCGAAGCTGTAGTCCTGTATCGCCCGGTGATAGATGCGGGCGCCCGCGTGCTTGCCCAGCCCGATCAGGAGCATCTTGGACAGCCCGCTCTCCACCCGGCCCGAGAACTGGGTGTGGGTCTTGATGCGGTTGCACACCACCACGTGGTCGGCGGCGTACGCATGCTGGTCGAGATGGATGGGAAAACCCTCGGCCGATTCGCCGATGACGACGGTGACCATGGAGGCGCGGATCGGACAGCCGCAGAACCGCTCGGTGATGCCGTAGGACTCGAGGATCGCCCGCTGGCCTTCGGCGGTGCCGCCGCCGTGGCTGCCCATGGCGGGCACGAGGAACGGCCGCGCGCCGAGCCGGCGGAGCACGGTCACGATCGTGCGGAGGACGGTGGGGATGTCGGCGATGCCGCGGCTGCCGGCGCCGACCGCCACGGTTTGCCCCGGCCGGATCGCGTCGTCCAGCGACAGCTCCGCGAGTTGCCGCTCGACTGCGCCTGCGACGTCGTCGACCCGTGGCGCGTCGAACCGCTGGCGGACGCGGAACACGCGTGGGTAGTCGATGACGCCCTCCCGGCCCTACGCGGGCGGGGCTCCCTGCGCGGCCGGCCCCTCCGGTACCGGTCCGACCGGCATTGCGGCGGCCCCGCCAGCCTGCGAGGAGCGCTCCGCCGCGTCCAGGATGGCGATCACCTCCACCGCGTCTTCCAGCGGCACCGGCGAGGCGCCGCCGGCCAGGAACGGCACCAGCTCGTTGAGCAGGGCCGGGTCGATCCCGGCATGGTCGACCGTGTACGGCACGACTTCCGCCCCGCTGCGCAACACGCCGCCGTAGCCGCCGCCGGCGAACAGCTCGACGACGCCGGTGCGGCCGTCAGCGTAGTCGACGACCACGATCGCGTCCTCGCCCCAGCGGTGGGTCGAGGCGGTCCGCGCGCCGCGGCCGATGGCGCGGACCAGCATCTCCACGGCGTGCACGCCGTACCACACGATCGAGCTGCCGGCGGCCGCGCGGTTGATGGGTCCGAAGGTGGTCACGTGCCGCGGCTCCGGCAGCGCGGCGCACGCGTCCCGGACCCCGGCCGCGAAGCGCAGGGACGAGGTCGAGCACAGCCGCAGGTCGTGCTCGGCGGCGATGCGGGCGATCTCCAGCCCGGCGGCGAGGTCCTCGGCCAGCGGCTTGTCGAGAAACAGTGGCACGCCGAGGCCGGCGCAGCGCCGCACGTACTCCAGGTGCAGGCCCGGGTCGTTGATCTCGATCAGTACCGCGTCCGCGCCGGCGACCGCGGTGTCGAAGTCCTCGGTGACCTCGACACCCCAGCCTTCGAGTTGCTTCTGCCGGCCGTCCAGGCCGGCCCGGTCCTGGAATGGAGTCTCGAAGCGCATGCAGCGCGTCACCGTGGCGCCGGAGACCCGCTGCTCCGGCGGACAGTCGGGAGCCTGAAAACGCCGCGTGAACTCGATCGTGTGGCTGGAGTCCAGCCCGATGATGCCTATGCGAAGTTCGCGTGCCATGACGGCACGCAGTCTACACCGGGACGGCCCCCGGACGGGTCATAGCATGCGTACCCGTCGCACGACGCCGCCGAGCGTGTCCTTCGTGCGCGTCGTCAGATGTCGGTCGAGCGCCACGAGTAGCTCTCGCCGGAGAGCCTTGATGCTGGTGAACACCGCAGCCGCCGGCATGCCGAATTCGCTCGCGAACCCACACGCTGCCTGTTCCAGACCGGCGCTGCCGATGCTGTAGAGAAGCGCCTCTCCGTTGACGCCGCCGTCGAACTCGTGACCGAGCTCGATGAGATCGGCGAAGTGTCGATCGGGAAACGCGCCGAACAGCCACAGCAGGTCATAGAGGTCCTTCTCACTGCACCTCGAAACCAGGGTGGCGGCCTTCATCGAGAGCAGGGTCGGCAGGTCGGCCACCACGACCTCGCCCGCCAGGTTGGTCCCGCCGACGTCGAGGGAATGCGGGTCGAGGACGACGTCGACGGTGAAGTGCAGCCCCTTCCAGGAGCAGACAGCCCGGTAGAACTGGTTGCTGTGACTCCGCTCCCGCATCTCGGTGCCCAGCGTGGCCAGGCTGCGCACGGCCAGCACGGCCTGCCGGAACGCGGTCGCCGTGCCGGTGAACAGGTCCAGGTCGTCGGAGCGGCGATGACCTGCGTAGAACCCGGCGAGCGCCGTCCCGCCCACCAGCATGCAGTCGCCGATCCTCTGCGCGTAGACATGACGCAGTGCGTCCAGGAGCGGTTGCGGCAGAACGCGGTCCGCTAACTTCGGGTCAAATCTCGATGAATCCGCCATACCGCATCGACTTCCGCACGCCTGACCGGCGGCAGGCGAGGCCTGAGGCCGGCGTAGTCGTCCCATATCCGTGGGCCGAGCACTGACGCCGCGGCATAGATCCCTCGACTCTCGATGAGACGAGCCGTCGCGCGCGGTTCGCCATCCGCCAGCGCCGCCAGAAACCGATAGATGTCCGGGTAGGCCCGGTCCCAGCAGAACTCGGTGGCGAGCCGGCGCACGGCCACGGGATCGTCCATGCCGGGAAGCGGCTCCAGGAGCTCGGCGGGATCGATTTCAAGCGAATCGCTCAGCTTCAGCAGCGTGGCAACGTGGACATTCTGAAAGTCGCGCTCGGACGCAAACCAATGCGACACTGCCTGACGGCTGACCCCGGCTGCTCTCGCGATGTCTGCCTGGCTCTGCTCTCTCCTGGCCATAACCGCTTTGAGGACGCTGAGATACATGGACGGAAACATGGGTCGTGTCAGGCGATGGTGTCAAGTGTATTTGACGAGCGCCTGCGGCCTCCGATACTCCCCGGTGAAGAACGCCCGCCTGTCGGCATCGGCGCGTTGTACCATCCGAGTATGGCGAAGGACACGATCCGAACCGTGATCCGCGATGCGCGTGCTCGAACGGTTCTCACGGTGCTGATGCTCACGGCCGTGCTCGGCACGGCGCAGACCACGCAAGACGGCGCCGAAGAGCCCGAGCCGCCGCCGTCCCCGACGCTGATCCAACTGGTCGACCCGCTGGACGAGCCGCAGTTCTACTGCGTGGACGTGCCGGGGTTCGGAGCGAGCCTCAACCTGGACGGCGCGCTCACGGCTCACACCTGCAAGCCGCGCGCGGACGACGAGCTGTTCACGGTCGGCCATCCGTCGGCCGGGCATCTGTACATGCCGGCCTACGACCGATGCGTCCAGGCCGGCGGCGCCACCGCGGGGGCGGAACTGCACCTCGAAGCCTGCGCGGACGTGCCGCTGCAGCGGTTCATCCTCACCGCCGACGGGCAGCTTCCGCTCGAAGCCGCAGAGGGAAGTGCGGCCGAAACGGTGTACTGCCTGGCGGTCGAGCCCGGCGAGGGCCAACCGACCGGCGGGCCCAGCCATCTGCGCCGCGGGCTGATCCTCACGCCTTGTGCGGACGCCGCCCCGAGCCTGACTCAGTGGCTGTTCCCGGGAGTTCTCCCCGAGCCGCAGCAGTAGCGTTCAACCGTGATCCCGAGGGCCGGCGACTTCATCGGAGTCGATCCCGGCTCCGTGTCGCCGCAACAGGTCGATGCGCTCTTTCAGCCGATGGGGCTCGCGGTCGAGCATGCGGATCAGCTTATCCTTCAGGCCGCACTGCAGCGATGGAAGGCGGATTCCGGGACCAGCGGTGCCAATGACCGGTTGCCCGTCGTCGGCCGCAGTCATACGATCGCCGCGGAGGTTTCGATGCCTGACGTGCGTCATCCCGCTCACACCTACACCGCCGTCGTCGAGCGCTGTCCCGACACGGGCTTCTACGTCGGCTATGTCCCGGGCTTCCCGGGCGCACACAGCCAGGGGGCAACGATCGAAGAGCTGTCCGAGAACCTCCAGGAAGTGATCGCCATGCTGCTCGACGACGGCGAGCCCGAGATGGAGGCTGAGTACATCGGCACCAGGACCATCGTCGTAACCTGAGCGCCGCGTGCCGCCCGTACTCAAGCCGCGCGAAGTGGTCGCGATCCTCTTGGATCTTGGGTTCGCGGAGGCGCGCCAACGCGGCTCACACAAGCAGTCCCGCCATCCTGACGGCCGTGCGACGACCGTACCCGTGCACCGCGGTCGAGATGTGTCGCCTGTCCTGCTGCGCCGCATCGCGCGGGACATCGGCTTGACCGTTCCGCAGTTCGTCGAGCGGCGCAGATAGGGCAGCCGTTGGTCCGCCCGGTTGCCCGGCGCCGGCCGCAGTCATACGATCGCGGCGGAGGTTTCGATTGCCCACTACTACAGCCGCTAATACCGATACCGTCGTTGCGCAGCGTCCGGCGCTGCTCGGCGGTCCTCCTGCACTCGACCCCGCGACGGTCCCGGACGACCTGTTCACCTGGCCGATCATCACGGAGGAGGACGAGCAGGCCGTGCTCGAGGTGCTGCACTCCGGCCGGATGTCCGGCTTCGACGTCACCAATCAGTTCGAGGCCGAGTTCGCCGAGTGGCAGGGCGTGGACTACGCCCTGGCCCACAACACCGGCACCGGCTCCATCCAGGCGGCGCTGTACGCCCTGGGCGTGCGCGCCGGGGCCGAGGTGGTCTGCCAGAGCACGACCTACTGGGCATCGTGCGGGCCGGCGCTGTCGCTCGGCGCCACGGTCCGCTTCGCCGACATCGACCCCGACACGCTGTGCATCGACCCCGCCGACCTGGAACGGCGCCTGACGCCGCGCACCAAGGTCGTGGTCGTCGTCCACTACTGCGGCCACCCCGCCGACATGGACGCGGTGCTGGCCGTCACCGAGCCGCGCGGCATCGCCGTGATGGAGGACGTCTCGCACGCGCACGGCGCGCTCTACCGCGGGCGCAAGGTCGGCACCTTCGGCGCCGTCGCGGCGATGTCGGTGATGAGCGGCAAGGCGCTGCCGGCCGGGGAGGGCGGCGTGATGGTCACCGACGACCGCGCGATCTACGAGCGCGCCCTCGCCTGGGGCCACTACTCGCGTGGCCAGCGCGAGCTCACCGATCCGGATCTGGTCCGCAGCTCCGGCATCGCCCTGGGCGGCTACAAGTACCGGATGCAGCAGCTCAACGCCGCGATCGGGCGCGGGCAGCTCCGCCACTTCGACGATCGCGAGCGCGAGATCCGGTCGGCCATGAACCGGTTCTGGGACCTGCTCGACGATTGTCCCGGCATCCGCGGGCACCGGGTCGACGAGGCGACCGGCAGCACCATGGGCGGCTGGTACAACCCGCACGGCCTGTACGCGGCCGAGGAGCTGGGAGGACTCTCCCTGACGCGCTTCCTGGATGCCCTGGCAGCCGAGGGGGTGGGGCGCCTGGGAGCCGGGATCAACATGCCGCTGCACCTGCACCCGCTGTTCCGCGACGTGGACGTCTACGGCCGCGGCGCGCCCACCAACGCCCACGCGACCGACGACCTGCCCGTGGCGGAGGGCATCCACGCGCGCACCTTCCACGTGCCGTGGTTCAAGCACGACCGGGCGGACGTAATCGAGCGCTACGCCATGGCATTCCGCAAGGTGATCGCCCACGCGGACGAGCTGCGTGCCGGGGACACGGGCAACCCGCCCGGCTTCGGCATGTGGCCCGGCCTGAAGCCGCCCGCGGGCTCATGACTGCCGCGTTTCGCGCCGAGCGCGAGGCTCTCAAGCGGCGCCGCCGGAGGATCATCCTCAACAACGACGGCAACGAGCCGGTCTACCTGATCCAGGAGCCGACGGAGGAGGAGTTGCTCAAGTACCGCACCGGCCCCCTGGCCGGCTCCCAGGTCGACACCGTGTTCTATGCGACGTGGTGCTCGGGCTTCACGATGTTCACGCACCTGACCAAGGTCGGGCAGCTCTTCACCGTCGAAGGCGAGTGGTTCCATCGCAACATGATGGGGGCGCTGGCGGAAGCCGGCGTCGACGCGCTGCGGGTGATGAACGACTTCATCCACCGACAGGGCAGGGAGTTCTTCTGGTCGCTGCGCATGAACGACACGCACGACAGCCAGGGTGGCGGCTACTCGGCCGAGATGTTCGCGGCCAACGACTTCAAGCAGGCCCATCCGGAGTACCTGCTGGCCACTCCGGAGACACGTCCGCGGTACGGCGGGTGGTCGGCGGTCGACTTCGCCGAGCCGGAGATCCGCGACCTGACCTTCCGGTTCGTTGAGGAGGTCTGCCTCAACTACGACGTGGACGGGATCGAGCTCGATTTCTACCGCCACCCGGTCTTCTTTCACGAACCGGCGCGCGGCTTTCCCGCCGGCGGCATGGAGCGCGACCTGATGACCGGACTGGTGCGACGCATCCGCCGCATGACCGAGGAGGTGGGCCAGCGCCGCGGCCGCCCGATCCTGGTGGCGACGCGACTGCCGGACTCGGTCGCGTACTGCCGGGCGATCGGTCTCGACCTCGAACGGTGGCTGGCCGACGATCTGCTCGACCTGCTGATCCCCGCCGGGTACCTGAAGCTCAACCCGTGGGAGACCTCCGTCGAGCTCGGCCACCGCTACGGCGCCATGGTCTACCCGGCGCTGGACGAGTCACGCGTGAAGGAGCCGGGGACCGCCGATGTCAAGACCGGCACCTTCCGCACGGCGCGCGGCGGCGACTCCTCCTACCGGGCACGTGCCGCCAACGTCTGGCGCGCGGGCGCCGACGGCGTCTACCTGTACAACTTCTTCAACCCGTCCAGCCCCATCCTGCGGCAGCTCGGCGAGATGGAGACGATCCGGAGCGCCGAGCGGCGCTACTTCGTAAGCGTGCGCGGCGTGGCGCGGGTGGCCGGCGACGGCTTCCCGCACGAGAGCTTCCTGAGCGTGCCGACCCTGACGCCGCAGCACCCGCGGCAGCTCTTTCCCGGACGGCCGGTGGCGGAGTACCTGACCGTGGGTGAAGACCCGCGCGCGGAGCCACGGCCGCGCTCGGCTGCGGTCGAGCTGCGCATCTGGAATGCCGACACGGAGCAGGTCGCCGCCGCGATAAACGGTCAGGCGCTTGCGTTGCAGGCGGGCGAGGGGGACTTGGCGACGGCCGCCGTCGAGCCGGACGCTATCATCCCGGGCGCGAACCGGATCGAGGTGACCCTGGACGCCGCGGCACCCCGGCCGGCGCTGCTGGCCGACGTCCGGATCGTGCTGGCATAGAGGGCAGCCCGCGCCCGGTTGGCGCGTCCGGCTATCGCGGGCCGTGCTGGCCTGTGAGCGGGTTCCGCCAGCGAACGTCGCGCAAGCGGGCGAAGTCGGTGTCGGCGGTATGGACCGTGGCTCGGTACCTGAGCGCCAACGCGCCGATCTGCGCGTCGGTCGTCAGGTTACCGCCGGCCCCGGCCGAATCCAGCAGATCGAACGCAACGTCGATGTCGCCGGAATCATGTTCCAGCAGCGTCGTGGACGGCACCTGCAGCCAACTGCGGACGATCCCCGCACACTCGCTCAACGACAGCGGCTCGGCGTAGATGCGCGGACTGGTCGACAACCGAACGAACGCGAAGATCATCACCGTCGCCAAGCCGACCGCTTCCGAGCCACTCAGACACCGCGACCACCACTGCGAAGATTCACGGTGGAACGGACCATCCTGATCGTAGGCGTACAGGATGAGGTTGACGTCGGGAACGATCACCGCTCCGACAGCAACGCTCGATTGGTAACGCGGAGGAAGCGCTCCTCCTCCGCGTCCTGATCGCGCTCGTGCATGCGGGCCGAGTCGATTCCGGTGCGTAACCCCAGGGGGCGAGCACGGACCCGGAATGAGCCCGGATTCCCGGAGCCTCGCCGCAAGCCGTTGCGGACCGCTTCGTTCAGGGTCACCTTGAAGCTGCGCTGGGTGCGACGCATCTCTTCGCGGATCATCTGCTCCGCATCGTCATCGAGCGTCACGGTGGTTCTCATCGAGGGAGCATCATGATGCTTTCTGAGCATGCTGTCAAGACAGCATCAGATGTCGGAAAGGAAAGGGAGCGGCCTGACGGCCACTCCCTTGATAGATCCGGACGACTCCGGAGCGTGATCCGGCTGGATCTCAGTAGACCCACCGTCCCTGGCGGAACTCGTCGACGATCGGGGCCTTCTCGAGCTCGGCGACGATGTCGGCGCCGCCGGCATCGCTCCACGCCTGGACGTAGGCGTCCCACTCGGCGTCGACGTCGATCTGGCCGGTGATGCCCTTGTAGAAGAACTCGCTCCACATCGTGTTGAGCGTGGACATGAAGCGCTGGCGCAGATCTTCGAATTCGGTCTCGGTGCGGAAGTCGGCGCGGTGCGCCCGGGTGGTGTACACGTTGACACCGCCGTCCACCAGCGCGTAGGTGCTCTGGAAATCGGCGAGCGGCCTCGGAGCGATGATCTTCAACCGGTCCAAGGTGTAGAACACCGGGTAGACCGAGACGCGGCCGTGACCGGCGCCCTCGGGCAGCTCGCTCTCCGTCCGTTCACGGGCGAACGACTCGTACGGCTCTCCATCCCAGTCGAAGTGCACACCATCCAGGCCGTTGCGGAAGATGATCCAGCCCTCCATCGTGCCCATGTAGAAGTCGAGCATCTCCAGCATCTTCTTCAGCTTGGCGTCCGACACGGTGGCGTTGGCGTAGAACTTGTAGTTGCCGACGCCTGCAATCGACGAGTAGGCGCGTCCGCCGCGCTCGCCGCCGGGACCGATGATCGGCGGGATGCCTACGACTTCGGCGCCGGGCTGCCCCAGCTCGTCGTCGGGCACCATGTTGTTGGGAGTGCGGTACATGGCGTAGGTCTGGCCCGCGTTCGTGTAGGGCTCCGACTGAACGCCGTACAGGCCGGCCTGGCCCTTCTCCCAGTACTTGTCGCGGTTCAGGGTGGGGAGCTCGCGATCGATCAACCCCTCGGCGAACCAGGCGCCGAAGGCCTTGATGAACTCCTTCATTCCCGGGTCGGTATGGAAGTAGTAGAGCTGGCCGTCCACCTCGCGGTTGGTGCCGTCGCCGCGGATCCCGAAGGCCCCGAGCCATTGGTTGAGGCACCAGTGGGTGAGGTTGCATGCGCCCAGGGGAATCTCGACGGTGCCGGGCATCACGTCGCGAAAGCCGCGCAGCAAGTCGCCCATCTCGGCCCAGGTCATGTCGTGATCGTAGTAGTAGACCCGCCCGTACACGTCCAGGGAAACCTTGCCTTCGTCATAGCCGGGCAGCTCCAGCCCCGCCTCGGTGGCGTTGTCGTAGCGGAAGAACGGCAGCATCAGGTTGCCGTCGGTGTTCAGGGAGATGCCGTTGATCGCCAGCATCTCGTCCGGGTTGTCGGGGTTTTCCCAGGTGTTCCACGCCAGCGGATAGTTGTCGTACATCTGGGAGATGTTGGGCGCGTACTCGCGGATCCATTCCTTGGGTATCGCTCGACTGATCCCGTCCTGGTAGAACTCGACCGGATTGCCCCACCAGTTGCCGAAGTCCGGCTGCTCGCCGGCGGCCAGCATGGCCTGGCGCTTCTCGCCGTCGTTCTCGAAGATGCCGTTGCTGGTGACCGTCACGCCGAAGCGCTCCTGCATGTCCGTGAAGGCGTAGGAGTCGACGTGCTGGCTCATCCACGTCATCTCGGTCACGTCGGCCGCGGCCTCGTCCTGGCCTTCGGCCCACAGGGCTGTCGGCGCAAGCAGCAGCGCTGCCGCGCAGGTCATGAATAGTACGCGTTTCATTCGTACCACCTTGTGAAGAGTTGGGCGCCGTCCGGCGCCGCCGGCGACAACGCGCCGGGATTCGGATCCGTCATTTTAGCCCTTGAGGCCACCCACGAAAATGCCCTTGACGAAGTAGCGCTGCAGGAACGGGTACGCCAGCACGATCGGGCCGATGGTCAGCAGCATCACCGCCGCCCGCACCGCCTTGGTGGGCAGGATGATGCCCTGCTGGTCGGCCCAGTCCAGCATGTCGAACAGATCGTCGGAGGTGAGCAGGAACATCATGCGCCGCAGGATGAGCTGCAGGACCAGCTTGGACTCGTCGTTGAGGAAGAGCAGGGCATGGAACCACTCGTTCCAGTGGAACACCGCCGCCCACAGGGCGATCACCGCCAGCACCGGCTTGGACAGCGGCAGCATCACCCGCGTCAGGATCTGCAGGTAATTGGCGCCGTCGATGAACGCCGCTTCCTCGTAGGCGTCGTCGATGGTCATCAGGAAGTTGCGCATGATCAGCATGTAGAAGGGGTTGGCCATGCTGGGCAGGATCAGCGCCCAACGCGAGTTGAGCAGCCCCACGCCGCGGACCACCAAGTACAGGGTGATGAAGCCGCCGGAGAAGAACAGGGTGATCAGGATCACCACCGTCATGAACGTCCTGCCGGGCAGCCGCTTCTTCGACAGCGGATAGGCGGCGGCCACCGTCGCGACCACGATCGCGGCAGTCCCCAGCACCGTGCGGAAGATGGAATTGCCGTACGCCCCCACCACGTCGCCGTAGCTGGACAGGGAGAACCGGTAGGTCGCCAGGCTCCAGCGGGCGGTCCACAGCTTCAGCCCCAGGTCGTTGGCCCACTCGTTGGGGGTGAACGACAGCACCAGCATGATCCAGAACGGCACCAGGATCGTGAACGCGAACAGCGCCATGAGCAGCGTGTTTCCGAAATCGAAGGCGACCCCGGCGATGCTTCGCCGCGCGCCGAGTGCCTGGGCCACCTACCAGACCCCCTGGCCGGTCAGGCGGCGGGCGATCTTGTGGGCGCCAAGGAGCAGCAGCAACCCAAGCCCTCTTTGAAACAGGCTCACGGCGGTTGCGAAGTCGTATTGGTTGAGCCCGCCCTCGCCGCCTATGCCGCGGCGGTAGACAAAGGTGTCGATGACGTCGGCCACCTCGTAGACCAGCGGGTTGTAGAGGTTGAAGATCTGGTCGAAGCCACCTTCGAGCAGACGGCCGATGCGCAGGATCGCCAGGATCGTGATCACCGGCAGCAGCGACGGCAGCGTGATGTGGACCGTCCGCTGCACGCGGTTGGTGCCGTCCACGGTCGCCGACTCGTAGAGCTCGGGATCGATCGAGGCCAGGGCGGCCAGGTAGATCACCGACTGCCAGCCCATCTCCTTCCAGATCTCGGTGACGATGAGCATGGGCCGGAACAGGCGCACGTCGGTGAGCACGTCGGGAGGCTCCTGTCCCAGCCATACCGCGATCTGGGCGATCGGACCGCTCTGCGGCGACAGGATCTCCCGCAGGACCGTCGCCAGGATGACCCACGACATGAAGTGCGGGAGGTAGGAGACGGTCTGCACCGTCTTCTTGAAGGGCTGGCTGGTCATCTCGTTGACGAGCAGCGCCAGCAGGATCGGCGCCGGGAAGCCCCACAGCAGCTTGAGCCCGCTGATGAGCACGGTGTTGCGGATGATCCGCCACGCGAACGGGTTGCGGAAGAAGTCCTCGAAGTGCAGCAGGCCGACCCAGCGGCTGCCCCAGTAGCCGCGGCCGATGCGGAAGTCCTTGAAGGCGATGATGTTCCCGTACATCGGCAGGTAGTGGAAGATGACGAAGATCGCCAGCGGCAGCAGGAACAGCAGGTACAGCAGCCGCATCTGCTTGGCCCGCTGCCAGGTCTCGGAGCGCAGCCGCCGGCGCAGATCGGCCGGGAGCGTGCTCGGTGCTGCGGCGTGGGAGGCCTTGGATGCGGCAGGGGCTTGGGTATCAGCCATGTCGCATCTGCACTGTACGCGATGCAGGGCCGGCGCGGAAGTCCCGGACCGTCACTCCTCGCCCAGCTTGAGCGCCTCGTGCACGCGCAGCCGCCGCACCAGGGATTGGAACAGCACCGCGCCGGCGACCAGGATGACGAGCGCCA
Organism: Spirochaetaceae bacterium; assembly: GCA_026710565.1. The sequence continues at coordinate 9,164 of JAPOQV010000363.1, read as the reverse complement.
GGACGTAGAAGCGCAGGTAGTCGCTGCGCAGGGCGACCACCCGGAAGGGGAGGATCTGCTCGGCGGCGGGGCCGGCAAGCTGCAGCAGCGGCACGTACAGCAGCGCCGCGATCTGACCGATCGCCAGCCCGGCCACGATCGCGAAACCGCCCGTGAGAAGCTGTTCCAGCACCAGCATGCCGACCACCTGCCGCCGGTGTACGCCGAGGGCGCGCAGCAGGCCGAACTGCAGGGTGCGCTCGCGCAGCGCGAACACCAGGAACAGCACGTAGCCGGTCACGCTTACCAGCACGGCGGTGAGGAAGCCGAAGGTGAGCACGCCGTTGGTGCCCTGCAGGAGCGGGTCGTTCTTGGCCTCGATGGTGAGCTGGGAGGTGTCCCGGATCTCCAGGACGCGCAGTTCCTGCTCCTCCACGGCCGCGTAGAGCGGGCCGCTCTGCGCGCCCCGCTCCAGGTCCATCCACAGCTCGTACGGCTCGGTGGCCATCTTCGCGAACACGTAGTCGAAGTTGGCCACGGCGAACGTCCGCGTGCGGCCCCGGCCGGCGGCGTTCGGGTCGAACGAAGGCCAGTAGTCGACGAAGCCGAGCACCACCGCCTGGATCGGCAGTTGCCGTTTCCAGGTGAGCCGCACCAGGTCGCCGAGCCGCACGCCCCGATCGCGGACGTCGGCCGACAGCAGGATGCCGGTCGGGTGGTCGGCGATGAGGTTCAGGTGGTGGTTGATGTGGGCCGGCAGCAGGTCGTTGCGAAACCAGGTGGTGCGCCCGAACTCGTGCGGGACCACGGCCATCACCTGCAGCGCGACGCGACTGCTGCCCGGGATCACCATGCTGGCGGAAGGGGCGCGGAACACGGTGGTGAGGCGCTCCACGCCCGGCAGCGCCCGGAACGGCCCGAGCGGCGGCGCCCGGTACTGGACCGCCGGTGCGGCGCCGCTGGGCGCTGCCGGGGCCGCCAGCGGATCGAGCAGGTCCACGTTCTCCGGGGGCGCGTCGCTCTGGAACTCCGGCAACAGCGCGATGTCGGCTCCGACCTGGTAGGAGATGTCGTCTTCCGCGCTGCGGTTGATCGTGCGGGCGGTGGTGCTGGAGGCCAGCCCCACGCCCAGGGTCAGGATCAGGAAGATCATGGCGAAGTACTCGCGGCCGCGCGAGCGGCTCACCTGCACCAGGCCGGCGTACACGGCCGGCGACCACAGGCGCCGCCCCAGGCGGAACACCAGCCGCACGACGATCGGAAAGAGGCGCAGGGTCAGCAGGCCGGCGCCCAGAATGAAGGCGGTCGACGCCAGGAACAGCAGCGGGTCGAGCGGTGCCGACTCGGCCGGAATCAGCTCCTGGATCGTGCGGCGCTGGCGGAACGATACGAACGCGTAGCCGGCCACGCCGAGCAGCACGAAGTCGAGCAGGTAGCGCTGCCATGGCAGCGAGCGCGGCGCGCGTGCGTGGCGGCTCTTCAGGCCGACGATCGAGACGCCGGTGGTGCGCACCAGCGGCACCACCAGCGAGCCGACGAAGATCGCCACGCCCAGCAGGGCGAAGCCCAGCATGCGCCAGCTCAGCAGCAGCGGCAGCGCCGGCCGGGCCACGAAGTCCAGGAAGCCGTTCGAGGCGCCGATCACCCGCACGATGAAGACCGCCAGCGGCAGGCCGAGCACCAGTCCGACCGCGCCGAGCAGCAGCGCCTCGATCAGGTACGCGGACAGGATCTGCCGGCCGGCGGCGCCGCGGCTCTTGAGCACGGCGATCTCGTTGCGGTCGCCGTCGATGACCAGCCGCGACAGCATCGCCACGAACAGCAGCAGCAGCAGCGCCGACGGGATCTGCAGGAACGACAGGGTGCGCTCCAGGATGGCTGCGCGCAACAGGTACGACTCCAGCAGCGGCGCGATGGCGAAGCTGAAGCTCACGCCGGCGGGCGCTGCCAGGCGCACGTAGTCCTGGTAGCGGCGCATAACGTGGGGCACGTCGCGGATCGTCAACTGGTGGTAGTCGATGGCGTAGTGCCAGTAGGCGCGCGTCATGTTGCGCGCCTCGGTCTCCAGGAAATGGCGTTCGAAGGTGGAGAAGTCGACCAGGTAGCTGGTGGACAGCCGCGAGAAGCGCCCGAACCAGAACGGGTCGCGAGGATCGCTCTTGGTGAACACGCCGACGACCTTGATCTTGAGCCTCGGCACGTGACCGAGCAGATCGTGGAGCTGATAGGTACGTCCGAGCTGCAGCTCCAGCTCCCGGACGGCCTCCGCGGTCACGACCGCCTCGTAGACGTCGGTGCCGTCACCGGCGGGAGCGCCGGCGGCCGGCTCGAACATCCTGCCATGGGTGATCTCGACGTGTTGGCCCAAGTCCTCGATCGCCTCGACGCGGGCGAATACCTTGGTGGTGCCGCTCTCCGACGGGCGATTGTCGTACAGGTAGTCCATGCGCAGTTGGCGCATCTCGGCGATGGTGGGCACGCGCAGCGACGGCACCAGGCGCTCGGTGAGCTCCCTGTCCATCTCGTAAACGTACGGCGCACGCGCGGCGCGCCGGCGCAGCGCGTACAGGTCGACTTCCAGGACGGCGGTGCCGGGGTAGCGTCCGGTGCGCACCTGGTGGCGTTCCAGATCGCGCGTGAGGAGCCGCTGCAGCACCCCGTCGGCGTACATGGGCGTGGATGCGAGCAGCGCCACGCTGAGCGTGGCCGCCGCCGCCAGCGCGATCGCCAGCCAGCCGCGGCCGCGGATGCGCCGCGCGATCAGCGGTGCGCTCAGCGGAGCACCACCGTCTCGCCGACCGAAAGGCCTTCGACGATCTCCACCTGGGTCGACGTGGACAGCCCGATCTCCACGGTCCGTTCGACGCGCAGATCGTCCTCCAGCACGAACACGAACCGGCGGTTGACGTAGGTCTGCACGGCATCCGACGGAAGCACGATCACGTTCTCACGCCGGTCGGTCACCATCGACGCGGTGCCGGTCTGGCCGCGCGTGAGCGCCTCCGGAGGGGCGTCCACGCGGACCAGCACCACGTCGCGGATCTCCTCCGGCGCATCCAGCGGCGCGTTGCGCGGGGTCATGACGACCACGCCGGGAAAGGTGTCGCCGCGCAGGTTGATGGTGACCTCCCGGCCGAGCGAAAACTCGTCGTCGCGCTGCCCGCGGTAGGCGAACAGCAGGTCGCGCGGGTCGGCGACCTGCACGACCGTCTGGCGGGCGCCGATCGGCTCGCCCGGAAAGACCCGGGTGACGAACACCACCTCGCCGTCGATCGGCGAGCGCAGCGTCGACTTCGCAAGCTCGGTCTCAAGCTGCTCAAGCGCAAGACGTTCCAACTGTATGTCCAGTTTGTACATCTCCTGCTGGAAACGGTCGGAGCCAAGCGCCGCGGCGCGTTCCAGGCCGAGCTCCGCGCGGCGCAGCCGGATGCGCTGGCGCTCGACGTCGAGGCGCAGCGTGTCGGTGTCCAGCGTCGCCAGCACCTGACCGGCCGTGACGTCGTCGCCCAATCGCACGAGCACCTCTTTCAGCCGGCCGGAGCGCTCCCCGAACTGCAGCGCGATCTGCGTGGGATAGACGATCGCGCCACCGACCACGACGCGGCGCTCGATGGTGTCCAGCTCCACCGTCTCGGTGCGGTAGCTGATCTCCGGCGGCCTGATCAGCGGTGGCGGCAGGATCGCCTCCTCCCGGGGCAGCAGGAAGCACCCGCCGGTCAGCGCCGCCGCCAGCAGCAGCGCCGTCGCGGGGCGTCGGCGTTGCAGGGATCGCGCGACTCTGGCGGGCATTGGCCGGCATTATGCACCGGGCGGGCGCGACGTGGCGTGCCCGCCCGACCCCGGTCGGCGCCGCGGGGGATCGGCAGCGTTCGGGACGCCGATGTCAGGTCCGTGTCAGGCGAGGGGATTCTCCCAGCGCACCTCCGGGAAGCGGCCGAACCCCAGGTCGCTGGAGCACACCACCAGGCCGTGCTCCAGTGCCAGCGCGGCCAGATGGGCATCCGGTATCATCTCCGCCGGCATCGCATGGGCTCTCAACAGCCGCCCCAGGACCTCCCGATGGCGGTCCGTGGGAACCGGGATCCAGGCAGGTTCGCAGTCCAGCCAACGGCCGACGTGGCTCCACGCCTCGCTGACGGCCAGAGGAGACTCGAATATCCGCGGATTGGACACGATACGCACGAACGCCAGCAACGACGGCCAGGGAAGGCCGACCCGCTCCACGCCGTTGAGCCGATCGTCAAGCCACCGGCGAGCCGCCGCGTGCTGCTCGAAGGTTTCCACCTGCGCGTACAGCAGCAGGTTGGCATCGACCAGTATCACGGATGGGCTTCTCCCTCGGCGATCGCCAGCACCCGCGCGACGTCATCGATGCTGTCGAGCTTGCAGCGTCCAAGCGACACCGGCCGAGTCCGGTACGGGCGGCAGGGCCGGCCGGGCGCGGTCGCGTGCGCGAGGCCGGCGCGGAGCGTGTCGTTGACGACTCTCTTGAAGCTCTCGCCGCGTTGGCTGCGCATCCGGGCGAGCTCCACGGCTACATCATCATCGATCGTGATGGTCGTACGCATGGCATCATTTCATATGAGGAGTGATGGTTTGGTGTCAATCACCGGGTTTCTCGGGAAGCGAATGGGCAGAATCGGATGACCGCTACCGAGGTGGCGCGCCATCTCCACGTTCCTCGACACGCCCTTGCCGCGGGTGTCCAGGGAGCGGAGTTCGCGGAAATTGGCGGCGGCTTCCTGACGATCGATCGGGCGTCGGTCACGGAGTATCCCTCGACCAACCGCAACCGGGCCGAGTTCGTCGGCGTGACCCGGCCGGCGAGCCGCGGGGAGGTAGCGGCCATCATCGAGCGATTCGCCGCGGCCGGCGTGAGGCGCTGGTTCTTCTGGCTGAGTCCGTGCCCGCAGGCCGGCGAGATCCGGACGTGGCTGACGGAGCTCGGCTTGCGGCCGTTCGACGGTCCGCGGTACATCACGCTGGCGCGTTCCGCCGAAGCGGCAGCTCCGCATCGGACGGCGCTGCGGGTACGCGCTCTGCCCGCAGCGGAGCTGCGCGCCCACGCGGCGTTCCTGACCGAGCTCTACGGCGACTTTGCGGGTTCCTACCTGGGAACGGTCGGCCGCGACGACTGCGTGCACTACCTGGCCTTCGACGGCAACCGCCCCGTCGCCGCGGCCGGCCTCTGTGTCGCCGGCGCGACCGGGTACCTGTTCCTGGCGGCGACGCGCCGCCCGGACCGCGCGCGCGGGGCACAGAACGCCCTGATCACGGCCCGAGTCCACGCCGCGCACGCCCGCGGCTGCCGGATCGTGACGGCGGAGACCTTGAGCATCCTGCGGCCGTCGCTCGCCAACCTGGTCCGCCGGGGGTTTCGCGAGTGCTACGACACGCAGGTATTCGCGTACGCGCGCAGAGCATGATCGGGGCGTCCCGACTTCGGAAGCGGTCGGCTCGCCGTGAGGTGGTCTGAAGGAGGCAGCCAACTAAGATAGGCAGATGCTCGCGGTCGACGTCCGGCAGCTCACCAAGACCTATCTCGTCCCCGAACGGGGGGCCGGGCTCGGTGCCGCCCTGCACAGCGTGTTCCGCCGCAAGACCCGCGCCGTCGAAGCGGTGGCGCAGGTCTCGTTCGCCCTGCAGCCGGGCGAGTTCGTCGGCTTCGTCGGCCCGAACGGCGCCGGCAAGACCACCACGCTGAAGATGCTCGCCGGGCTGCTGCATCCCACGGCGGGCCGGGCAGAGGTGCTCGGGCACGTGCCGGCCCGGCGTGAGCGCGCCTTCCTGCGCCGCATCACGCTGGTGATGGGCCAGCGCAACCAGCTCCTCTGGGACATCCCCGTGATCGATTCGTTCGAGCGGAACCGGGTCGTCTACCGGGTGCCGGCGTCGGAGTACCGGCAGACCCTGGACGAGCTCACCGAGCTCCTGGACCTGGCGCCGGTGCTGGAGCGTCCGGTGGGCAACCTGTCGCTGGGCGAACGGATGAAGTGCGAGATCGCGGTGGCGCTGCTGCACCGCCCGCAGGTGCTGTTCCTGGACGAGCCCACCATCGGCCTGGACGTGACCATGCAGCGCCGCATCCGCGCCTTCCTGGCCGAGTACAACCGCGTGCACGACACCACCGTGCTGTTGACCAGCCACTACATGGCGGACGTCGAGGCGCTCTGTAGCCGCATCGTCATGATCGACCACGGTCGCATTCTGTTCGACGGCGAGTTGCAGGAGCTGGTCCTGCGCTTCTCACCGCACAAGACCATCGTGGTCGAGCTGGACCGCGACACCGCCGACCTTTCGATCTATGGCGAGGTCGTCGCCTCCGAGGGTGGCCGGCACACGCTGCTGGTGCCCAAGTCCGAGACCCCGCGGGTCACGGCACGCCTGCTGGGAGATCTGCCGGTCAGCGACCTGACCGTCGAGGATCCGCCGATCGAGGACGTGATCGAGCAGGTGTTCGCCGGCGGCCTGGACGGGGTGGACGCGGAGCCCCGCGAGCGGCCCTGAGACGGTGCTCCGCGTCTACCTGGTCTACCTCAGGACAACCCTGGCTCTGCAGCTCCAGTATCGCGCCGAACTGGCGATCTGGATGCTGAACCGCATCGTCGAGCCCACGGTCTACCTGGTGGTGTGGCGGACCGTGGCTGCGTCGCGCGGCGGCGTCGGCGGGTACGACGCCGCGGACTTCGCCGCCTACTTCATAACCCTGATGGTCGTGAACCAGCTCACGTTCACGTGGATCATCCACGAGTTCGAGTGGCGCATTCGCTCCGGCGAGCTGTCGTCGATGCTGCTCAAGCCGGTTCACCCCATCCACGGCGACATCGCCGACAACCTCGGCTACAAGGTGCTGACGCTGGTGATCCTCGTGCCGGCGGCCGTCCTGCTGTCGGTGCTGTTCCATCCGGCCTTCGAGTTCCGCGCCGCGACGTTGGCGCTGAGCGCCGGCGCCCTGGTGGTCGCCTACCTCATCCGTTTCTTCGTCGACTGGGCGTTCGCCCTCAGCGCGTTCTGGACGACGCGCACTTCGGCGATCAACCAGATCTACTTCCTGCTGCTCCTGTTCTGCTCCGGGCGTCTGGCGCCGCTGGAGCTGTTTCCGCGCTGGCTGGAGCGCATCACCTGGTACCTCCCCTTCCGCTGGACGGTGTCGTTCCCGGTGGAGCTGGCGCTGGGGCGGCTGAGTCCGGAGCTGATCGCCGCCGGGTTTCGGATGCAGGCGCTGTGGCTGGCGCTCGGGCTCTTGCTGCTCCGCGCGATGTGGCGGCTGGGAGTCCGTAAGTACGCGGCGGTGGGGTCCTGAGCGTGCACCGGCTGCGGGTCGCCTGGACCTTCTTCAGGATCGGGCTGCTGAACGAGCTGGCCTACCGGGCGAACCTCTACCTGCAGGTCCTGCAGTCCGGCGTGGCCGTGGTGGGGGCGCTCGGCGGACTGATGGTCGTGTTCGGCCACACCGACAGCCTGCGCGGCTGGGGCCCGGACGAGGTGCTGGCGGTGCTGGGCGTGTACCTGCTGATGGGCGCGGCGATGGGCGGCGTGATCGAGCCGAGCATGCAGAAGCTCATGGAGGACGTGCGGCAGGGCACCCTGGACTACACGCTGACCAAGCCGGAGGAGGCTCAGTTCCTGGTCAGCGTGGCCGAGATCCGCGTGTGGAAGCTGGTGGACGTGGCGCTGGGACTGGCGGTGCTGGGGGTAGCGCTGGCGCGGCGCGGCGCGGCAGTGGGGCCGGGAGACGTGGCGTTGTTCGCGCTGATGCTGCTGGCCGGCGGGGCGATCGTCTACAGCTTCCTGCTGGCGATGTCCGCGGTGTCGTTCTGGTTCGTGCGCATCGCCAACATCCTGGTGATCTTCAGCGACCTGTATCAGGCGGCCCGCTGGCCGATCGGCATCTACCCGGGGTGGCTGCGCATGCTGCTGACGTTCGTGGTGCCGGTGGCGATCGCCATCACGGTCCCGGCCGAGGCGCTGGTCGGCCGGCTGACGGGCAGCCGCGTCCTGTTGGCATGGGGGGTTGCGGCCGGCGCGCTGGCGGTCGCGCGGTTCGTGTGGATGCGCGGGCTGCGGCATTACTCGGGAGCATCGGCATGAGCCCGAGGATGCGGGCGATGGTGCTGGTTCGGACCGGGTCGCTCCGCTGGGTGACGATGAGTCGTCGCTGTCCCAGGGCGGCAACCGAATTCGCTGCGCTGTGCCTCAGGTCCGACGTGCGAGCGTGATGATCTCCGGGTTCGCGTCCAAGACCTGACTCCGGTCCCAGTCGCCAAACTGATCCTCGATCACGAAGCCGGCATCGTGGAGAAACGCCGAGAGCTTGTCCCTATCGAGGAACCGCAGGGTGCCGTGGCTCAGCTCCTGCTGGTCCCAGCCGGCACTCGTATACGTGGTCGTGAAACGAACGACATCGCCTGAGACCGGTGTCTCGACCTCTTTCTCGAGACGCACGGCTTCGCCATCAGCGCCTACGAAGTCGACTCCGTGCTCCGGAGTCCACTGTTCCCAAGCCCGAGCGAGAGGGTTGCGGGTCTCGAACGCTACGACACCGTCGACGGCGAGTGCGGCATGAATCGAGGCGAGCGAGGCACGGATCAGGTCATCCTCGACCAACTGCTGAAACGCATGCCCGGTCATCACGGCCAGGTCGAACTCCCGCTCCCATGCGACCGTCGTCAGGTCGCCGGGTATCCACTCGATATCGGAGCGCGTCCGCGCCACTTCGAGCATCCCTTGGCCCGGGTCGAGTCCGACCAACCGCCCCGTGTGACCCTTCTCACGCGCCCAATGCAGCAACGCACCCGTACCGCATCCGACGTCGAGCACGGCCTTCGCGGACATCACCAGTGGCAGGTAGAAACGAAAGTCGGCCCGACACTCCCGCCCGCAGTACGGGTCGTACAGAGCAGCCAGATGCAGCTCGGAGAACTTACGCTCGACCACGGTGTTACTCTATCAGAGGGCCTTCCGGGTATCGTGTGGACGAGACCACGGAAGGGTGACGCGGGCGGCCACGGCTTATCCCTTCAGGAACGCGCCCTGAGCCATGTGGTCCATCTCGATCAGGTGTCGCGAGTTGCAGCGGCGTCCAGTCTCTCGATCGACGTAGCTGCAGCAGCCGCCGTCCCTCTGCCAGACCTGTCGTCTCACCGCCGCCGGAATGGCGCGGCCCGAAGCGCGCGGCTTCGCCG
>JAPOQV010000362.1 GCA_026710565.1 Spirochaetaceae bacterium | reverse complement strand
CGTCAACCTGCACTACGAGGACACGGTCGAGACCGATGTCTACCGCGCCCTCAGAGACCGCATCGGTCTGTTCGAGACGGTAGTGGGCCGCCTGCAGCCGATACTGGCCGAGTTGCCGCAAGCCATCGCCAAGGCGGTGCTTCCGGCCGGTGCGCGGCACGCCGCGGGACGCGCCAACCTGGCCGATACGATCGAACGTCGCGCCCGCGAAGCCGAGACCGGCGGCTTCGAGATCGACGCCGTTTTGGGCGACGACCTCACCATGCCGGAGCAGGCGCCGTCGCCCGTCACCATGGACGACCTCGACCGGATCATCGCCTCCTCCGACCTGATGCCCCCCGGCGCCGATGTGCAGCCGCTGGGGCACCGCGAATACGGCCTGCTCGCCCCCGGCATGCCCGAGCCGCTGCGGGTGACCACCGACCCCGCCTATTACGAAGAGAACGCCGAAAGCGTCGAGCTGTGGTCCCCCGGCAATCCGCTGTTCAAGCCTCCCGAGTTCCTGCCGCCTGCCGACGAGTTGCCGCGCGATCGAACCCTCAAGGAGATTCTGGGCGCAGTCTGATCCACGTTGTTGACCCCCATAACTACTAGATGCCCAGTTTATGGAAGAAAATCTTGTTGCGCATCTGAGCGTCCTTCAGGACCTTGTCCCAACTGATAACCTCCACATAGAGGTTGATATTTTCCCTCCACTGGAACCACCCCAATCGATCAGGCATAGGTTTGAAATCCTTTTCACGCTCAAGCCAAGCTTCAACCTTTGGCGTAAGGTCGCACACGACAAACCCGTAGAACGGAGTGTTCTCGGCGACCAGCATCTTGCGGCCTTCCGGCGTCTTGTATTTACCGTCATGGATGTCATTTACATACCTCACAATCTGTTGAACCGGATCTTCCTGCGCAGACGGATTCACAAAATCGTCCCGTTGCGGTCTCTTGAACTCGAAGATCGTGATGGGGTTACTTGCTTCGTTGTCTCCGCGGAAGAGCACGCGCCTGTTGAAGACCAGCAGGTCCGGGCGCTCGGCGTTCTTTCTGTCAAGAGGAACATCGGAGGACACATATTTGGTAAAGTTCAGGCGCTCATCCACAATCCATAGATTGTGATCAAGAAAGGGAGTTCTTTCCGTATCGCCTTTACGCGGAAATATGATGTCGTGAACGACGCCCTCGGACGAGTAATCGCCCGATTCATCGACTTCGAGGCTCTTTCCGAAAATATCGAGGAGCTTTCTTCGAAGTGCAATGTAATGAATCAAGTCGTTCTTGCTAGTGTCGGCTATTTGGCTGACTATATCGACGACGCTAAGCTTGACATTGTCGAGTTTAGTCTCGGAAAGAATCTTCGCAACGTCCCTCTTTATCGTGAGTTCCTGTGCGAATTTCTCGCTCTGTAAGCGCGTTTCGATCTCGTCGTTAGTCGGGTTGTAGGGCAATCCGCTGAGGTCGATCTTGCTGATGGTGTCCTTGTGCCATGGCGCATCCTCGTCGACGTAGGATTGTACGCGCTTCCTTTTCTTTTCCTGCCGGAGCGCTATGTCAGAGCCGACCGCATCTCGGGCGATCGTCGCAGCATTCTTCTCGATATCTGTTTGCGGGATGCCAAGGAGCAGTTCACTATCCATGGAAAACTCAAATCCCCCGCGTTCCAGAGATACGTTGCAGTCGAGATACTGACCGAATACATAAGCCTTGACGATGTAGTTCCGTTCCCGGTCAATCACGTCGTTACTGTCTGTCTCATAGAACTCCTCCGCGAACTCCGGGATGTACTTGTGAAGTACGGAGCCTGAAACTTCGCGCTTGTGAGCGACCAGGCTGATTCTGCTCTTCTGTTGTCTAGGCGTATAGAGCTTGAATACTCGGACCAGAAACTCCTCATCGTTCTCGATTGCTTTCAGAGTAAACGTGTTTTGGTGGACGCCAATCTCCTGGATAAACGCCGACACTGCGTTGCTTACGAAGTCATTTAGGCGGAGCGCGTCGCTGCCGTCTTTCTCAGAGAGCATGATCTCGGGGCATACATAATCCTGAGTGATAAAATATGGTAAAAGGCGTTCCACAAGGTTCTTGGCGATCGTAGATAGTTTCTTGTCGAAGACGTTCCGTTTGTTGAGGCCGGTTAGGCTGACGACGGTGCCACACTCCTTGTGTTCGCTCGCCGCTATTTGTTCGCGGACGACAATCTCGTGGTCTTTACCCATCGCGAAACTGCGGGATTTGAAATCGGATCCTTCCTGGTATACGCTCTTGACGTGAAGGTCCTCGAAGTACTTGAGGCAGATGAAACGTCCGAAGCCCTTGCCGCCGTCCGTGATCTTAAGGTCGGTGTATAACGTGTCGAAGGAATCGCGATGTTCCTTGGTAAAGCCGATTCCGTCATCCTGAATTTCGAAACCTGCAATGTCGGGCAGGGTGCCATCGAGCTCGGGCTGGCTATCCCGTAGTGCACGGACTGCGATTCTTCCGGGTGTCGTGGCGGACTCGTCAATCGCCTCAATGGCGTTGACGATAAGCTCGATGATAGGGGTGTAGACGGTGGTATTGGCCCGGATGTGATCGATTGCGCGCTTGATATTGACGGTGCTCATGCGAACGCTCCTTCTGCGACGGTTGCGGAGCGTGATGCCCGGATTCGCAATCGCTTCGGTAGGCGCTTTGAAGGGCGCACGCTCCGGGATATCGGCCGGCACCGAGCCGGCTTGGTCATGCCCGGAAGCAACTTTGAGCACGTTATCATTGCCGTGTCCCTAGCCTTGCAGTGAGCTGATATAGGGTGGGAGCCGCAATCAACGTGACCTCCGGCGCCGCCGCGTCTCAGGATTCGTGGAATACGGGACGGACAGGATAGGACACTTCCTCGTCTTTGCACATCTCGAGTCCTGGACATAATGATCGCCCGGTTTCGTAGGATCATCTACCGCGCGGAAAACGCAATTCAGCAGCGAAATTACCAGTATGACCCGATAGTCGTGGATCTGGCTATCGACCGGTTCAGCGGCCGCACGACCGAACTGTACCTACACGTCGTGGCAGCGTGCAAGGGCGCGCAGAACCGGCTCATCGAGCGTCGGCGCATCAGGGCCGGGCAGCTCGATGTCGTCGATGGCGAGCAGGGCGTTGATGAGGTTGACTGCGAACCAGACGTCGGTCGTCTCCATTGTGAAGACCTCCGGCTTTGCGCTGGCGGTATCGCGCATGATGGCCAGTCCGTCACGGAACGGCTCGAAAGAGACGATCTTCTCCCGACGGCCCCTGAAGCTCCCGCGCGGGCCCTTGAAATACAGGTGCTTGGTCGTGATCCCCAGCAGGCCGGTGTCCCGCTGCTCCATGGATGTCGATTCGGCCGCTCTGCCGCGGAAGGTCCCCGGCCGGACGTAGACGCCCTTGGCCACGCGGAATCCGACGCTCATGGACCGGCCCTGGAACTCGCGGCGGGTCACCTGTTGCAGGTAGCCGACGTCGTCGAATATCCAGAGCAGCGCCTCGCTCTTCATCAGGTTGAACGAGCATCCCGAACCCACCTGCTGCCGATGCGCGGTCGAACCGGGGAACGACGCCGTCGGTGGTCAGCGAATCGAGCAGCGCCATCATCCTGAACATCTGGAAGTGGCCGCTGCCGTCGAGCCGGCCCTCATCGAGATCGAAGCGCATGCGATAGCGGTTGAGCCCCCGTTTCTCCGCCGCGGAGAGGGCAAGGTCCTCCATGGCCGCCTCCACGGCGCCGCATCAACCCGTGGCCAGCAGGGTTCGGTAGCTCATGGCTGCGGATCTCGATCGAAGCCGCCGTGCAGCGCGGTGTCCACGCACAGCCGCCTGATGCGGTGCTGGGCGCTGGCATGGCGCTCCGCGCATTCCCGGTGCTCCTGCGCAGGAAGCCGGCCGGTTTCCCTCAGTGCCTGCCAGTCACCTATCGGTCGAACCGTCCGCCGGTGCGAGGGTGTCGGCTACGTCACGCAGGCTCCGACCATCCGGCTCCGGCAGATCACCGAACGTCACATGCCCCATACGGTGATCCGGCGCGCCGGCGCCTGTCGGGGCATCACGGCGGAAGATGTTCTCCTCCCAGCTCCGCTCCGCCGACCGGTCGAACACGATCAGGTGGCCGGCCTCCGCCCCGCACCGGTCCATGTAGGCGCGCGTCTGCTCCTGCCCCACGGCTATCGTGCGCTCCAGGTCGCCGTGCCGAACCTTGCACTCCACCACCCAGCGCCGGTCGCGCCCGCCCTGCGGCCACACGATCAGCAGGTCCGTGCGCCCGTGCCCCAGGGCATACTCGCGCTCG
>JAPOQV010000361.1 GCA_026710565.1 Spirochaetaceae bacterium | reverse complement strand
TCGCGCAACGCCGGACGCGTCCCGCGCTTCGATGCCCTGCTGCGCCACGCCTGGAGCGGGAAGAAGACGGGCAACATCAACCTGGTGCGCAACTTCGTGAAGAAGCTGCGCACCAAGCTCGGCGAGGAAGCGGCCAGCCCGACCTGGATCTTCAACGTGCGCGGGGTCGGCTACCGCATGCCCAGGCCACCCCAGGCGCCGTACGAGCTCGGCGCCCCGTAACCTGCCGGCGTCCGTGACGTCAGGGCGGGGTGAGGGTGCGCGCGACCCGCAGGCCGTTGTGGAGGTTGCGGAGGGTCGGGGCGCACCAGCTTCGCCAGGCCGAGCGCACCAGCTCCGGGCTCGATCCCCACGAGCCGCCGCGGACGACGCGCCGCGTGCAGTCCGCCGCCCCGGCGTCGTAGCAGTCGGCGACCATCTCCGCGACGTTGCCGTGCACGTCGTACAGGCCGAACGCGTTGCGGGAGAGCGAGCCGGTCTCGATCGGCCGGGCGCGGTAACGGCCGGTGACGCCGGCGCCGTAGGGAGCGCTCAGCCCGTCGTAGTTTGCCCGGTCGGTGGAGATGGTGGCTCCCGTGTGGAACGGGGTGGGCGTGCCGGCGCGCGCCACGTACTCCCACTCGGCCTCGGTCAACAGCCGGTACTCCTGTCCCGTCCGCGCGGAGAGCCACACGACGTAGTCCTGCGCGTCGTGCCAGCTCACGTCGATCACCGGCCGGCGGCCGCGGCCCCAGCCGCCGTCGCCCGGGCGGTGGCGGCAGCCGCCGGCGGCTGCGCACGCGTCCCACTCGGCGAAGGTCACCTCGTAGACGCCGGCGGCGAAGGGCCGGGCGATCGTCACCCGGCGCTGCGGTTCGTCGGCATGGCGCCCGGCTTCCGAGGAAGGGGAGCCCATCGTGAAGCTGCCGGCCGGAACCCTTACCATCGCCGGGCACTGCGGGCAGTCGCGGAACACCGCTCCCGGCTCGACGGCGCCGTCCTCGAGCCCCGGCACCTCGCATCCCGCCAGCAGCAGGAAGGTGCCCAGGGCGAATGCAGCCGCGTACGCGGCGCCGGAAGTGAAACCTGTCGCGTGTCTCATCTCAGTACTCCAGGGAGCCGCCGACGCCGAACCGGTAGGCGCCGGCGCCGCCGTCGTGCCGGCCGAAGACCTCGATCTCCAGACCGTCCAGGCCGTAGCTGACCGTCACGTCCACGGCGTCCGGCAGCCACGACCGATCCGGGATGGACGAGGCGCTGCCGTCGGAGGCGAGCACCGCGTCCGGATCCCGCCACAGGGCGTCCGTGCCGCTTGCGGGCCGGCCCCAGGAGGGGCGCACGGACAGCGACGGACCGGAGCCGGGATCGCGGGGCGTCCAGGTCAGGGCCGCGCTCGCGCCCCACTCGCGGATGCCCGGATCCTCGTGCACGAGCAGCAAGCGCCCGCGGCCGGCCAGCCCCAGGCCGAGGCCGGTGTGGGTGTAGCGGAGCTCGGCGCCGGCCTCCCCGCCGAGGCCGCGCTGGGCGTCGCCGCCGTCGAGCCGCGCTCCGAGCTCCACCAGTCCTGACAGGCGGGCGTTCGGCGGACGCGCCTCCAGGCCGGCTTCGAGCAGCACGCGCGCGCGCCACGCGAGCGCGTGCACCTCCGGCATCGCTCCGTGCGACGAGTGCCGGATCCCGGTGACGAAGCCGTCCGACCTGGCCGCCACGGAGACGCCGTCGCCGGACCACAGCTCGGCGCGCTGGCCGGCGGCTCCCAGCCACGCGAGGAGGGATTCGTCAGGAAGGCCGCCGTGGTCGGTGGCGAGATCGGAGGCGCCCGTGCCGAGCCCGGCCATGCCCCAGATCCGCAGCCACGGTTCGGGCATCCACAGGCCGTACGGGTAGGCGTTCACCAGTGAGCCCGTAAGCGTGGCCTTGCCCTCGGCCTCGTTGGTGGCGGTGAGATCGAGGGAGCTGTAGGACGCGGCGAGCCCGGCGAGCGCGTTGGGAACGAACCGATAGTCCACCTCCAGGTAGCCGGAGAGCACCGTGCCGTCGTGCCTGAAGCCGCCGGCGTCTCCGCC
>JAPOQV010000360.1 GCA_026710565.1 Spirochaetaceae bacterium | reverse complement strand
GCCGCAACCACCACATCCGGCGGGCCCATTTCCCCCGCCTGCTCGGCGCGGAGACCGGCGGGCGGCCGGCCCACCAGATCGTCAAGTACAACGGACGGCCGTTCACGGCCGCCGAGCTGCAGGCGCCGCTGCGCCGCATCGCCGCCGGCGGCGCCGAGGCGCGCACGGTCGTGCGCAATCCCTGGGAGTAGCAAGAGGACATGGCAACAGCAACCCTGGACCGCAGGCAGGCACTCAAGCAGTTCCGGGTCGATTACGCCAACGACTGGTGCCCGGGCTGCGGCGACTTCGGCATCCCGGGCGCGCTGCAGCAGGCGCTGGCCGGCATGGGCCGCCGCCCGCACGAGGTGGTGCTGGTCGGCGGCATCGGCTGCTCGGGCAAGACGCAGTACTACGTGAACTGCTACGGCGTGCACACCCTGCACGGGCGGCCGCTGCCGTTCGCGACCGGCATCAAGCTGGCCAACCCGGAGCTGACCGTGATCATCGTCGGCGGCGACGGCGACGGGCTCGGCATCGGCGCCGGCCACTTCGTCAACGCCGGCCGGCGCAACGTCGACCTGACCTACCTGCTGTTCAACAACGAGGTGTACGGCCTCACGCAGGGCCAGGCCGCGCCCACGCTGCAGCTCGGCCTGCAGACCAAGAGCCTGCCGGAGCCGAACATCCAGGAGAGCGTCAACGGCCCGTCGCTGGCATTCGCCAGCGGCTTCACCTGGATCGGGCGGGGATACTCGTACGATGTCCGCCACCTGGTGCGGATGATTACCCGCGCGGTCGAGCACCCCGGCCTGTCGTTCCTGGACATCGTGCAGCCGTGCCCGACCTACAACGACCTGCACGACAAGGCGTGGTTCGGAGGCGAGGGGACGGAGACCGGCGATTCGCGCATCTACGACGTGGAGGCGACGGACTACGACGGCCGCATCCCGGCCGGCGTGGACGCCGACGGGTTCCGTGCCAAGGTGGCGGCGTTCTCGACCAAGGCGCTGGAGTGGGGGGACCGCATCCCGGTCGGCCTGCTCATGGAGAAGCAGGGCGTGAGCGCCTTCGGCGACCGCATCGGCGACCGTCTCGACGCCTACCGCGCGCAGCCGCCGGCGGCGCGGGTGATCGCCGCTAGGTCCGGCCGGCCCACCGTCGACCTGACCGCCGTCTTCGACGAGTCGGGGGTCCCTTAAGCGGCGGGCCGGCGCAGGACGGCCATCACGTCGCTCGCGTCCACCAGGTACACGCCCGTGGACGGATCGCTACCGACCGACGCCTCGGGCACGAACCGGACGCCGACGACCTCCATGCCGGACGCTCCGGGAAGCGCATCGACGCGTGGGAGTGGGCCGGCCCGTGATACGGGACCGGATCGAGCCGACCACTTCGCCTCGCCCACCAGCAGCCGCCGGCCGTCGACGGAGCGCGCCACGACGTCCAGCTCCGGGGCATTGCCGCGCCAGTAGCGCCGCGCGGGCTCCCAGGGTCCCAGGCGTGCCAGGGGCGTGTCGCTCCGGTGCAGTTCCGGCACCGCCATGCGGCAGAGCTCCTCCCAGGCGTACGCCTCCAGGGCG
>JAPOQV010000359.1 GCA_026710565.1 Spirochaetaceae bacterium | reverse complement strand
CCCGCCGCCGGCCCGCCGTACCGGGCGAGCGCCTCGGCCCCGATCAGCCGAGCCTTTGCCTGCAGGTACGGCACCAGGCGGGCCGCCCCGTCGGCCACCGCCTCCCACATGGCGTCCAGCGACCGCGCCTCCATCCGGTTCAGGGAGAGCGGCTCCGCGGGCACGGGGGTCCCCCCCCCGCGGCGGGCCCTCCGTGCCGGGGGAGCCGCTCTACCTGAACCGTATGGAGGCGCGGTCACTGGACGCCATGTGGGCGGCAGTGGCCGATGGGGCGGCTCGCCTGGTTCCCTATCTGCAGGCAAAGGCGCGGCTGATCGGCGCCGAGACGCTCGCCTGGTACGACGTGCAGGCGCCGGTGGGAGCCACGGAGGACGAGCTCTCCTTCGACGCGGCCGCGGCGCGCATCCTGGGCTGCTTCGAGGCGCACGATCCCGAGCTGCGGTCGTTCGCCCGGCGCGCCTACGACGGCCGCTGGATCGAGGCGGCCGACCGCGAGGGCAAGGCGGCCGGAGGCTTCTGCACGACGCTGCCGCTGAGCCGCCAGACGCGCATATTCATGACCTACGGCGGGACCTTCGGCGGCGCGACCACGCTCGCCCACGAGCTCGGCCACGCCCACCACTCCTGGCTGCTGCGCGAGCGCCCCTACTACGCCACCTCCTACCCGATGACCCTGGCGGAGACGGCGAGCACCTTCTGCGAGGGCCTGCTGATCTCGGCGGCCCTGGACGAGACGACGGACGCCGCCGTGCGGCTGCGGCTGCTCGACCGGGTGCTGGAGGAGGCGGCCACCATGCTCATGAACCCGCGGTCGCGCTTCCTGTTCGAGATCGACTTCTACCGGCAGCGGGCGTCCGGTCCGCTGACGGCGGCGGAGCTGGACGAGCTGATGGTAGACGCCCAGCGCCGCGCGTTCTGCGGCGCCCTGACGCCGGACGGCTACCACCCGCTGTTCTGGGCGTCGAAGATGCACTTCTACTTCACCGACGTGCCCTTCTACAACTTCCCGTACGTGGTCGGGTATCTGCTGGCGAGCGGTCTGGCCGCGCGGGCTGCCGAGGCGGGGCGGGAGTTCGCGGGCGACTACCGGCGACTGCTTGCCGACACCGGCGTCATGACCTGCGAGGAGCTCGCCCGGCGCCACCTGGGCGTCGATCTGGGGCAGCCGGAGTTCTGGCAATCCGCCGTGGAGCGTCCATTGTCCCACGTTGGCGAGTTCGTAGGGCTCGCTGCGAGCCCGTGAAGACGGCCGAGTGAGGCCATGGCAATCCCCGACGAACTGTTCACCTTCCTGGCAGAGCTGAAGGACAACAACGACCGGGAGTGGTTTCAGGCCAACAAGGCCCGCTACGAGGAGCAGGTGAAGGCGCCGCTGCTGTCCTTCATCGGCGGCTTCGACGAGCGGCTCGCCCGCCTGAGCGCCCACTACGTTGCCGATGCCCGCCCGGTCGGCGGATCGCTCTTCCGCATCTATCGCGACGTGCGCTTCTCCAAGGACAAGTCGCCGTACAAGACCGCCGCCGGCATCCACTTCCGCCACGAGCGCGGCAAGGACGCGCACGCTCCCGGGTACTACCTGAACCTGGAGCCGTCGGATTGCTTCGCGGCCTGCGGCCTCTGGATGCCGGCGAGCGCGCAGGCGCAACAGATTCGTGCCGCCATCGACGGCGATCAGGCCGGCTGGCGAGACGCCAAGGATGCGGCTGAAGCGGGCGGCCTGGCCATCCGCGGCAGCTCCCTGAAGCGTCCGCCGCGGGGCTACGACGCCGACCACCCCCTGATCGACGACCTGAAGCGCAAGGACTTCTACGTCAGCGCCGAGCTGGACCCGGAATCAGTGACCGCGGACGACTTCCCTGCCCGCCTCGAGGCGCTGTGGACCCACCCCACCCCCTTCATGCGCTTCGTGACCGGGGCACTCGCCCTGCCGTTCTGACCATTAGCTCCAGAAGGGCTTCGCAAAGTGGCCCCTCCGGTGTGCCAGCGCCAGAAAGACGGCGCCGAGCGCGAGCCCGATGACGATCGCGAAGATGGAAGCCTCCACGCCGAAGCTGCCGCCGGAGATGAGGTCGGGGCCGCTGAGCTGCGACTCGAGCAGTCCGCCCGCCTCGTTCCCTGATATGTTCACCCCGAAGATGCCTGCCTGCGTGAAGTTCCACGCGAAGTGGGTACCGATTGCCATCCACAGCCGTCGCGTGAGGACGTAGACGGCCCCGAGCAGCACACCCGCCTCCAGGACGATCGCCAGCGTGCTGACGACGGTCGCGCCGGGGTTGCTCGCATGGACGACCCCGAAGAGCAGCGAGGAGATCAGGAGGGCCAGCCACGTTCCCAGTGACTCCTCCGCGATCCGGAGGAGGACGCCGCGAAACATGATCTCCTCCGTGTACCCGGACATCACGGCGATGGCCAGCGGCGCCAGCACGGCTGTCCAGCGGTGAACTGTGACGACCTGGTAGAACCCGAACGCAGCGACCAGCCCGACGACAGCGGACAGGAACGCTGCGCCCAACAGCATCCCCTTGCCCAGCTCGCCAACCGCGCCGCCCCTTGACAGCTCGCGGGCAGGGCGGCGCTCCACGAGGCGTACGAACCCGACGTATATGAAGTGATAGATCACGACCAGGGTGATCTGGTACAGCCACTGGGTGTCCGCTGCCCGGCCGAGGATCAGGTGGTGCAGCGCAGACAACACGCGTGCCCACAGGAAGGATGCGGCCACGAGTGCCGCGAGGGCCAGCACGATCCTGGTCAGGGGAAAGCGGATGACCGATACGAGCCATCCCCTCATCCGTTCCGTCTCCAGGTCGTCACTCATCCCGCCACCTCACATTTGGAACCGCCATGATACGGTTTTGAGCCGACAACCGGGAGGCACGGGAGCTGAATGCCCCTCCAGCGACCGGGAGAACATATGACTGAGATTCACTGGAGCAGGCCGATTTGCAAGGTGGCCGGCGACTACCTGGCGTGGCCAACGATCGCGGCCTGCGCGACCGGGAAGGTGCTGGTGGTCTTCTCCGGCGACCGCGAGGAGCACGTCTGCCCCTACGGCAAGACGCTGCTGATCAGGAGCGGCGACGGCGGCGAGACCTGGACGGAGCCTGCGATCATCAACAGCACGCCGCTCGACGACCGCGACGCGGGCATCATCGAGCTGGCATCGGGCACGCTGGTGATGAGCTGGTTCACCTACGCGACCTGGGAACACTTCGATGCGTTCCGGACCCTCGACCGCTGGGAGCCGGCGCAGATCGACGCGTGGGCCCGGCACTGCAGCAAGATCCCGGAAGAGACCCGCCGCGCCTGGCTGGGGAGCTGGACGCGGCGCTCGACCGACGGCGGGCGCATCTGGGAGCCGCCCGTGCCGAGCATCGTCTCCGCCCCGCACGGACCGGTGCAGGCGGCCGGCGGAGAGCTGCTGTATGCCGGCACCGCCGAGGTGGACGGCCGCGGCGCGGTGCTGCTGGCCACGTCCACCGACGAGGCACGGTCGTGGCAGGTCGCGGGCACGGTGCTGTTTCAGGACGACTTCACCGGCGAGCACCAGCAGTTCCACGAGCCGCACGTGGCCGAGCTGGCCGGCGGCGAGTTGCTGTGCATCCTTCGCACGGACAACGGCGCGGCCGGGATCCACTCCTGCCGGTCCGGCGACCGCGGGCGCACCTGGTCGCCGCCGGAGCCGACCGGGATGATCGGCTACGATCAGCCCGGACACGTGATCCGCCTGGCGGACGGGCGGCTGCTGTGCACCTACGGGCGGCGGAGCAGGCCGTTCGGCCAGCGCGCCTGCCTTTCGGAAGACGAGGGCCGAAAGTGGCGGCTCGACGCGGAGATCGTGCTGCGCGACGACGGCCCCAACACGGACCTGGGCTACCCGGCGAGCGCCGAGCTGTCCCCCGGCGAGCTGCTCACGGTCTACTACCAGGTGGACCGGCTGGGCGAGAAGGTGAGCATCAACGCTACGCGGTGGAGCCTGGGCGATGGCTGAGATTCTCTGGAGCAGGCCGATCTGCAAGGTGGCGGGTGACTACCTGGCGTGGCCGACGGTCGTGACCTGCGCGAGCCGGGAAGTCCTGGTGGTCTTCTCCGGGGATCGCGAGGAGCACGTCTGCCCGTACGGCAAGACGCTCCTGATCAGGAGCGGTGACGGCGGCGAAACCTGGACGACGCCTGCGATCATCAACAACACCCCGCTCGACGACCGCGACGCGGGCATCATCGAGCTGGCCTCGGGCGCGCTGGTGATGAGCTGGTTCACCGGCGCGACCTGGGACCACTTCGACCTGTTTCTGGAGGTCGGTCTGGGGACGCCGGCGCAGGTCGACGCGTGGGCCCGGCACTGCAGGAAGATCCCGGAGGAGACCCGCCGCTCCTGGCTGGGGAGCTGGACGCGGCGCTCGACCGACGGCGGGCGCACCTGGGAGCCGCCGGTGCCGAGCATCGTCTCGGCCCCGCACGGACCGGTGCAGGCGGGCGGCGGCGAGCTGCTGTATGTCGGCACCCCCGCGGGGGACGGCCGCGGCGCGGGGCCGCT
>JAPOQV010000358.1 GCA_026710565.1 Spirochaetaceae bacterium | reverse complement strand
TCGGTGATCAGCGGGATCGGCCGGTCGAGCAGGGGCAGCCGGATCAGGCGGCCGGCCGCGGCCATCTCCGCGAGCCGCACCAGTCCGGCCAGGTGGGTCTCGCGGCGGCGGCGGAGCGCTTCGAGCTGCTCTTCCAGGGCCGGCCGCTCGCGTTGCGGGGCGCGGCCGGCGCGCTCGGCCAGGCGCTCGATGGCGCGGTCCAGCGCCGAGCGGGGGTCGGGGTGGCAGGCGACCGCGGTGTCCCCCAGCATGGTCTCCGGCCGGGTGGTGGCCACCACCACGTGGGTGGGCTCGCCCGGCTCGGGATCGATCACCGGGTAGCGCAGGTGCCAGTAGGCGCCGTCCACCGTCCGGTAGCCGATCTCGTCGTCGGAGACGCCGGTGCGCAGGGCGCAGTCCCAGTTGACCAGCCGCGTGCCGCGGAACACCAGCCCGTCGCGGAACAGCGCCAGGAAGGTATGGCGGACGGCGCGCGAGCAGACCGCGTCCATGGTGAACCGCGCTCGGTCCCAGTCGCACGAGCAGCCCATCGCCCGCTGCTGCTCGACGATGCGCTGCTGGTAGCGGTCCTTCCACTCCCAGATGCGCTGCACCAGGGCTTCGCGGCCGATGTCGTGGCGGGTCTTGCCCTCCAGCTCCAGCAGGCGCCGCTCGATCACGGCCTGCGTGGCGATGCTGGCGTGGTCGGTGCCGGCCATCCACAGCGTGTTGTCGCCCAGCATCCGGTGCCAGCGGATCAGCAGGTCCTGCATGACGTTGTCCATGGCGTGCCCCATGTGCAGGGCGCCGGTGACGTTGGGCAGCGGCATCATCACCACGTAGCGCCGCTCGCGGCCATCGGGCGTGGCGCTGAACGCGCCCGCGGCCGTCCAGCGTTCGGTGGCCTCCCGCTCGGCCGTGGCGTGCTCGTAGCGGGTCGGCAGCGGCTCGTCCGCGCGCGGCGGTCGTCGTTCGGTTGTCGGGTCCATGTCGTTGCCCGATCGTAGCCGGAGGAAGCCTGATCCGAAACTACGGCAGACGCCGCTCGTCGTCGATCACGGCAACACGGCTCGGAAGCCGGTCGGCCCACGTCCAGAGCACCAGATTGCGATCGTCCTGACCCGCGCCGGCGGCGAAGCTGCGCACCAGCATTCCGACATGACCGGCCCCGATCAGGCGGTCCGCCAGCGCGTGCGAAGCGGGGACTCCCCCACGGTACATCACGGTCCTCCAGGTCGGGCAGTGGAGATCGGCATCGGTGACGCCGAACGCCGTACACGCCCGCCGGTCCGTCGAGTCGAATACGGGCTCCGCATCGACTTCATAGGCGCAGAGCAGGATCGGTTGCAGCGGTCTCCCCAGTGGGCTGGCCTCCCGCACGGCGGTCAGCGGCGACAGGGACGTATAGAGCGCAGGAACCTCGATCCTGTTGAACCGGCCGCCGTACAAACGTGCGCCTTCGCCCGACACCGGCGGCCAGGACCAGCGCGGATCGTGCGCGCGATAGACGACCCCCTGGAATCTCATCAGGCAGGGAACATGACACCTCTGACGTAGTGCACGTGCACGAAAAGATAGGTCAGCAGGGCAGGCACGATGATCATCCCGTACTTCAGCGCTTCAGCGAGTCAGGCGTACCCACCGGCGGTGATCTGGTCGAGGTAGGCGTGGACGTGGTCCGCCCTCCCCCGGCGTACCAGTTGGTGGGGTGTCATCCCGTCCAATCCGGGCAGCGGCTCCGAGCGGAACCACGCATAGGCGACGAGCGTCGCACAGCCGGTGTGCGCCTCCACCCTGCGCAGGATCTCCATCATCTCGCGCAGCCGGGTCTGGGTCTTCCGAGCCCGCACCCGCGTAGCGCGAGAGAACGCATCCTGGCCCAGACCGAGGGTGCTCGCGATCTCGGACTTCGTCGTCCACAACGCGCCGGCGATCAGCGTCGGTGAGAACACCTCGTCCTCGACGAACTCCTGCAGCCTCATGGCCGTCATTCCTTCTCAGAATGTATCACGCAATATGGCGTGATACCACATGAGGTTCGTAACGGCGCCGGTCGGTTTCCGCCGGGCACCGCACCACATGGAGTCCTGAAGCCCCTGTCGGGTTCCTGTCGTTGGGTAGTACCTTGGAGTGCGGAACGCATGATCGAGGTTCGCGAGGTCGTGAAGCGCTACGGCGATCACCTCGCCGTGGACGGGGTCTCGTTCCGGGCGCAGCCGGGCGAGATCTTCGGCCTGCTGGGCCCCAACGGCGCCGGCAAGAGCACGATCATCCGCATGATCATGAACATCCTGGCGCCGGACACGGGCCGGGTGCTGTTCGACGGCCGGCCGCTGGCGGAGGCGGACAAGGAGCGCATCGGCTACCTCCCGGAAGAGCGCGGCCTGTACCAGCGCCAGACGGTGCGCGAGGTGCTGACCTACCTGGCGGCGCTCAAGGGCGTGCCGGCGGCGCGCTCGGCGGCGGCGATCGGCGCGTGGCTGGAGCGGGTCGAGCTGGCCGACTGGCGCGACCGGCGGGTCGAGCAGCTCTCCAAGGGGATGGCGCAGAAGGTGCAGTTCGTCGCCGCGGTCGTGCACGACCCGGAGATCGTCTTCTTCGACGAGCCGTTCTCGGGCATCGACCCGGTCGCCACCGACGTGCTGCGCGCCGCCCTGATGGAGCTCGCCGGGGCCGGCAAGACGGTGCTGTTCTCCACCCACCTGATGGAGCAGGCGGAGCGGATCTGCGAGCGCGTGCACATCATCGACCGCGGCCGGACCGTGGTCGATGGCCGGTTGAGCGAGGTCAAGGACCGCTACGGCACCGGCAGCATCCAGGTGGAGGTGGACGGCGACGCCGGCTTCCTGCGCGGCGACCCGCTGGTGGCCGGCCTGACCGACTATCCCAACTACGTCGAGATCGAGCCGGCCGGCGGGGTCGCGCCGGAGCAGATCCTCAGGCTGCTGGTCGACCGCGTGCGCGTGCGCCGCTTCGAGGTGGTCGCCCCCTCGCTGCACCGCATCTTCGTGGAACGCGTGCAGCGGTGAGGAAACCAGACACGTCAGCGTCCATCTGACCCGGAGAGCTCCGGTCAGGAAACGGCGTCGCCGAAGAGCCCGAGCTGCACGTCCCGCTCGATGCGGAGGCCGCGGAGCGACCCGTCGGCGAAGTCCAGCAGCGCATCGTAGTCGGCCGCGGAGTGGTCGTGCACGCCCGGGCGGAACGCCCAGCCGATGGCATCCGTCGCCCCGAGCATGCGGTAGACCCGTTCGGTGGTGCGCAGCGCGGCGTAGGAACCGGAGGGGTTGGCCCACGGGTCGCCGAACGCCTCGGTGACCAGCAGCGCCCGCGGCGCGATCAGCGCGTGCAGGAAGTGCTGGTCGTACGGCAGCTCGGCGTCGCGGCCGGCGTAGTCGGCGAAGTCCTTCCCGAACCAGAAGATGTAGCGGCTGGTCAGGAAGTCCTCGATCATCTCCGCGCCGTCGCCCTTCATCCGGTTGGGTCCGGCGCCGCCGGCCCCCGAGCAGTTGGGGTTGGTGAGCGCGATCCGCTCGTCGGTGGCGCCGGCCAGCAGCGCGCTCTTGCCGCCGCGGGAGTGCCCGGTGACGGCGATCCAGCCGCCGTCCGCGACGTCGATCCGGCCCAGCGCGTCCACGCAGCG
>JAPOQV010000357.1 GCA_026710565.1 Spirochaetaceae bacterium | reverse complement strand
TTCATGACGCGGCGCCGGGCCTCTGCCAGAAACAGGTCGTCCAGATCGAGGGAGGCATCGGGGTAGCGGACCTCGCCGCCGACGGCCGCCCATCGCTGCAGCGGGGTGTCGCCGTCGAGGCCGCGATGGGGACTCTGGTGGTATTCGCCTTCGAGGTAGGCCCACAGGCGGCGGTTGAGCGCGTCGAGACTGGCGGCGTCGGCGCTCGTGAGGGAGCTGAGCAACTGGCCGCGCACGGTGCGGAAGAAGCGCTCGATCTTGCCTCGTCCCTGTGGCTGATGGGGCCGGGAGTGGATGAGGGCGATGCCGATCTTGGCGCAGATCAGCGCCAGGTGTTGGGAGCGGTAGTTGGCGCCGTTGTCCACGTAGAGCCGTTGCGGCAGGCCGCGGCGGATCAGCGCCTGCTTGAATACCGGCAGGAAGGCGGCGGTGTTCTCGGCGGGTGCGAAGGCGGCGAACGGACACACGCGCGTGGCGTCGTCGAGGAAGCCGATGAGGTAGCTCTTGCGGCCCCGGCGCCCATCGGCGACCGACGGGCCGTGCAGGACGTCGCTCATCCACAACTGACCGGCGAACCGGTAGGCGAACCGGCGCCGATCGGCGCCGTCGGCAGCGGCGGCGCGCTTGCTCATCAGCCCCTCGGCGCGCAGCAGGCGGTGCACGGTGGAGTGCGCCAAGCGCACGCCGTCGGGCAGATGGCCGCTGCCGATGGCGTCGGCGATGACCTGCCGCACCGACCAGGCCGGGTGCTCGGTCTTGATGGCGATCAGCAACTCGGCCACCTCCGGCGGCAGCCGGCGCGGCCGACCGAGGTCCGCGCGTGGCTTCGGATACAGGGCGTCGAAGCCGCCGCGGCGGTAGTGTTGCAGCCAGTCGCGCAGGGTCTCTGCGGCCACGCGAGTGCGCAGCGTGCCCGGAATCGTGTACTGATGCTCGGCCTTGGCGCGCAACCGATCCCTGATCCCCGCGGTGCCCGGCGGCAGATGGACCAGATCGGCGATCAAGCCATAGCGGAACAGTGCCACCTCGCGGCGCAGTCGCTCTTCGGCGTCGTGGCGGGGGTCGGCGTTGGCGTTGGGTTCCATGAGAGCCTCCTCGGGTTCGGGTCCATCGACCCGTGTTTCGAGGCAAAGCTATGGGTCAGCCGCCGGGCCGACAGGCCCCGGGTGTTGTTGGTGGGCGAAATCGGGATGCCCCGCGGTGATGCCGTGGGGGCGAAAACCGAGCGGCGCCGCCAGATCCGCCAGCCACCGCTCGGTCAGCGAGCGCAGCGACACCAACACCGTCTCGGTGCCCAGCCGCTGTCGGCAGGCGGTGATCTCGACGCGGCAACCGGCCAACTGCCGCGGCAGCAGCCCGATCACCACCCGCAGCACGCGCTGCACCAGGCGCACGCGGCGGCGCACCCAGCGCATCGCGCCGGCCAGGTGCACCCCGTCGCGGCGAATCTGGTCGGCCGCCTTCATCAGGCTCGGCGCCTGCTCGGCGTGCGCGACGACCTCCTCAAGCCGCCTCAGCGTCCCCGGCAGCCGCGCCGCCAGGCAGTCGGGCAGCAGGCTGAACGTCTGGTGGCTCTCCCGGCAGTACCAGCGCGCGATCAGCGTCCCGGCCGGCGTCCTGCGCTCGTAGACGCCATGGCGGGCAAACGAACATTCGCCGCTTGGGTGATTGGGACACCGGTCGAGCCTTGCCTCGCGCCACGCTTCGTCGCTAACGTACTGCTCGCCGGTGAGCCCCGTTTGGTAGCGAAGCTGCATCGGCCATGGCCCGGCGGGTTGTCCCCCCGCGCGGGCCTCTTTCTCCTACGGGTTTGGTCCCCCAAGGATACCGTGTCCGCAGCGTTGCCAGACGCTGGCCTCCGCGCCCTGTGACCCTCACCGCCCAGACCGCATTCGTCCCTCTTCCCAGCCGATCCGTCAGCGGATCATTCTGACCAAATCACCAGCTTTCTCGATGACCTAACTCGGGATCCAACACGCGATTCACATCGAGGAGACAAAGGAGAGGATTGAGTCCGAGGAGATCCACTATGACGAACACAGAGGGTCTCGGTTGTTCACGGAGTTTCTTGAGTACGCGGGTGTGGAACTCGATTCTATAACGAACGTGTCCACGTACGAGACCTTCAACGCAATGTTGCAGGCGGCATCGACCAACATCACCGACCAGATACTCGAGTACTGGTCGCAGAATCCCGACCTCGACGTGGAGGTGCGCATCGACGCGGCACGCCCTGGCGACCCAGCGCCATACAACGAGGGCACCGTCGCAAGAGCTCGCATTAGAAACAACCTGCATCGCGTCGACACGCCCTTCTCGGAACGAAGTGCGGGCTTTGTCTGGTTCTTCTCCTTCCTTGTAAAATTTACACAAGTGAAGAAGGCAGGTGGCTCCGTCGTCTTGCTGTTGGACGAACCGGGGCTTTCGCTGCATGGGAAAGCGCAGGGTGACCTGTTGCGGTTCGTCGACGACAAGTTGGCGCCTTTTCACCAAATCATCTATTCGACCCACTCCCCGTCATGGTTCCTGCCGACAGACTTCAGCGGGTACGGATCGTCGAGGACCGAGTCGATAGAACAAAGACACCGCTCAGATCTTATGGGACCAAAGTTAGCCAGGACGTGCTCGAGGTCGAGGCGGATACACTCTTTCCGTTGCAGGGCGCTTTGGGCTACGAGGCAACGCAAAGCCTTTTCGTGGGAGAACACACACTGTTGGTGGAGGGACCAAGCGACATTCTATATCTCCATGCGCTTTCCAGGGCACTCGATACACGTGGCAGGACTGGATTGGATTCGCGCTGGACGATGTGCCCGGCCGGAGGCATCGACAGAATCATGCCGTTTGTATCTTTGTTTGCCGGAAAGGACTTGCACATCGCGGTTCTGGCTGACCAGGCGCAGGGAGCAAAGGGTAAGGTCAACAGGATAAGTCAGATGTCCTGAGGGAGGGCCATTTCTACACAGTCGCAGACTTCATAGACGCTCCGGAAGGGGACATCGAGGACGTATTCGATCCGGAAATCTACGCAGAGATCGTGAATCGTAGCTACGCGCTGCCGGAAGTCCATCGTGTCACGGTCGAGAAACGCTACCAGGACACATCTACGACCAGGCTGGTGAAGAAGGTCGAGTCAATGTTCAACGTGATGCCGGAAACAATTCCGATTCTTGACCACTATACCCCTGCGGCATGGCTCATTCGAAACCCGGACGCACTGGTTGGGGAGCGAGAGGCTATCCGACGAACTCTCGCGGTCGCTGAGCGCATCTTCGAAACCGTCAACAGTCTGCTGGGATAGTGTCGATGTGCCGTCGTGGTTTCGGAACTTGGTAGCGACGGGCGTCATAGCGTTCGACGATCTCAACGGCGGTGGTGCGATCCAGTACCGAGGTCCGAACTCGGACGTGCGCACGAGTTTACGAGCGATCCCGACATCATGGTGCTGGCCAATTCCGAGACGCTAGGCTAGGCTTCCGAACTGGATCGTCGGACTGGTCGCCGCCGGCGGGCTGGCGACGGCCCTCTCCACCGTAGCGGGGCTGCTGCTGGTGATCTCGTCTGCGGTCGCGCATGACCTCGGTATTTCGGCATCAACCCGCCGGAATTCGTGGCGCACGTCGTGGCGTTCGCCTTCGGTCTGGCGGCCAGATCGTTCGTCCCCGGCGATCGCCATGGGGATCTTTTCGAAGCGCATGAACGCGCCGGTGCGATTTGCGGCATGGTGGTCGGCATCACGTTCACGGCCGCTATGTCGTCTACTTCAAGTCCGTCAACCCGGACGTGAACACGCCGCAGCATTGATTGTGGGTATCTCGCGAGAGGGAATAGGCTGAATAGGCACCGTGGGCATGATGATCAATTTCGCGGTCGCGGCCGCGGTGGCCGCGTGCACGCCGCGGCGCTCCGGGGAGGTTCAAGCGATGGTCGACGACGTCCCCGGTCCGTGAACCGACGGGCGTGCCCCCGAGGCGTTGAGCGGTGGCGAGAACCGGACGCCGTGGATCGCGGGAACGCAGTGGGTAGGCTACTAAGTGACCACACCTCAGCCCACCGCCCGCGGGCTCACACCTTCCGGTGCGTGATTGACTCCCCCATCCGCTCGGTGTCGATGAGCGGATTCACCCGCCGCCCCTTGCGTTGACGGGCCCGAACCGTGGAGCGTGACATGGGCGGAGTGGTGAGCGCTTCGGCCGACCGCCGCGGCTTGGCCGTTGGCCTCAAGCGTCGCGTCGTCCACATCGGTCAGTCCTCGCTCCGCGATGATGCGCCGCCCCCGCCGCACGATCGCCGGCATCGCCTGCCGCATGAATGGCCGTTCCGGGTACGCCCAGTCCGAAGTCGTGAGCCTGGGCAACCGCCGCCGTGTGCGTCCCGTTCGGATAGTGGGACTCCGGGAATATGCCCGCCTGCTCGCCGTGGCCGTGGCCGTGGAGCCGCCGCGCCGTGGCCCGCCTGGACGCAATCGCCGCCCGCGCCACGTTGCCGCCTGTCGGCCGCGCCGTCACCCGTACGATGGGCCGGATTCTACTACGGCGGGGCGTAGAAGCACTGGCCGTCCTTCTCGACGGTTCGCCACGGGATTCTCCACGCCGGTTTTGGTGGCGGTCGACGGCTTGTCGTAAGGCGAAATGCGCCCACCGGCTGCTCTAGGAGACCATCAATAGGAACAGAGATCGTCACTTCCTTCGTCACCGTCCTATGGCAAACCGAACACGGGCGCTTGGTGCGCCGCGGACGGCCCGTGAAGCGGTAGCGCGGTCCGGTCCGGACCACCGACCACCCGTCAGCCGACTGGACCGGCCGGGCTCGCTCGATGACGTGGAAGACGCCGCCCAGGCTCAGCCCGTGGCGGTTCGAGATGGCGCGGTACGTCATGCCGCCCTGTCAGTCACGGATGATGGCCCGGTCCCGGTCGACGTTGCGCACCGGTTTAGACCCGGCGGAAGTGAGCTTGCACCCGCTGGCGCCGCCGCTGCTCGGTGCTGGAG
Organism: Spirochaetaceae bacterium; assembly: GCA_026710565.1. The sequence goes on along the minus strand of JAPOQV010000357.1, from coordinate 2,806 downwards.
AAGTCCCAGCGGCACGCCTCTGCGGCTTCCCGTGGCCAACGCCGAATGGTGCCAGCCCATCCGATGGGCTATGCTCCCCTTGCCATGGACCAAACTCTCAAATGTCGACGCTGCAAGGTCGCTGCGAACGCCGTCGTCACGAACAAGGAAGTGCAGAGCATCACCTGCCCGAGGTGCGGCGCGCATCTTCAAGGCCAAGAAGCGCGCACGGTGTACCGGAATCTCATCCGGTATCAGGCGCAGAAGAAGACCCATGAAGTGTTTAGCTCCAGCAGCAACAAAGCCAAGTCTAGCGGAGTCGTTTTCAAACCCGGTCCAAAGCCGAGGGACCCCGGTAGTCCATTCACGTTCTAGAGTGAATCCTCTCTAGATCAGGCTGCCGGTCGGGAGTCGATCCAGCGCTCTACGTCAGCGCGGCGCCATCCGACAGCCCGTTTCGAGAGTCGGATAGGAGCCGGAAAGTCCCCGGACTTCGTCAGCGTCCAGAGCGTGGTGCGGCCTATCCCGACCAGCTCCAAGGACCTGCGGTGTTCGGAGGATAGGCGGGAAAATCGCGGGATTCTGATTGCTGCATGATGAACGCTCCTGTTGTATGTGGGTCACAACGGGCGAATCATCCTCCCGTCAGATGAGGGGATAATTGTACCGCGTAAGTGCGCGCGCCGTCAATCCTGTTCGGGCGTGTCCATCAGGTAGTTGGCCCACCGCTGCATCAAAGCCCGCCGCCGTTCGTGCAAGTCGGACCGTTTGGTAGGCGCCCTCGACTCCCTTGACCACGTGAGCTAGAGCTAGCGCGGCTTCGGCCAGCTCCCGGTCAACGCCGCTGTCCGCGCAACATGAACGGAACGCCGTGCGCAGCCCGTGCGCTGTCCCGGGCATGGACCCGCTCGCCAGCGATGGAACGGTGGGCAAGGAGGAGGCACGCCCGGATGTCCTCAGGTTGCAGGAACGGGTACTCCGCGAGAATCGTCTGTTCGGTGTCTCCGGCGGCGAGCATCCCGAGGACATGCTCCACGGCGATCCGCATGTCGCGAATGAGCGGCTTTCCGCCAAAGACGTCAGTCCGCACGGTGATGCGTTTGAGGAGCTCTGGTTCCGTCACGAACGGCAGTTCCGTGCCGACAGCGCTTGTTCGAGCGTGGCGGCAAGATCAGCCTCGCCGACTGCCCGAAGCTGCCGTGAAAGCTCGGGACGGGACTGCGGGTGCACTCCCGCTTGCGCCAGACGCGCCCACGAACGGTGCGTCAGATACGAGATGGTAAGCTCGCGGACTGCATCCTCGTCGCCTATATCATGTAAGTCCTGGATGCGTTCTTCTGCCTTCCGGGCGCGCTCCATGGAGATCGATGGGTCAGGGAGAGGCAATTCATCCACCCAGTGATTCACAGTGCGTCGCCAGTTTCCATCTCGGTCCAGCAGAGGATGCCCATAGCGTACGGCCCAGATCGCCAAGTCCCGTCCAGCTTGAATATCCTGTTCGACGCTATCGACGTTCGTAGTACGCACGTCGATCTCGATGGGCGCTCGTGCTCTCAAAAGGGTTCTGTCCCGGCACAGGACAAACAGGTCAAGATCGTCGGATGGCACCCTCGATCGTACCGCAGAGCCAATGGCTACTACAGCGATTACGTTCCGATCCTGACGCGCTTCTGTAAGGAACGAGGAGACCCACTCCTTGGCGCGGGCCGTCGGCCATCTGTGAATGAGCCGATCAGGTGACTGAGAGATCATCACGCTCATTGTTTGTCCACGATGGCGGCGACTGCATCGATGTACTTCTCGATCGTGGTCGCCACCTCCTCCGCGTCCAGCTCCGGAGCTATGACGTCTCCATACGCTTCGCGCTTTCGCACTTCATTGAGATCGCGAATGAGTTCGGAGGCATCATCAAGTCCATGTTCGGAAGACAATTACTTCGCTGCGTCGACGCGATGCCAGTGTGCTCGTTGTATCTCTTTCCTATGGAACAGGAGGGCAGCATCAACAGCAGCCTCAAGGGCATACAGACCGTACAAGGAAAGATCTGCCGAGTCGGTCGGATCGTCCCACGCAGCTTGCACACGTTCCAGGTGCCGGCCTGCAAGGTTCATCTTGTCCGCGGGCGACGCCATTGCTCGAGACTCCTCCAGTGCGCTACGGTCGAGTCAGCTTGAGGACATCCGTTTCGTCATTTCAGCGTAGTTGTCGCGGGTAGAAGGGTCAAACGGCTGCTGCGTTCTCGGCGGGTCGCTCGTTCCTCGACGGACAGCCCGCAAACTGCGAGTCTCAAAGGCCGGCCTGACGGGCGGCGGTTTCGGTGTGGCGGCGGAACTCGTCGAAGGAGCAATTTCCGTATGACTGCGGGCAGGCGAAGGTCTGTTCAGACCGCAGGAGTTGTGCGCGCGGCTCGTTGAGCCGCAGGCCGCGGGTGATGAACTGCCCCCAGGTGCCCAGCCCGGCCTTGCCCTCGCCGCTCAGCCGCACCAGCGACGCGGCGTAGCTCTGCGGGTATACCTGCAGGAAGTGCCGGGTGGCGTTCAGCCACGACCCGGTGCCGATGCGCGTGACGTGCGGAGCCTTGGCCTCGACGTCGGCGGCCAGCTCGCGCATCCACGTCGCCAGCCGCCGCCGGTCGCCGAACGGCGAGTCCGGGGTCACGTGGTTCTGAATGTGGATCTCGGCCACGTGGTCCCGTGGCTCGGGCCAGTGCGGCGGAGCGGCCGGCTTGCCGACCGTGTAGCGGAAGCAGCCGAACCAGCGCAGCTTCCGGTGCGCGGCCAGCATCGCGCGGTGCCCGCCGCCGCCCAGATCGCGGTCCTCGGCCGCT
>JAPOQV010000356.1 GCA_026710565.1 Spirochaetaceae bacterium | reverse complement strand
GGGGCAGGTCCGAAGTCGCCACCCACATCGACTGTTGTGACCCACGGTCCCGGGTCGTCCCCATCGCCATTTCGGCCAGTGTAGGGCACGGGATCGGCCGTGTCGATCCCTCCAGGACAGACTTTCACCACGGACTGCTAGCGACGCTCGAAGGCGCAATGATCCCCGACGCGAACAGCGAATCAGACTGACCCCAGGTGCGGGGTAAAACCTCTCGCGATCTGGTCCGCCAAGTCGAAGGACGAACCCCGCCCCGCCCGCGCGGGGATGAACCCCCAGTGACAGCCGGACCACGGCGGCCACCGAACTCCGCCCCGCGCGCGGGGGGATGAACCCGCTACACGGACCCTGACCGAAGACCGCGCCCCGTCCGCCCCGCGCCCGCGGGGGACGAGCCAGACCACAACCCGAAGGGAGATGGAGAACGTGTCACGGACACTGATGCACACCGAGTACCACAGCACCGACTTCACGGTCACCGGCCACGCCGTCGGATTGCTGGCCGGATGGCTGCGGAGCCGGGCAGACGCAGGATCTGAACGCGCCGAGGCACTCCGGCGCACGGCCGAAGCCATCAAGGCGATGGGAGAGGACGACGAGCCGGTCTCCGGGCTGAGCGAGCAGTTCACGGCGCACGCCGCGACCATCGACGCCGAGCTGGAGGCGACCGCCGACGATCCGGCGAACGACGACGACAGGAGCCTGCGAGAGGTCCTCTCAGAGCTGGCCACCGCACTGCGCACCGCGACCGAAGGTCGCGACGTGGTGCACCTGAGCTTCATCTGACGACTCGGCAACGACACGCCGTGGAAGGCAGCCGGCCCGCGCAGCGATTGCGGGGACGAACCAGCAATCACCGCGGCGAGGAACGCGGCCAATGCGATCACCCCGCGCCGGCGGCCGAGCACCCCTGCGCTTCACCGCAGCGGCACCGGCAACGCATCGCAGCGTGAACGCCATGAAGCGATCCGAGGGCTCGAGACCAAGCGGCGAACACGCCGCAAACGCCACCCCGACCGAGCCTGGAAGAGGCGCGCGATGTCACACCTTGCGCGCCGCCGCGGCACCGCATTTCCGGCGATCCAACGCGTAAGGCCCGAAATCTGGGTCAACCGTTATCAACCCCAACGCGTTGGGGCGCAACTTGGGCGAAGACGGACGGGTTTCGGCGTTCTGCCGGGCCCGCCGCAGTGTCGAGAAACTACCAGAAAGCGGGGCAACGAGCCCCGGCAACGCCCCACAACGCGCCGGAACGGCGATTTCAGCAACGAAAACGCGCGGCTGGCAACGCGTATTTCGGGGACCCCGCATGACGCTGTACATCGACAAGACGGGCACGCTCGGGCGCAAGCCCTGCACGACCATCCGGATGGAGCCGGACCTGTGGCGCGGGATCGCGCCGGAGCAGGCCGAGCTCGAGGTCGGGCGCCTGCTGTCCGCAGACCCGATGGCGACGCACGAGGACGAGGCGGACGCGACGGTGATCTCGATCGGCGAGAGCCACGAGAGCACGTGGCTGATGCCCCTGGTCGCGGCGCGCATCGTCGCCGAGCTCGCCGGCCCGGCGACGGGCGCGACCACGCGAAGCCTCTGGGTGACGTCCGACGAGATCCGCTCGGCGAGCGCCATCTGCGTGCACGGCGGGGCCGGCGCGAAGCGCGGAGACCGCGCGCCGTACGCGCGAGGGTGCGAGCTGGCCGAGGGGGCGGACGCACCCCGGAAGGGATAGAACGCGATGCGGATTCTGCACACCGCCGACTGGCATCTCGGCG
>JAPOQV010000355.1 GCA_026710565.1 Spirochaetaceae bacterium | reverse complement strand
AAGTTCCGAGTTGTAGCCGTAGTTGGCAACGGCCTGGGCCGTGTCCGAAACGAACACACCCTTGTCGGACTTCTGCGTGTACGCCGTCACCCGCGTGGCGGACGGGCGCGTGAAGAAGCGGGCGTCCGCGCCCTGGATGATCGCGTTATCGTCGTCCGCGTCGGCCAGCTCGTCCTGCAGGACGTCGAACTGGGTGTTGCGGCAGGTGCCGCGGGAGAGCGCCGACATCAGCGGCGTCTGGATCGGGTCGATGTTGTAGATCGTGTCCATCACTTCCTCGCGGATAGTGTGGCGATCCACCGCCTGAACTGGCGTCGTGGTTGTGGTGGCCGCAGCCATTGTGTATTTCCCCCTTAGTCGTCAAGCCTCAGCAGCGCGTCTCCGGCGTCCTTCAGGTGCCGGGGTCCGCCGTCACCTGATGAAGGACGCAAGCCGCCCTGGCGGGCTCGCCCACGGCCCCTGCCAGGCCGGCCGCGCACGATGCGCGGTGGCTGGCGGCGCTGTTTGCGGTCGCGTTGCTGTCGAGATTGCATGGCCCGATCGAAGCGATAAGCCTTCGCCATGATCGAGAACATGCGGGGGTCTCTCATTTGGGCTACATCCTGCATGGTGTAGCCGTAAGTGTGCAGGAAGGCCTCGACGGATTCCGCCTCTTCCTTCTTGCCGAGCGCTGGCCAGACGGCCACGGCGACCTTGAGCACCTGCTCGCGGGTGCGGCTGTCGATGATCTTCTGCCGGTCGCGCTGCTGTTGGATATTGTCTTCGCGCAGCCGCTTCGCCGCGAGCACGCGCTGTTGATGCTGCAGGTGCCGCTCATTCTGTGCCCGGAACTGCGCGACATTCTCGGGGTTCGCGGTGTCGTCCAGCAGCTTCGGGTCCGGTGGCGCAATCAGGTTCTCGTTGTCCTGGAGCCACAGGCTGATGCGGTCGTTGAGCGCGACCGACCGACCGTACACGCCGCTGTCCTGGCCAAGCTCGGTCAGGGCGTTCTCCGCGATCGCCAGGCGGGCGCGGCTGTTCTCCACGAAGCTGTGATACTCGTCGGCGCGGGCTACGGCCTGGCGGATGTCCGTGAAGCTCAGGTCGCGGTAGACGCCGTTGCCCATGTCGAAGCTGGCGAGGTGATGGTCATCCTCGGGCTTGACCGGGACCAGTGCGCCCGTCTCGCCGCCGCCTTCGCCGCCTTCGCCGCCGTCGCCGTCGCCAGGCAGCCGCGGCTGGCCGTCCTCGTCGACGTACTGCGAATCACCCGCGTCGATTGACTCATCGCCTAGCGCCCGGCCCGCTTGCTGCTCGGCGGTCAGTGGGCGATCGTCGCCGTCTCCGGAGCCTTGCGCCCCGAATACGGCCTGCTCCAGGGCGGTGCTTCCTGGAAGGTTCCCGGTGGGGATTTCGCTCTCTAGCCCACCTAGATCGGTGGGTTCGGCTTCAATCATCCCGTCCTGTTCCATCTTCAGCCTCTCGCCACTTCCTGATCTTAGCCCACTCCGGCGACGTGCGGATCCGTACCAGCTCGTCCTCCAACTCGTCCCGGTTCAGCATCAAGGACCGGAAGTGAGCGTGGTAGACCTCGATCGCCTTCAAGAACAGAGTATAGACCCAAAGCTGCCACACGTGCCACGGGGCGGTTTCCGACATCTTGATGACAATGCCTTCGACGGCGGCAACTCGCGCCTTCTCCATCGCTTCGAAGTGCGGCCCCAGCGTCTCGATCTCGTCAAGCTGTTCCTCGATGCGTTGGGCGCGGCCCTCCTGCATCGCCTCGAATTTATTGAGTTCCGGAGGCTCCATCGCCACCCCCCTGGTTCGCCGCGGCCGCCGCGCGGGTGGCGGCGGCCTGTTCCTTCTGCGCCTGGATCTTCTTTTCCTCCACTTCGATCTTGCGCCGAGCGATGCGCTCATTCATTTCGCGCTCGGCCCGCTTCTCCTTCAGCTCCTGGAGCTTGATGTCCTTCTCCGCGGCGATCTTGGCCAGCTCGATTTTCGATTTCGCTTCGATCTCGACGCGCTTCATGGCGTTGTCGCCGTCCAGGCGGTACTTGTCCTTCTCCGCTTCCGCCTGGATCTGCTTGTCCGCCGACTGCGCTTCGATCTCGGCGGCGATCACAGCCGGATCCTTGTTCTCCTGGGAAACCATCCACTCCACGAACTTGCGCACCTTGTCCGGCATCGGGCGCTTGATGAGCCGCTTCGTGTCGCGGAACCCGTAGGCGTCCACCAGCTCGCGCACCGTCTCCGCGATCTCCGCGATACCGACGAAGGGGTTTTCCGGGCCGAATTTCTCATACAGGGAGAGCTGCACGTCGTAGAGCTGCAGCAGGTGTTCGATCTCGAGCTGCCGCGAGCCGGCAGACCCGGAGATATGCACCACCGGATTGAGCTTCGGCGACCACTGGGAGGGATCCACCGAAACCCACTGTTCCTCTTCGTACTCGATCTCCAGCATTTCGCCGTGCCGGATCAGCGCTTCCAGCATCTTCGAGCCGATGCCCCGCAGCCCGGCAGCCATGCACCGCGCCAGGAACTCCATCCGCCCGCTGCCGGTGGACACGACGTCCTGGTGCCGCTTGGCGGACTCCTGGGACACGGACTGCGGATCCAGCCCGCGCTGCCGCCTGGAGATCCCGGACCACCGCTCCTGCAGCCGCTCGTTGAAGTCGAGCACTTTCAGCGCCGGCGACGTCACGTCCGGCGACTCGATGCGCATCAGCTCTTCGTTCGGGTTCCCCGCCACGCGGATCGGAGCCATCGGGGACCAATTCATCAGGTCGTACATGGTCGGGATGTCGTGCGTCCGCGCCGATCGCTCGTTGAGCGCGACCCTGGGCCGCGTCGCGTAGGCCGCCGCGTCGTTGCAGATTCGCCAGAACGCCGTGTTGATGTCCTGCAGCGGCATGAGCTTGTCCGCCACCGACTCGCCCACTACCTCGTCCGGAATCCGGTACGGCGACCAGGTGGCGATCATGTTGTTCAGGACCGGCTCCTTGTGGATGATCGTCTTGCCGACGCGGATGCACAGCGTGAGCTCCGGGAAACCGTCCTCGTCCAGGTCGGATCGGATGTACTCGCGCATCACGCGGATGTTGCTGGCCAGCAGGTTGTGGCTGCGGCCCGCCTCCGGGAATTTGTCCTCGGCCTCGCCGCGCAGCTCGCGGAAGCGGCTGACCGCCTCGTCCACGTCGTGCCCCCCGGCCGCGTACCCCATTTGGGCAGCGAGCACGAACTTGTCAGCCGCCTCCGGCCATTGGAGCTGCGCAGACGCCACGGACATGACCTGCTGGACCCCCACGTACCGGGCTCCGTCGACGCTGGACTGGTTGGTGCTGGTGGCGTCCCTGGCCAGGAACAGGTCGCTGGGCTGGATCGAGCGGATCAGGTAGCGCCGCGGATCCTGCTCGTAGACCACTGCATTGACCGTTTGAGGCAGCGAGCCCGGCCCCTCGTAGACCACGCGCCCGTCCTGCACGGAAGCCCGCAGCGCGTAGAACTCTTCGAGCGACATGTCTTCGTGCCGCTCCGGAGTCTCCACCGCATCGAGCACTTGGACCTCAATGACACCGATCTTCTGCAGCAGCCCGTTCTTGATGTAGTCGTGAATCTGATGCTCAAGATCCTCCTGCCGGCGCAGCGTCTGGTTCACCCCCATCGTCGCGGCGGCCACGTGCATGGCGTCAATCTTGCGGGTCGCCTCGAACTCGACCAGGTTCACGTTGCCGAGCGCGACGCGGATCAGGTCCGGGAGCGTATCGTCCACCACTTCCGCGACGGTCTTGTCGATGACCTGGGAAGTCGTGGCGCGGCCATCGACGCGGGTGTACTTGCGATAGGTCTGGTTGGCCAGGTAGTAGTCCAGGCCGTCCGCGGACTCGTCGGCGTGATCCTCCTGGCCGGAATGCGCAAGCTCGAACTCTTCCTGCAGCAGCCGCGCCAGGTCCTCGTCCGTCTTGGGTCTGAGCCGGCTTAAATCGACCTGCTCCCGGGAGAGCTCAGTCAGGGAGTCTTGTGGAGCCAAACTCATAGGGGTTCAGGAAACCCTCGCGGTTCATGATATCAACGGTTGACAGCTCTTCTTCCGACAGTCCAAGCCCGCGGTCGGCCCCGTGGCCTGGCTTGGGCTCGGATTTGAATGCCGGCATACCGTCCGCCAGGGAGCGCAAGGCGTCGGCGCTGTGCGTCGAGTCGTCCTTCAGCGGCCCCGAGCTGATGCCCAGTTTCGGATCCCACTTCTGGCGGTACAGCGTGAGCATATCCAGCCCGTTCGACGTGCGCCGCGCGTCGAAGTAGCAGGTTTTCAGCAGCCGGCGTACCGCATCGATGCCGTCATTGACCTTGCGCTTCGGATTCATGATGACGTGCCCGTAGCCTTCGAAGGCATCCAGGAGGTTCAGCTCGACCGATTTCCCGTCCCACACGTGGCGCTGGGCAATGTCGTGCGGGAAGTAGTGATTGCCGTAGGTGTAGGGCCGGCCCTGGATGTCCACCTTGTCAATGACCATTTCCACGATGTCGGCCAGGGGCATGTTGTTGACCTCGTAATGGTCGATCAGGTTGGTGCGGCCAGCGATGCGCTGCGCCCACCAGATTGCGGTGCTGTCGTCGATGCCGATGTCCCAGCCGGTGAACACGCGGTGTGAGGGGCTGTGCGGCACGGTCGTGATGCGATCGTTCGCCTGCAGCCCGTTGATGATCTTGCCGTAGTAGGTGCCCACGACGGCGGCCATCCACTCGAGAGAGAACTCCTGCGCAAACAGGTCCGCGCCCATTTGCTTGCGCTGCGTGTCCAGCTCTTCCTGCGGGATCAGGCCTGTCTTTTCAGCCGGGAAGAAGAACGTGTCCCACTCGACCGCGGCCAGCGCTTCCTTGTACAGCTTGTAGAAGGCGTTGCGGCCCTTCGGCGTGCCGATGAACATGGCCCAGCCGGTGTAATCGGCCAGCATCGGGAAGATGACCGCCTGCCAGATTCCGCCTGGCATTTCCCCGTACTCGTCCACCACGACGCCATCCAGGTAGCGCCCGCGCTGGTAATCGATGTTGGTGGCCCCGACGAAGGTAATGGTGCATTCCACGCTCGGATCCACCATCGAGGGGAACGTGATCGTGAACGGGACCGTACGCTTGGCCTTGTGCGGCCAGTTGCCCAGGAACTTGATGGTCGGATCGAAACCCAGGTCCTTGGCCATGTCCGCGGTCGGTGCCACGAACGTGTACCGCGGCGGGCTCATGCGCAGCTTGTGCCGGTTGAGGGTCAGGGCCGCCCACAGGCACTCGGCGGCGCACAGGAAGGATTTGCCGAAGCGGCGGTGCGCGACGATCAGCCGGAAGCGCTTGGCGCTGCGGTGGACGATCTCCTGCAGCTTGCGCGGGCGGTACGGGGAACTGACCGTATCGCGGGCCGCACGGGAACTAAAGTCCTTCAGTCTCATCGTCGCCCTGGGGCAGCGCAGCGTCCTTCTCGGGCATTCCCATTTCCATCGTCGTGGGCGGGCGGGCGACGGGCTTCTCGGCCTGCTTGGGCCGGTACGTGCGCGACGTGCGATCCGCAAGCCGCCATTCGTTGTCCGCCACGAGCTTGGCGTGCCGCAGCCTGAAGATACGTTCCTCCAGCGGGATCGGCTGGCCGGCCAGCGGATGCGGCTTGCCGTTCTGTTGCCGTTCCGGGTAGAACTCCCGGCCCGCGCTCAACACCACGGCCTGGGCGCGCTCTGCGCACGTGTCGCCGAATCCGAGCTGCGCCTGCTGCATGGCGTCCGCGAAGTCCTTGTCGAAGCGCAGCTCCAGGTCCACCACGGCGCGATCGAGCAGCTTGTCCTTGCAGATGGACAGCAGCGTTTCCCCGTTGTAGATCCGGTTGACGATCTCCAGCTTCAGCGCGTCGGTAAGGCGGTCGCCCTCGAAGTCCGGAGCGGCAATCTGCCGCATGTAGGGGTTCATCCCATCCTCAGTGTCAAGCTGCCGTTGTTGGGGCCAGCAGTACCAGCCAAGCCATAACTCGTTTCAGGGCCATCGCCATGGTATCCAGCACCACCGCCAGATCCACCAGCACCGCGGGCACCAACAGTGATATCAATCGTTGAGCCGGCTACAAGCCCGACCAACGTTACAGTTCTGGTTTGGCCTGCAGCGCCGTCAACACCATCGTTACCAGGAACACCTTCGGCTGACCCGGCAGCGCCCCCAGCGCCACCGCCAGTTTGCGACGCGGTGCTGCCAGCGTTCCTGCCGCCTGGCGTACCGGGATCAATACCACCGTCTGTAAGTTGAGCGTCACCGCCATCACCGCCGTTACCGCCTTGACCGCCATTCGCTCGGTGCGTTGTGCCGCCGTATGTGAGCAGCGTTGGCCCCCCGTCCACTCCAGCGGCACCGCCGCCTCCTGGTGATCCATCGACGTCACCATGAGCATAACCGCCAGATCCGCCGCCGCCGCCCCCGCCCCCGTCTGCACCGGCCATGATGGCCTTCAGCGTGGTGACGCCAGCCGGGACGGTGAACTGATAATTGCCCGGCGTTACGTAACGACGAAACACGGCCTCCGCAAGGGAGACCACACCTCCTGACGTAACTTTCACGACGAAAAACTTGTCCGACGCGGGAGTCGGCTTGGCCACACCGGCCAGGATGCCGTCGCCCACCAGCGCCCTCACGTCGCGGTCCCCGATGATCTTGTCCCCGACCCGCACGGTGAGCGCTTCCACCCCAGCGCCCTGGGCCGGGAGGTTCGCCACCTGCACGCGCATGACGGCGTTGCCGTTGGCCGGTGCCGCCGTGTGGACTGTCGGGGCAGCGGCGAGCGCGTACACGGCGTTGCCCACCTTGATGGCGGTTGCGCTTGCGGCCCTGCGCAGATAGGCTTCGGTCAGGGCGTCGGCCCCCACGTACAGGTCTGCCGGATCGGCCAGCGACTGCATCCACTGGCCCGCGCCGAGCCCGGCGACGGTTCCCGCCGTGTACGGCTCACGGTCGCCCCAGGTCAACAGCTTCCCGTCGATCGGTGCCCCGACTAGCAGCTTGGCGGCGATCAGCGCATTGACGGCGTTCTCGTCCACACCACCCATCCCGCCGTCCGCGGTTGGCTTGGTGGGCTTGACCACCACCATCTTCCCGGTGGCCGACACGTGGACGGCGGTGACGACGTTCGCCGGCCCGATCTGGTTTTCAGCCAGGCTCGAACCATCCGGCCAGACGAGATCCTTCACCGCCTGGGTCTTGATCCTCAGCGTCGGCCCATTCCCGCACGCCACATGGGGACGGAACGAGAACGCGGCCCAGTTCGGAATGCCGGCCCCGAAATCCATGTCGTCGGCGTATAGCGTCTCGATGCGGTACGCCACATTCGATCCGGTTGTGACGTGCGTCCCGGAGATCGCGTCCCCGATCCAGTT
>JAPOQV010000354.1 GCA_026710565.1 Spirochaetaceae bacterium | reverse complement strand
GGCTCTCCCCCCCAGCGACCCGTCCTAGACCCCTTCGGGACCCAGCACCCCTTCCGCCAGCCCCACGAACGCGGCCACCGGCAGCGGCGCGCGTTCCTCATGAAGGCGCACCAGCATGCGCCCCTCGTCGGTGACGATGCGCGCGTACAGCCCGTCGTCAAGGCCGCCGCACGCCACCAGCGCCAGGGACGCGATCCCGGCAAGGGCCAAACGGCGCGCCGCTTCGCTCACTCTGCGAGTGAGGTTCGCTTCGCTCACTCTGGCGCCCTCGCCTCGCTCCACTCCGCGGAAATCTCGCTCACCGAGTAGACCGGGCTCTTGCGCGCCATCCAGCGCATCGCCAGCTCGTGCCAATCCTGTTCGTAGGAGCCGACGCCGTCGCGCGCCACCACCGGGTAGAAACCCTGCATGAGCGCGTCGGCATGGGTGTGCAGCACGCAGCCCTGCGTGATCATGCCGGTCAGCACCTCGATGCCGTTGATGAGCTTCACGTCCCCATCGAGGGTGGCAGCGCCGCCCGTGTCGATCAAGCCGGCGCCGAGCCGGTATGCTCCGCCACCGTGAACCAACTGCAAACGATTCGTGACAAGTGGGCCCGCGGCGAGGTCTGCATCGGCACCAACGTGACCCTCACCGACTCGACGGTGATCGAGCTGCTGGGCGAGGTCGGCTTCGACATCGTCTGGATCGACATGGAGCACTCCGCGATGACGCTCGATCACTGCCTGAATCACGTCCGCACCTGCCGCGGCGTGGGCATGGCACCGTTCATCCGCGTCCCGTCGAACGACTCGGTGGTGGTCAAGCCGTTCCTGGAGATGCACCCGGCCGGCATCATCATGCCGCGCATTTCCAACCTGGCGGACGCCGAGCAGGCGGTGCAGACGTGCCGCTACCCGCCGCGCGGCGTGCGCGGCTTCGGCCCGATCCGTGGCGTACGCTTCAGCGCGCGCAGCACGGAGGACTACCTGGCCAAGGTCGACTCCGAGATCCTGGTGATCCTGCAGATCGAGCACATCGACGCGGTGAACCAGATCGACGAGATCCTGCAGATCCCGGGCGTGGACAGCATCGTCCCCGGGCCCATGGACCTGTCCGGCACGATGGGCCTGCTGGGGCAGCCCGGCCATCCCGACGTGGTCGCGGCCATCCAGCGGATGCTCGACGCGGCGCGCGCCGCGGGCGTGCCGATGGGACAGTCGATCGGCCCCGATCCCGAGGCGTTTCGCCATTGGATCGACGGCGGCGTCTCATGGCTCTGCTCGGGCGGCGACTGGCACCTGCTGTACCCGGCGGCCAGGGAACTGCACGAGATGATGTCGTCGATGACGTGAGCGTGCCCCAGCCGTAATGGGGGACCTGAGCACCCGCGCGGCACGTTGGTGACGGGCGGGTGCAGGGAGTGGAGCAACGGCCGGCGCGGCGGGGACGCCACGGTGGACCGCGTCACGCACAACATCCTGGACCGTTTGGGCTGACGGATCTCCAGCCGGTCATGATTATGTACCGTTGCCGACTGATGCGATATGGTTACATCGTTTTGCGGAGTCGATTCGGCATGACTATGATTCCCGCCCGTCGTGAACAAGGCGTTGCCGGCGGCAGCTCATGGGTTCGACCGGAGGCGTGGCCAAGGTCGACTCGTCGATGACGTGACCCGTTCCAACCGTCGATAGAACCGACGAAAACGACCGGGCCGAACCATGGACTTCTACGAGATGCTGGATCAGGTCCTGGACCTGCTGCGCCGCCGCGGCCGGGTTTCGTATCGCGCGCTCAAGCGCCAGCTCGATGTCGACGAGGAGACGTTCGAGGACCTCAAGGCCGCCGTCCTCTTCGACCATCCGCAGGCGAAGGACGAGGATGGCCGGGGGCTCGTATGGGCCGCACGCGCCGGCGCGGACCCGGGGGCCGTGCGGC
>JAPOQV010000353.1 GCA_026710565.1 Spirochaetaceae bacterium | reverse complement strand
CCACCTCCGCGTCGTCGGTGCATTCGAAGAAGCCGAAGAATCCGGCCGCCTCGCCGTGGTACTCGTTGTGCCGCTCGTCGACGATCGCGGCGACGCGGCCTGCCATGCGGCCGTCCCGGAACGCCACGAACGGCTGGATGGACGCGTGCTCGAAGAACGGGTTGGCCGCCGGGTTCAGGCGCCGGCGCTCACGCTGGAGCAGCGGCGGCACCCAGTGCGGATCGTCCCGGTAGATCGCCCACGGGAACCTGATGAATGCGCGCATGTCGGCGCGCCGCGCAGGGCGGACCGACAGGCCGTGCACTGCGGCTGCTTGGGCCATCACACGCAGTATACGGCCATGGCCGTTTCCGACGGTGGAAGCGGACTCCCCACCCCGGCCGTGCGCCGGCGCGGGAAGGTGGGGGTGAGCCGTAGGCGACGGTTTCGGGGCGCTAGCTGCTTTCGCCGCCGGCGTCCTCACCTTCCGGGTAAAGGTCCTTTTTCACCTCTTCCCACTTCTTCTTGTTGCTGACGCCGACGAAGTAGACGATGACGCCGACGATCACGCCGATCACCCCCAAGAAGGTGATCCTCAGCACGCCAGCCACGCCCAGCACGAACATCACCAAGCCGACGGCGCCGATGATCACGCCGATGATCCGCTGGTCGAGGTCCTGTAGTTTCTTGTCCTTGTCCGCCATGTTCCTTTTGCTCCTTCCCTGTGGTTTGCTCAAGAGGTCTCGTCGAGGTTGCGTTCCGGCATGAACCCCGAGTTGAGAAAGCCCCCGTCGATCGGTATCGCCGCCCCGTTGATGTAGGCCGAGCCCGCGCCGCACAGGAAGACCACCAGGTCGGCGATCTCCTCCGGCAGCACCTCGCGGGGAATCGGCATCCGGTTCCGGCGGGTTCGCTTCAACTCTGGGTCACGTGAATACACCATATCGGTCATCGGTGTCTTGGCCACGCCCGGGCAGACGGCGTTGACGTTGATCCGATGCTCCGCCCACTCCACGGACAACACCTGCGCGAGGCTCACCAGGCCCGCCTTGGAGGGGCTGTAGGCACCGCGCTGCGGGATCGGCGCCCACGCCGCGACGGACGAGAGCAGCACGATGCGGCCCCCTTCCCCCTGCGCCACCAGGCGCCGGCCCACCGCCTGACAGAAGACGAACGCGCCGGTCAGATGGGTGTCGAGCTGGCTGCGCCAGTCCTCCAGGCTCAGCTCCAGGGCCGGCCCCTTGATGTTGTTGCCGGCGCAGTGCACGAGAAAGTCGACGCGGCCGAAGCGCTCGACCGTGGCCGCCACGCATTCCGCGGCGGAGGCGGGATCGACCACGTCGATCTGCACGCCGATCGCGTGCTGCCGATCGCACTCGGCGGCCGTCTCCGCGGCCCGGTCGGCCGCCAGGTCGGCGACCGTCACGCGCGCGCCCCGCTCCGCGAAGTGCCTGCACACGGTCCGGCCGATGCCGCCGGCGCCGCCGGTGACGACCGCCACGCGGCCGTCCAGCCCGTCGCTCACGCGTCGCCCGGATCTCGCGGCTGCGCCCAGGCTCCCAGCGCGTTGTAGCCGCCGTCGACGCAGACGTACTCGCCGGTCATGAACGACGCGCCGGATCCGGCCAGGAACACCACGACCGAGGCGATCTCCTCGGGCTGCCCGGTGCGGCCCAGCGGGTGGGACAGCCCCCAGTCCTGCACGGTCTGCTCCAGGTCGCCCTCCTGCATGGCCGCCGCGGCGCGCAGCAGCGGCGTGTCGATGCTGCCGGGGCAGACGGCCAGCACGCGGATGTTCTCGCGCGCGTAGTCGACCGCGAGCTGGCGGGTCAGCGACAGGGCCGCGCCCTTGCTGGCGGCGTACGCCGGGACCAGCGGCGCCGACTGCAGGCCCTGCACGCTGGCGATGTTGATGATCGCCCCGCCGCCGCGGCGGCGCATGTGCGGGATGGCGTACTTGGCGGTAAGGAAGTAGCTCTTCACGTTGACCGCCATGATCAGGTCCCACATCTCCTCGGTCGTGTCCTCCGCCGTCTGGTAGGACGCGGGAGGCTGGATGCCGACGTTGTTGCACAACACGTCGACGGTCCCGAAGGCGGCGACCGCCTCGTCCACCGTGGCGCGGCAGCCGTCGTGGGTGGCCAGATCGGCCTGCAGGAAGACGGCGGTGCCGCCGGCGCCGCCGGTGACGACCGCCACGCGGCCGT
>JAPOQV010000352.1 GCA_026710565.1 Spirochaetaceae bacterium | reverse complement strand
CGGCAGGCTTACGGCGCCGCCGGTGCGATGGGCGCGGGCGCCGTCGTGGATGAGGCGAAACAGCACCAGAAGCTGCGCCCAGGCGCCGAAGCGCTGGTCCATGGTGTCCGGGTTGAGGGCGGCATCCTCGCGCAAGCGCTGGTAGAGACCAGTGAGCGAGTAGTATCGCGAGAAGTTCCCGTTCTCCGGCAGCATGCCGCGTTCCTCCGCGTAGAGCAGAAAGACCAGGCGCAGGATGACGGAGAGCAGGCCGCGGTAGATGTCGTTGCGGTCGCCGTCCTCGGAGAGCGGCTCGCGCAGAAGCCCACCCTGGGAGAATTCGTGAGCGGCCTGGAAGCCGCGTAGGAGCTCGTACAGGGCGTGCAGCACCTGCTCCGAGAGGCGCTCGGACACCTCGTTCTGGTACTTGCGGCTGCTTTCGAGCAGGGCGGCGAGACGTTGCTCGCGCGGCAGCGCCAGCAGGCGCTGTTCGCACAGCAGCAGACGCAACGCGGAGCAGAGCGGGCGCCCGGCGGTATTGATCAAGTCCGCAAAGCGGAAGTCCATCCAGCCGGAGCTCTCGCCGCGGGGCGCGGAGCTCAGGCGGAGAGAGACGCCGTTGAAGAGGACACCGGCGGGGGCTCCCGTGGCGCGGGGCAGGCGCTCCATGCGGCCCTGGGGAGATGCTTCCAGTCCGCCGGCGCCGGTCGTCGCCTTGTCGAAGTCTTGTCCGGGGTCGAGCACCTGCACGAGCAGTTGCCACGGCGATGCGCCGTTCTGCGGATCGCGCTCGCAAACCGCGAAGTCCGGACGCAGCGTCTCACCGTAGTCCGGGAGAACGACCGTGAGATCAGTCGGGACGGGAGCTTCTTCCGTGCCCGCGTAGCCCTTGGGCGAGAAGCCCCAGCCAAGGACCACGCTCGCGAACTCTCGAAAGTCTCGCACGCACGGCTCAGGATCGCGTCCCGGAAAGATCGCCCGTTGGACGACGCAGCCGGCGAGTCGCCCCTGCCCCTCCGCATCCTGACGGTTCAGGATCGCTCCTGCTTTGACCAGCGCCGGAGCCGAGACCACCAGACCGTTCGGCTGGATGAACCCCAGCCATTCGATATGGGCGCGGGTGTTCGGATCGGGAGCGGGCATGCCTGTCAGCCTCGCGGCACTCGACAGAGATCGCGCGCCGCAAGGAGTCGCCGATGCGCATCAGTCACGGCGGTGTTCCTGGCGGTCGTGTAGATCTTGCCGCGCGGCCTCGCGACGATCGCCCGATTCCCGAAGTCATCGATCAGCGCCGTGTCGTTGGTGTAGAGCAACCGCGCCCCGCTCACCAGGGCGAGCGCGAGCACATGCACGTCGTTCGACTTGCAGACTCCTTCCTTGCGGAGCCCCGTGGCATGATCGTCCACTGCTTCGTCGGTCACCGAGCGAGCTCGTCCATTTCTCAGGGCGCTCCCGAGCCATCGGACGAATCGTTGGTCGCGCGCCAACTCCTCTCGAAGTTTGCCGCCTACGACCAACTGTCCTCGTGGGCTCGACAGCCAATCGAAGAATCGCTTGCCGGCCGGCGGGCGGTCGCTTCCGAATACTTCGGATGCCACGTTGGCATCAACTATGGCGCACATTATAGTCCGATCGACCGTCGCGTTTCGTCCATGAAGAACCGGCCGTAGCCGTCCGGTGCATCCAGCACGTTGCCTTGCTCATCGAATCTCAAGGAATGGACATGAACGTCGAGATCCGTTCTCTCGAAGAACAGTACGGAGACATCATGGGGCTTTAGTTCCGACCTTCGGTCGCGGATGTCCATCCGTACGCGATCCATGATGTATTCGCTGTGAGTTTCGACGACGAGTTGACAGCCAGAAGCCGCAATTGTGCAGAACAGGCTACCAAGAGCCGCCTGAGCGCTCGGATGGAGATGGACCTCCGGCTGTTGCAACAGATGCGGCGAGGATCCGTTCGAGGCAATCAGATCCACCAGGACGGGCAGCACCTGACTTACACCATAGCCAACGTCTATCAGGTTGTGCTTTGCGCCCTTCCGTCTTTTGCCCCACTTGCGCACCTCGACCTGGAAAGGCTCGAACTCAAATCGCCCGAGCCTCCTAATGAAGACCTCGTCGAACAACCCGCTCGTGCGGCCAAACTGCTCCAGAGCCTCCTTCATCTGCTGCCACTCATCAGGATTCCTGGCATGCATGTTCGCCAGGAACGCTGGAGTCGAGACCCCCTGCGGATCTTGCACCAGCCGAACCGGATCGTACGTGCGCAGCGGACTGGATCGAATCGGCGCTCCGGCAAGAGCTCCCGATGCGAACTTGTTGTTCTCGAAAAACAGGCGGTTCAGTTTGGCGTGGTCACACTCGGTGGGCACCGCGTGAGCGTCACCGTGCAGCGGCTGCAGCTTCCCCGGCATCCCGCTCTCCACCGCAACCCCCAGGAGCAAGTTGACCTTGGCGGTGTCCCCGCCGTAGAGATAGCGACGATCGCGATCCGGCACCGGCGGCAGACGCCATGAACCCGTCGCGCATCCCAGGTCGGTGTAGGATCCTTCTGTGTCGCGGTGCTCTCGCACCCACACGTCTCCGGCGCTCCAGCGTACCGTAGAGAGCTTCGGAGCGGGGCCGTCACCCAGCGTGAAGGTGGCGTCCACGTGGACAGCTTCATCCTCCTCCCCGGCGTACTGGAAACCCAGACCGAACGACTCAGCTCCACCGCGCGGACCGTTCCGATCCTGGCGATACGCGATTTCGTGAAACGAGCCAAGGTCGTATGGCGGGGCACGGAAGTCGGGGTCTTCGTGGTAGCTCCCGACCGCCAGCATCGCCCGTACCGCTGCCAGAAACGAGGTCTTGCCGGTGCTGTTTTCACCGACCAGCAGCGTCAGCGGCGCCAGGCGCGCAGTCTGCTGCTCCCGAAAGCAACGGAAGTCCCGCAGTCTGAGCTCCTGGAGCGGTGGCTGACTCATCCCGATCCCGTCATCCCGTGTCCGGCCAAAGATATACCAGACCAACCGGCTCCACGCGCCGAGCCCGCACTTCGTAGAACCCGCGAATCCGGGATGGTTCGCTCTCCAGGTCGCGGTCGAACTGGCTCAGGCGCCGGCGCCACGCGGCAACGTCGGCCTGCCGCTGGCGTTTCTCTTCGTCGTTGAACTCAAGGGTGAGCTGGACTTCGGCGTCGTGCTTGCCGAGTTCCGCTTCGACGCGGTGGCGTTGCCGTTCCAGCGTGGCGCCGAGTTGTCGCGCCTCGCTCTCGCCGCGATCACGCAACGCGTCAGCCGCGCTTCGGGCGACCAGCTCGGCTCGTGCTTCGAGTTGCGGCAGCAGGTCCGTGATGTCCTGGGAGGCGGTTTCGAGTAGACGGCGATGGATGGTCTCACTCGGGGCGTGGGCATCCTGCAGCGCCGACTCCAGGCGTTCGAGGGTTCGCGCTTCGGCCTCCCCGGCGTACGCCCTGAGCGGGCCGGTGCGTCGTGACGGCTCGATCCAGCGGGCGGCGACCGGAGTCAGGATCTCGTGAAGGCGTTCGGCGCGGTGGCCGTAGAGGCACAGCCGGCCCAGCAGGATCACGCGCGGGATCGAGTCGGCGGCCTGCACCAGGCAGGCGCGGGACAGGTCGTGGTGGACGAAGCCCTGGGCGCGGAATCGGGCCAGCAGGCGCTGCGCCATGCGTTGCTCCAGGTGCAGGTGCACCGTCTCGTCGGTGAGCACGCCCGCGTCCTCGAAGACCACCGGGCGGATGGGCGCTTCGCGCCGCCACTCTGCCAGCTTCTGGTTGCTCCTGCGCGGCACGCGCAGTGTATCCAGGGTGCTGGTCCAGCTCGCATCGGCCTGCGTTTGGCCGGTGAGCGGCGGGAACGTCCAGACTTGGGAGCCATCTTCGACCCTTTCTTCCTGCAACGGTTTGGCTCGCAACAGCTCCAACGAACAGGACAGCGCGTCGCGGAACGGGTCCGGCTCGCAGTCCACCCAGCCGCGTGATCGATCCAGCCGGCCCCGGCAGCGCTCGATCTGCTCCTTCAGGTCTTCCTGCCGCTCTCGGGCCGCTTCGAGCTCCTCGGCGGCGACTCGCTTCTTCTCCGGGTCGAGATCCGCCGCTTCGATCTCGCGCGCGAGGCGCTTCGCGTCCCGATGACGGATGCCCTTGCGGAGGCGGCGTTCGATGTCATCGTCGATCACCTTGGAGAGGCTGCCGAGCTCGCGCTTGATGGTCTGCGTCTTCCTGACCAGCACTTCCAGCACGCGGTCCTCGGCCCGTTGCGGGAGCGCGAAGTAGTGGCAGCGGACCTCCGCCGCGGGTTGCAGCTTGCGGTCGATGCGGCCGTTGCGCTGCTCGATCCGGCCGGGATTCCAGGGCAGGTCGAAGTGAAACAGGTCGGTGCAGTGTGCCTGGAAATTCAGACCCTCGCGGGCCGCGTCGGTGGCGATCAGAATGCGCAACGGGTCGTCCTCCGGGTCCGCGTTGAAGCGGCGCTGAATCTCCTTGCGGTTGGCACCGGCGGTCTGGCCGTCGATGGTCTCGATCCGCTCGTCGGCGAGGTCGGTCCCGGCGATTGCCTGCTCCAGCATCTCGCGCAGGTAGCGCTTCGTGCCGATCACGTTCTCGGTGAAGATCAGCACCCGCCGGTCATTCCAGTGCGGCCGGTCCGGGCACAGGTGGTCGTTGATCCAGCGGATCAGCTCGCGGGTCTTGGCGTCCGGGCGGCCGCGGGCGGCGGAGGCCACCTTCTCCATCCGGTCGAGCAGGTCCTGCTCGGCGCGCCACAGGGCCTCGACTTCCGGACTCCTGCCCGATGCGCTCTCGGCCGCGGCATTGATGGCCGCAATCTGGGCTGCCTCTTCCGCCGCGTTCTCCTGGTCCGTGTGCTCCGCGCGATCGTCGTCGGCGTCCGGGGGCGTGGCGAACAGGGATGCGGCACTGGACGCAAAGGCATCGCTGCCGGCGGCTGCGTCCCGGCCATCGCCGGACGCGAAGCGCTCCCATTGCTCCCGGGCCGTCTTGCGATGCCGGATGAGAGAAATGGCGAACGCCTCGATCGATGACAGCAGCTTCTGTTGCAGCCCGACCACGAGCAATCCGGCCGCGGCGCGGGTGCGCACGGGCACATGCTCGAACCGGGTCTCTCGAACGCTGCGGTACTCGTCGAGCAGCCGCGACAGCACGAGCTCCGGCGCGTCGTCCGGCAACCCGTCGATCACGACCCGGCGCACCTCGCGCTTGGGGAATCCGCCCTGCACTTCGCGGATGTCCTCCTTGATGCGGCGCACCATGACGTCTTCCAGAACGCTCTTGCCGCGTACCGGCACGCCGCGCGTGAAGCGGTAGGGGTCGAGCAACTCCAGCAGGGTGGCGAAGCTGTTGGAGTGGCCGTTGTGGGGGGTGGCGGACAGGAACAGGCGGTGCTCGAAGCGTCCGCCCAGGTCGCGGATGGCGCGGGTGAACTTGGTCTCGATGCCGTAGCGTCCGCCGCTCGACGGCGCCGCGTGGTGCGCCTCGTCGAGGATGAGCAGGCTGCCCGGCCGCAGGGCGCCGAGCCACGCCCGCATGGGGTCGGCGTAGCTCGGGTCGATCAGCAGGTTGTGCGACACGAGGAACCGGCTGTGGGTCATCCACGGGTTCACCCCGAAGCCGCGCTCGCGCCGCATGCGCGTCAGGTAGGCGCGGTCGAGAATCTCGAACACCAGCCCGAAGCGGTCCTCCAGCTCGCCCTTCCACTGCTCGCGCCCCGCCGGGCCTACGTGTCGCGGGTGCGCCGCGAGCGGGGCTTCGGGGTCAATCCGTGGCGCACCCACAGCCGGTTCCTGGT
>JAPOQV010000351.1 GCA_026710565.1 Spirochaetaceae bacterium | reverse complement strand
TGGCCGGTGAGGACGTCACCGTGCTCCACCACAGCCACAACCGCGGAAAGGCGAGCACGCTGTGGACCGGAATGCAGCATGCCGCGCGACACGGCGCCAGCGGCGTGATTACGCTGGATGGCGATGGTCAGCATGCGCCGGAGAACATTCCACGGCTGATTCGGGCCACCGAGGACAATCCCGACTCCATCATCATCGCAGCCCGGGTGCGTACCGCCCGCAACGCGCCGCGCCTGCGGCGTTTCGCGAACCGATGTGCGGATTTCTGGATTGGCTGGGCCTGTGGTGCCGCGTTGTGCGACAGCCAGTCCGGCTTTCGCTACTATCCGGCTTCGCTGATCCGCCGTCTGAATGTGCCCCACGGCACGCGACGTGGCTTCGTGTTCGAGAGCGAGACATTGATCGAGGCCGCCTGGCTCGGCGTTCCGATCGTCGCGGTGCCCGTGGAGTCGCTCTACCCCTGCGGAATGCGGCTCAGCTACTACCACCCGGTCAGCGACACGCTGCGAATCGCGGGAATGGTCGCCGGTCGGCTGTTGCGACGCGGACTGTACCCGCGCGGCCTGCTGCGCAGCCTGCGGGGCACGGTGCGCTGGTACGACCCGCCTCGCGATGTATCGCCGTCATGATTCCGAACGTGGGACTGACCGCGCACAGTTCCAATCCGGGTGAACGACGAAGTCCCTATGGAAATTCCGCTCGCCCCGAGCGGTGGACAATCCACGCCGCCGCGATGCCGACGAGCAGCGCCCCATCGTCGACCACGAGGGGGCTGTCATCGAAGGCCGTTTCCCGCAGATCGTCGTAGCGAACGAAGGCTCCCAGCCACGCGCGGTCGGACATGCGCCGCGTTGCGCTGAGCTGAAATGACAGCCCGCTGTAGCCGCCGCCGGCGGAGAATGCGGGTCGACCGGGGCGGACGTCGGCCTCGGTGACCGAATAGTAATAGTCGTGGTATGCGGAATTGGCGAACTGAGGGCCAATCTGCATCTTTACCGCAAAGCCGGCAATCCGTTGCTTGAAGGGAAGTTCGAATACGGGATGCACTCTCCACCCGGCGTGGGATACACCGTCGCTGCCGATTGAAATCGACGCACGCAGCGGAATCCGGAACCTGGGTCCGCGCGCGCCCGAATCGCTCAGGTTCACGTTCAGTGACGGGCCGACTTCGAAGGTCGAATCCAGATCCGGCATGCCCTGGCGCTGCGGATTGTCTTCGCTGTCCACCGGTACGTATCCGCCAACGCTGGCATTCAACTCGACCCGACGGCTCTTGAAGAGCAGGCCGCGAACCCCGTCGCGGTCGGCCCGGATTCTCTCCCCCCGATACACGACAAAGGGAAAGGGCAGCAGGTAGTTCTGTTGCTCGGCTGCACCGCGATAGTCGGGCACGCTGATGCCGGTGACGCCCACTCCCAATTCGAGCCGCGGGGGCTCGTCCGCAAACGAAGGTGTGCCGGTGGCCACGGCGCCGATCGACGCAGCCACGACTATCGACGAGCGAGTCAGTCCCCGAAGCATGTCGCGATCCTCTGGTGGACGGCGGGTTGGCGGCCGCTTGCACCGCAGCAGCCCGATTGGTCGGGGGAGCCAGGAAGGCGGCGCTCTACCGGCGGACCGGC
>JAPOQV010000350.1 GCA_026710565.1 Spirochaetaceae bacterium | reverse complement strand
CAATCCACGCCCCCGCGCGGGAAGCGACGGGACGTTCGTTCCGTCGTCCTGGATCAGTTGCCCCAGTTTCAATCCACGCCCCCGCGCGGGAAGCGACGCGGACGCAGGAGACGGTGCTGTCCCGACAGAAGTTTCAATCCACGCCCCCGCGCGGGAAGCGACGCGCACCCGCGCCAATTCGTTCACGGTTTCCTGGTAGTTTCAATCCACGCCCCCGCGCGGGAAGCGACGTGTTGGACACCTCTTCCCATCGGGCCTGCAGCCACTTGTTTCAATCCACGCCCCCGCGCGGGAAGCGACCTGCCTCCGCAGTGGTGACGGCAAGCCTGGTGAAGTAGTTTCAATCCACGCCCCCGCGCGGGAAGCGACAATCTGCATTTGAACCTTCGTGCTTCCTCTTTTGAGTTTCAATCCACGCCCCCGCGCGGGAAGCGACGGTCTGTCCATCGGCGCCAGCCCGCGAGCCACGGTCAAGTTTCAATCCACGCCCCCGCGCGGGAAGCGACTCTGTCATCGTAACTCCATATGGGATCGGTGCAAATCCGCGGTCTTGCGCGAACACTTCGCCTCAACTTGGCTGGCTGCGTCGATCGACACTTGGCAATAGGGAACGGAGCACCTGAGTAGGCGTTGAGCATGCGCGAACGTTGCTGGGAAGACGTGTGCGCTTCTGGTTCGCGCTACTCTCAGGTCAGAGCAATAGCGGGCCATCGGGATCGTACGACGCCTTTGCTCCCGCATGCTCCACTCGTGATCGCCAGTTGGCTCCCAAGCGGTAGAAACGGAGGCTGTCCACCTTGTCATCGATCTCCTCGATGAGGCGGGATCGCAGTATCGACCACTGCGCGGGGTCCACCTGGCACTCGAAGACGGAGTACTGTACCCTCTGCCCAAAATCCTGGCACAATCGCGCGACACGACGGAGACGGCGTCTCCCGGCGGAGTCTCCGGTGGCCACGTCGTATGTGACGAGCATGAGCACGGTCGGACCTACCTCCAGAGGAACGGCGGATAGCCGTCCAGATCTCCACGTAGTCGACGAGCCATCAGCTTTGCCTGCACGAACGGTACCAGACCAATCGTAGTCCTCTCCTTTAGGAATGGGTGAGTGAGCTCATTCTTCTTTCGTTCCTGGTAAGCTACGATTGTCGTCTTCCTTGCGTCTTCACGCAACATCACGGCTCCGCTCACCGATGTCTCGAAATCGCGGACGGACAGTTGTCGCCGATTGATCAAGGATAGCGCGAGGCGGTCTGCGATGACCGGACGCATCTCCTCCATAAGGTCGAGCGCAAGGCTCGGGCGCCCTGGACGCTCCCGGTGCAGGAAACCTACCGCAGGATCCAGGCCCACCGTCTCCAGCGCTGATCGGCAATCATGCACGAGGAGCGTATACAGGAAGGACAACAACGCGTTCACCGGATCGAGCGGCGGCCGCCGCGACCGGCGGATGAACGCGAACCCGGAATCGTCGATGAGGATCAGGTCGTCGAATGTCTCGTAATAGGCTCGTGCAGCTTCCCCTTCGATCCCCCTGAGCGAGTCGACGGTGGACGATCGTGTGGTTCTTCGTGCGGCGTCACTCAAGCGTCGCTCGCAGATCGCCAGCCGGTCGCGGGCCTTCTGCGCTACGCTGGTGCCGTGATCTCGCAGAGCACGTCGAACGACCGTACGCTGGTTGAGGACCTTTCCCGCTACCATATTGCGGACCAGAGCCGATGTCTCATCCTGGTCGTCCGTGGCGCGATACTGGCCCCGACGGAGCAGCACGTTGCCGGATGTCGGGCCTTCGATCCGGGCAAGGAAGCGTCCATTCCGGCTCATCATCGAGATACACACGCCTTGTTGCGCGCAGTGACCGATCAGGGGAGGCGAGACTCCGACGGACCCAAAGCACACGAGGCCGCCGATCAGGTGCACAGGGACCCGGCCGCGCTCCGTGCCGTCTACCTTTACGACGACATTCTCTCCGTCCTTGTGAAGCCAAGCGTTCTCGGTCGTCACATACAGCGTATTCAGATGGCGTCGCATCGGTGAAGTATCAGCTCTCGATGGCGCGCTTGAGCCAACGGTCTACCGCGCCGGCTCGCCGCGGGCTTTCGGGCTGACATGCTTCCTTGAGCGAGCAGGCATTGCACTTGCGGGCCTCGAACTCCGGAGCTGGCGTGTGGTTCATCGTCAACATACGCCGCGTATCGGCTGCAATTCGAGTGGTAAGCGCCCGTAGCGCGGGGTCGAACGCCACGACCTTGCGGCGTCGCGTGCGGCCATAGAATAGGGCGCCCTCGGGCACCGGTGAGCGGACCATCTCCTCCAGACACATCGCCTGAGCGCAGAGTTGGACTTCGTCGGCCCGATGTGCCTTCGGCCGTCCGCGTTTGTACTCGACCGGGTAAGGTCGACCGCCTTCGTGCATCTCCACCACATCGGCAACGCCGGACACACCGAGCCTCAGCGAGCGCAAACCGACGCTTCGCTCGATCCGCAAGCCTTTCCTACTCTCAGGTGCACCCGCGTCGGCGCGCTCGTGCAGCACCCTGCCTTCCGCGGTCAGGCGGTTTTCAGACCATTGTCGCTCGATATGGATGAGCGCGCACTGCCGTGGGCAGTAGAGCATGTGCTGCAGTGCCGAAATCGGGATCAGCTCGTCTTCGCCGATCTGCCCATCATCCACCATCGTTTCGGAGCGTCAGATCCGGTCGACTATGGTGACTCCGTCGGGAACATCGCTGTCGTCGACGTGAACTGCGTAGTCAGCGTAACACCGCGCCGGCGGCAGCGTGCGGGCGCGACTCTCGTCAGGCTCGAACTCGTCGCCTTCGAACACCCGCCGTACGGTAACCCGATCGAACAATCGATGGGCGGCAGCGCTGCCGAGCGCGCTGTCATGCTTGAAGATGATCAGACGGCGAGCAGCCATCTCGCCCCGGGCCGCCGAGCGGTCATGATCGAACATCTGTTCAAGCGCCGTCCATAGCAACTCCAAGTCTGCCTCGGAGAACCCGGTGCCCTTGCCGGCTCCGCCAGCAAGGCATGCGGAGACGTAACCGTGCCCGCGGTACAGGCCATACGGCACGATGTGCTTGCGTCCCATCTCACCCTCTTCGTGGTCCACATCCGTGACGCGCGTGATCGTTTGTTCGAGCGGCACGATCGGTTCGACCGAGCGCGAGAACGTAAACTGCACCGGGCCTCTCATCTGACCGGCGTTGGGACCGGTGGACATCACTGCGCCGAACGTCCGGATGTCAAAGTACTTGCTGCAAAGCCACCCTTGCAGATCCGCGATGTCGCTCTGCGACCGCCTTTTTGCCCTCTGAGTGTCCCAACCCCCGGATTTGCTGTGATCTGGTTGGCCGTTCTCCTTGCACGCCTCCGCGATCAAGGGATTCAAGGGGCGCTTCTCCTGGATGAAGATTTCACAGCCGTCCTTTCCGAGAAGCTGGATGTAGTTCCGAACCTTGCGCTTGAGACACACGTCCGACACCAATCCCTGATTCGTTTCCGGATCCAGGCGCGGCATGTTGCCCGCGTCCGGGTCACCGTTGGGGTTGCCGTTGGTGACGTCGAAGAGATATACGAAGTCGTATCGGTTGTTGATGGGGCTCACGGTCATGCTCACTCCTCTGAATTCACGGGATCGCGCTGATGCGCCTCAGGGGCGGTCTTTGTGTAGAAGGCCGTCTCCTGGTGATAATATCCGACGAAGAATCGGGCTTGGTCTTCAAGGGAAAGCGTAGCCGGCAAATCCTCACTTCCCGGAAGTCGCTCAAGGATCTGGCCGACCTCGCGGTCGGCTCGTCGGCCAGCGCTCCTCTTCTGCCCGTCGGAAGCCTTCGCTAGCGCGGCTCGATTGTGTTCATAGCCTCGCATCAGCATAGGAAAGACCCGACGAGGTGTCGCCGACGCGGAGCCCGCGTACTTGTCCCGGATGGTGGCGTTCCGGTCGGCGATGCTCTTCTCGGCGTACGCATAGGCTGCGAACAGGCGGCCGAGATTGTAGGCGGCGTTGTGACTGTGGCGATCAAGGCTCACGAGGCGATCCTCCGTGTTGTTGGGGTTCGAGAGGCGTTCCGCACGCCGTACGCATGCTTTGGCAATTGCGGCGCGTACACCCGTGACCGCGCCATCAGCCCGCACTCGCATGATGACGGCAGCGAGAAGCGACTGAGGATACCGACTGCCGGTGAGTATGGCACGCATCAGTGCGCCTCCGAGGGTCGGCGAGATGTTCTCGGACTTTCTCTGCACGGCGGTCTCGTAGAGCAGCCGCCATGCGGCGGGCGCGGTTACCCATGGAACAGGGTCGAGCCGGAGATCTCCCCAGTGCTCGCCGATACGACGCGCCATAGCGCCGATAGTGTCCTCGAACCAGAAGCGAATCGATAGGCGTGCAGCGTTGGGAGAGAGGCCGAGTACGTAGAATCGCGTATGCTCGTTGACCTCAGGGGCGATCACCTCGATCGGCTGGCCTGCCGCAACGCTCTCGAGGCGGCCTCGAACCTGGGCGGCTTCTCCCTCATCCGTCGGTGGTGGATCGGCAAGCATCGAGAACAGATCTTCCGCCTTGCTCGCAGCGGCCTCGTCCCCCGGCGCATCCGCCCAGAAGACCGTGGTGGCATCACCAACTCTTATGCGGCGACCTCTGTCCGGTGTCAACAAGGAGTTCAAGGCCGCCGTGTACGCGAATGCCGCTCTCTTCGAGACCGGGGCATTGGCGCCCTGCTCTTTGCCATAGGACGTGAAGGCGTCAAGGTTGAATGAGACGATCGCTGCGCCGGAAGACTGGGCTCCTGCCACGCCCTTTACCTTGGGATGCAGACGTTCGATGGGTGCGGACACGCCGGAAACGAGACACACTTCCGACCGCCTGTCCAGGCTCGCCAAGTGGTCGCCCCAGATCCGGCGGGCGGCGGGCCGCTGATGAATCAGCCGACGTTCGCCGTCTAGCTGAAACACGATGTTGGCGTCAAGCAGGTCGCCGGCGTGTGGAAGGGTGGCGTGGCTGCTCGCACGCCACCCTCCAAGGAAGGCGCGAAGAGCCTTCAGCCCATCATCGGTCGCGTCCGTAAGCAGGTGGTCATGGAACAACCTGAAGGCATCATGTTCGCGATCTGCGGAGATCGGCTGACGGGTGTCCCTTTCGAGCTTAACACCGAGCACATAGGCTGACTTGTCCCACAGAAAATTGGAAACTACTCTAGTCGATGTGCGCGACGGATCGGGCCGGGGCACTTCGCACAACCGAGGCCGGGGTCTCCTGAGCGACACATTCCTCCAGTCCACGACATCCACCACGTCGCCCTCGGGCGACAGTACGAGCGCAAAGGAAATCCGCTCCTGAGAATAGCCATAGTCCGGCGCGTCGCCCTTACTAACCAGGCGGTCGTAGTGGGACGCAAGCGCCTGCAGGATGCTCATGCCTTGACCTCTGGAGCGCCGAACGGCGGGACCTCGATCACGCCGTGTCGCAGCGTGGCGCGGAAGAACCGGGGAGACGGTTCATCTCCGAAATCTATGTCGTGGAGCATCCATCCCAAGTCACGGTCGCGCTGGTCGGATGGGAGTTCGGACTGCGGAATCGCGTCACCTACCGGCGCAAAGTGGGCAGCGAACTCGCGAGTGCCCAGATAGGGGCGGTGGAAGCACTGGCCCTTGCCGGCACGGCGGTTGAACATGGCCAAGTGCTTCGCTTCCGTGTCGTCGGCTATCGCGGCATCTGTGAGCACGAAGTGGGCCTCGATCACGTAGGCTACGTCGCGCAGGAGGGTCGCCGCACGCTGCTGACGGTCGTCCTCGATCAGCGTGCGCAATCCGTCCGTGGTGCCGCGCTTCATCGCGGAGCGGACGTTACCCGCCGGGATCTTGTGTCCCAACTCATTGCGACGCACGTTCTCGAATCGAATCGGCTTCAGGACGTGGATGCGGGCGATTACCCAGCGGATGGCCGGCTTCCAGTGGATCGCTTCGAGGATCCCGCGGGCCGCCGAAGGAGTCATCGCGTCGTACGACACCCGCTCCACCTTCATCTCCGGCCGCGTGAAGCACGCATACTCGCCCCAGACGTGCAACTTCACCCCATACGGCATCGCAGTACTCCGATCTCGAGCCTCGCGTGAGCCTGACACTTTCCGCGAGTAAGTGATATACTGTGAAGGTCATGTCTGACGGTACCCTCCAGCACCGCGGACTTGCGGGAGCCACCCTTACGCTTCGCTGCTATGTCCATGGCAACGGCAACGGTTGGGAGGCGATCTGCGTCGACCTCGATATCGCAACGTTCGGCCCCTCCGTTGATGAAGTGAAGGCTTCGCTCGTCAACTGCATCGAGTTGTACCTGGACGGGGTTCGCGGCTTGCCCGTCGAGCAGCGGCGGCACTTCCTTGCCAGACGGTCCCCGCGGCACGTGCGGGCCAAGCTGGCCTTCATGACGTGGGTGTCCAGCCTCAGGCACGGTGCACGCAAGGCATGGCAGTTCACGCTTCAATCTCAGGCTCCTGTACATCCCTAACGAAACAGACCGCGACGTAGCCCGGACTGGCGCCTGATGGCGGCGAGCGTCCCCTTTGGAAGGTCCGCGCCGACTGCACCGGGCACGGTGACCATCCGGGTACGTCCGCCGCTCCTCCCTTGAAGCGGCGATGGTCTCCCCGCTGGCGGACCAGTTCGAAGCCGTGTTCCTCCAGGACCCGTATGACATCTCGGACCTTCATTGCCTGGTCTGCGTTCCGTCATCCTGCCGCTGGACTGCTTGGCCTTCGCCGACTCATCCACGTCCCCGGCCCAGCCGGGAACGACTGACCCACGCCATGTGGACGACATGCACATTTCTACCCACGCCGACGGTCTCTCCGCCGACGATCTCCATACATCATAGTATCTGTATCGCATTCGTGCAAGTCGTACACTAGAGGATCAAACTCTCGGCATTTTGGAAGGTGGGCTCGTCCCACGTCAACCCAACGTCCGATCGGTACAGAGCAAGGTTCGTGAGCACCACGAACTGCAGATCGAAGTCCTCCCTGCGCTTCGCGCTCGCAGCCCCGGCAGACAGTAGGGCGTCCCGTGCTGAGGGAGGAACGGCGGCGACGTAAGGCTGAAGCCTGCGCGCGATGCTGCCCGGCCGGTCGACCCAGGCGAGTTCCGCAAGCGAGCGCGCCACGCTGTCGTCGGCTCCGTCCGCACCGCGATAGGGAACGATCACCGGAACCATGGCCGTCTCGATCAGCCGAAACTGCTTGGCAACGGTCTCGAACGGAAAGTCGAGGCTGCTGCGCCGTTCGTTCATGAGCCGCAGGACGCCCTTCCCATCAAGCGCGTCCGTGCCCTTGATCCAGTACAGCTCTCGGAAGTAGTCGTCGATCGCATCCAGG
Organism: Spirochaetaceae bacterium; assembly: GCA_026710565.1. Next base: position 11,622 of record JAPOQV010000350.1, on the reverse strand, counting down.
GACAGCGGATCACCGTGCTTGCGCATCACGCTACGCGCGGCGGATGCAAACTGTGCGATCTCCGGCGGCGGTCGGCGCCCTTCGCGCTCCAACGGCTCGAACACGAAGACATCGCCGATGGGCACACTTCCTTCGCGGTTGCACCGTCCGGCTGCCTGGATGATCGACTCCAAACCTGCCGCAGCGCGCCAGACGACCGGGAAATCGACATCGACGCCGGCCTCGACCAATGACGTGGCGATCAGGCGAACCGGTGCGCCCGCGCTCAAGCGGTCGCGCACTTCCTCCAGCTTCTCGCGACGGTGTCGAGCGCACATCAGGGTCGTCAGGTGGCAGGCACCATCCAGGTCATCGATCGACTCATAGAGCTCACGGGCATGGCGGCGAGTGTTGACGATGCAGAGCGCTTGCGGCGCAGTTCGCAGACACTCCGCCAGTTCGGCGTCATCCATCGTTCCCTGATGCTGTATCCGGGTGCGTTTCAGGGTTTGATGAAGCCTGCGAGGTTCGGGAGCCAGCTCTCGCACTTCCTCCAAGCCACCCGGAAAGCCGGCATCCCTGCCCAACGCCGGCTGCGTCGCCGTGCAGAGCACGATGCTCGTCCGCCAGTTGCGGGCCAGCTCGTCCAGCGCCGTGACGCATGGCCTGAGGAATGCCAGTGGGAGCGTCTGCGCCTCGTCGAGAATGACGACGCTGTTGGCGATGTTGTGAAGTTTCCGGCAGCGCGAAGGACGGTCGGAGAACAGGCTCTCGAAGAACTGCACCGCCGTCGTGACGATGATGGGGGCGTCCCAGTTCTCCATCGCCAGTCGCAGCTTGGACACTGCTTCGCGGTTGCCGATCGAGTCTTCGTCGAAGGTGCTGTGATGCTCGACGACGAAGTCGGCTGCATCGCCATCGTCGGCGCGTAGCGCGCTGCGGAATACCGATACGGTCTGCTCGATAATGCTCATGTACGGGATGACGTAGATGACGCGCTCAAGTTCATGGGTCAGAGCGTGATCCAGCGCGAACGCAAGCGATGTCAACGTCTTGCCACCGCCTGTCGGTACGGTCAGCGAGAACACGCCCGGCGGTTCCGCGGCCCTCTTCCGTGCGTAGTTCAGGACCGTTTGACGCACGCTGTTCACGTCACTGGCGTCCGCGGAGTCCGCGAGGATCTTGAGATACGCGCTGAGTCGCCTCGATAATTCGCGCAGCCCCGGATGCACGCCGCGCGGCATCTTCTTGCCGTCCAGCTCGGCGTAGTACGCCTCCGTGTCGAGGAAGTCCGCGTCTACGAGAGCGGAGAAGACCATGCGGATGAAGAATGACGCGCAGAACCCAACGGTCTCACTGTCGCGGGACTTGACGCCGGGAGGCTCCGGTGCAGGAAGCGTGATCTCCCCTTTCCATGCGGGATCGAGTTGATCGACTTCCACACTAAGACGGTCGGCCAAGGCAGATGTGCGCTCGCCGTTTACTCCGTTGGCCAAGCCTGCGTGGTGTCCGGCGATGCAGAACGCCAACATCTTGCCGAGGACGCAACCGTACCGCTCGATTGCCGCCTTCGCGCCGGCGGTTGAGTGGTCTACGCGCCGGCGTCCCTCAAGCCGGCTCTGGAACCTCGGCGTGTACTTGCCAAGGTCGTGCAGCAAACCGGCCGCTCGACCGATCCATGCTCCTCCCACCGAAGCGAGGAATCTCTCGGCACGGGCCGCCGTGTCCTCCAGGTGGCTCGATAGCCGGTGCCACCGCTCCCGATCAGCCGACTGAGCGCTGTGTGCGTAGTATGGCGAGGGTCGCACTTTCTCTCTCATCCTGCGCACGGCGTTCTGGGCGCGATAGTCGCTCGCGTCTTCGTCCATCGGATCGGATCCACCTGATCCACCTGGGCCGCCCGAGGGCGGCACCTACCAGCACTCGCCGAAGGAGATCACGAAGTGCCGGAACTCCTGCGCCAGGCAGCTCGGCCCGATGTGCCTGATCCCGGCTGGAGCTTCTCGCCTGCGGGAGTCAGTGCCTGATTTTGCACCTTGCGGCGGTCCCGAAGAGTCATGTCTTCGGCAATCAGCGCGTCGACCAACTTCTCGACCCTCTTCCGACGATCTTCGGAAAGAGCATCTAACTTTGCCCTGAGTGAAGTGATGTGCAAACAGAGTCCCTGATGAAACAGTACAATGAATGTTGGGACTTCTGAACTGCTCGTTGACTGGAGTCGGGATCGGGTGACACTCTGCGTTGACCGACTCCTCTACGACGGATTCGAGCCCCCGTATCCGCGCCCTCGTGACGGAGTGCCGTGGGGCAGGGCGCCCGACCTCCGTCACGATGTCTCTTGACGTATGTCCTTGTCCGACCGATGCTTTGGACCTGCGGAGGCGTGTTCGAGGATGGTGGTACAGGCCGGGCAACGGGTGGAGTTCTCCAGCGAGGCGAAGCCGGAGTTGCTGGCTTCGATGAGGGAGATCGCCCGCAGCGACGGTCGCCACTTTCAGGCTGTGCTCGAAGACGCCATGGCCAGCTACATCGAGAGCAGGGCGCAGCATCGGATCCGCCCTAAGGTGATCGCCCACTACCGGGCGAGCCTGGAGCGCAACCGGTTGCTGTACGAGCTGCTGGCCCGGTGACTCATCGTCCCCGACGGTGGCGGCCACCTACGCCACCGGCAGGTTGACGGACCGGCATCAAGGTCCCGTCAATGGAGGGCGTGAACAATCAATCGGCAACCGGTTCGGGTGCCCCGCTGGAGCGCGCCAGAGTCGCCGTGATCGGCGCCGGCATCGTCGGCAACTGTCTGGTCGCCCACCTCGCGGAGCTGGGCTGGGAGGACCTGGTCCTGATCGACAAGGGGCCGCTTCCCAACCCGGGCGGCTCCACCGGCCACGCGTCCAACTTCATCTTCCCGACCGACCACGGCCGCGAGATCGCAATGCTGACGCTGGAGAGCCAGCGCCAGTACGAGGAGCTCGGGGTCAACACCACCTGCGGCGGCGTCGAGGTCGCGCGCACCGAGGAGCGCATGGAGGAGCTGCGCCGGCGCATGACCTCGGCGCGCTCCTGGGGCATCGAGGCCGAGCTTCTGACGCCGGACGAGGTGGTCGCGCGCATCCCGTACGTAAACGGCGCCGTGATCAAGGGCGGCTTCTGGATGCCCGCGGTGTCGGTGGTCGACTCGGTGAAGGCCGGCACCATCATGCGCGAGCGCGCGCTCGCCAGGGGCGTGCTCACCGTGCTCGGCGGCCCGCGCACCTTGCTGGACGCCTCCGGGCGGCGCATCTTCTTCGACTGGGTGCGCGAGATCCGGGGGGAGGAGCGCGAACGCGCAGCCGGCTGGTCGGGGGTGATGACGCTGCCGCGCATCCTGGGGCTGGCCGCCGACGGCACCCTGACCATCGAGCCGGCGCCGGAGGTGGAGCGGTTGCGCTACCGTCACCGCCGCCGGCAGTCGCTCGCCGTGGCCGACGGCGTCGATGCGGTGGTGGCCGGCGTCGCCGGGGACACCCTGGAACTGGCGCTGGAGATCGACCCGTCGGAGGCGGCCGAGGTGGGCGTCGCGGTGCGCTGCTCGCCCGACGGCACGGAGCGGACGCCGGTGACGTACGACGCCCGCGCCGGGGTGATCCGGGTCGACGTGAGCCGCTCGTCGCTGGATCCCCAGATCGTTTATCACCGCTACCGGACCAGCAACAACGGCCGTGCGCTGATGGCCACACTGCCGGCGAGCGAACGCACGGTCACGGCTCAACAGGCGCCGTTCAGCGTGGCCGCCGGCGAGCCCCTGAAGCTGCGCCTGTTCCTGGACCGGTCGCTGCTGGAGGTGTACGCGAACGGCCGCCAGTGCGTGACCCAGCGCATCTACCCGACCCGCGACGACGCCGTCGAGATCCGTCTGCTGGCTCGCGGCGGCCCGGCAACCGTACGCCGGCTGGACGCCTGGGAGCTAGCTCCGGCCCGCGCCTGAAGTCGCTGCCGTCCGGTCTTCGGTGCCCTGGTTTATGGAGCCCAATTTCCAGCTCCTGCCACGAATGATGGAGTCCCTCGACCGATGATGGCGGCTCCCCAGAAGGAGGGTTCCAGCTACCATGCGATTGAGAGAACAGCCATCTTGCAACGCTTAGCATTCATGACATAAGGTAGATCAGGATCGCTGCATGGACACACGGAGGGTATTTCGTCGACTAAGCAGGAAAATGATCGAGGATTTCAAAATTTCGGCGGAGATCCGTCATCAGGGGAGCAAGGGCGCGTATCGTGAGAACACCTTGAGAAAGTTCCTGTCTGAGGGCCGCCTTCCATCGCGCTATGGAGTTGGCGAAGGTGAAATAGTCGGCTATGTCCGCAACGTATCACGACAAAGCGATCTAATTATCTACGACCAGATAAATGGTATTGCTCTGATCTATGACGACAACACTCAGGTTTTTCCGATAGAGTGTGTAGTTGGAACCGTTGAGGTAAAGTCGACGCTCAGCAAAACCGCGTTTATCGAAGCGTTAGAAAACATCAAGTCAGTTAAGAAGCTTGCCCCACGGGAAACTATCGCTAAGTCCGTTGCGGGTCGTGTTACAGTGAGTTACCCTAGGCCACGTCCTTTTGGCGCAGTGTTTGGATATCAGCTAGGTAGGAACTCGCTATCTTCCTTAGGAGATAATCTCAGAGAGTGGGAAAAGGACACGCCCAAAGAGTGGTGGCCTAACGTAGTTGCCGTCTTGGATGAGGGAATAATCCATCACTATAGGAACGGCACGCGAGTTGCGTATACAAATCGCGACCTTGGAGAGGCCACATGCCTGTCATCCATTCATTACAAGCGGGATGCCCTGTTCAAGTTTTATTCGGCAATTATGGATCTCTGTGCGTCATCGGATCTTGGTCCGATCGTGCTGAGTAAATATTTCGATCAAGCGGAACAGCTGGGAGAGCATGTAGTGTCGAATCACGACCGATTCCTGAGGAGCGATTGTGATGCAGTGTTCAAATTGACTGCTGGCTTCGTATCGAAGGTAGTGAGCTACTGCCGTGAGGAGGGTGCTCTGACCGAGGAGCAAGTACTGATGCGCCGTTTCGGGCAAATCCCGGTGGGATTGGACAAACATGACTTGCAGGAGCGAGTGTTTCTCTACAATCCGGGTGGACTAAAGGGCATTCAAGACGTGGATAACGCACTTGCTCTGAACGCGGGTAAGGCTGTGGTAGCGGATGGAGTAATGGAGCCGTGTCACTATATTGTTGTAGACGGAGAGGCTTACTATATTCCGGGGAGTTACATCGCGGAGAGCGAGCTCGAAAAAGTTCCAGGGCGTACAGCCAATGACTTGTAACGCGGGAGCCGGGGCGCCCAGGGCTGGCCCGGGAGACGTCTGGGAGCGAACTTAGTGGGGCTTCCGGGTTTCGTGTGGGCACTTCCTAATCCGTCGCTGCTGGAGTCGGGAGAATTCCCCGCCAGAGAGCTCGCGGAGTTCGCCGCTCGCGAAGGACGGAGACCGCGGCCTATCTACCTGGCGCACAAGTGGTTTGCTCGGCGACTGGGGTGTGTGTTCCGTGCACTCCTGTTCGGCGGGACCGCTGATCCCATTGACGACTTCTGGCGTGCGTACTACAGCACCTCCGACCTTCGCGGGTTGACAGTGCCCGATCCGTTCGTAGGTGGGGGGACTTCCGCGGAGGAAGCGCGTCGCCTAGGCGCGAGGGTCATCGGTGTCGACGTGGATCCGGTTGCATGTGCCGTGACACGATTTGAGTTGGAGATGGAGGGGTTCGCGGAGCTCAGACCTCCCTTGGACGAGCTTCAGCAGACGGTCGGGGCCGTGCTCCGTCCGGTGCACACTAGCGTAGATGCGAAAGGTGTCGAGCGCACGGTTCTTCATTTACTTTTTACTCTTGGGTGCAGGTCTGAAACTGAGCGATTCTGCGGGGTCTGAGGCGGGTTTGAGCGGCAAACGCCGGGCGGGGTGACAAAGTGTCACGGAGGGTGGCGCTGGCGGGGGGGGGTGATTGCGGAGGAGAAGGGCAGCGCTCCTCTGGGGTAGGGTTGACGGTAACCCTACCGCAACCCCTGAACCGCCAGAGGAGCGAGCTCAATGACTGTCACACTATCGCATAGCTGCCAGCGTTCGGCCATGGCCAAGGATCGCGGATCGATCGGTCAGATTATCTGCGAATAGAACGAGGGCCTGCGCGTGCTCGGCGAGCAGGCACAGGCGAAGCAGGAGTTCGAGAGCTTCGAGCGCGCCGTGCATCAGCGCTTCGTGGCCGCCGAGCGAGCGGTGCTGGCCAGCGAGTTGCAGGGACTCGACGTGGACGTACCTGAGGTGAGCATCGGCGGGCGCAGCCATCGTCGTGTGCTGCGATGTACCGAGACGTATCTGAGCGCGGTTGGGCCGATCACCGTGCAGCGCACGTTGTACCGCGCCGGCAGCGAGCCTGCGGTGGTCGCCATGGAGCTGAGGGCCGGGATCGTTGCCGGCTACTGGACGCCGCGGGCGGCGCGTCAGGCGAGCCTGCTGACGGCGGACCTGACGCCGCAGGAGAGTGCCGATGTTGCTGCGGGAGTTGGGCAACATGAGTCCGTCCAAGAGCAGCCTGGACCGGCTGCCGAAGCACCTGAGCAGCCGCTGGGAGCAGGAGCGCGAAGCGTTCGAGGACTCGTTGCGTGCGGCCACGCAGGAGGTGCCTGCTGAGGCGGCGACGCTGGCGGTGTCGCTGGACGGGGTGATGGCGCCGATGAAGGATGGCGATCGGCAGGCCAAGCGAGCGGCAGCGCAGGCGGCGGGCCGAGCGACCAAGGGGCCGGCCGGGTTCCGGGAGGTCGGGTGCGGTACGGTGTCCTACTACGACGGCGACGGCGAGCGGCTGGGCACGCTGCGCATCGGGCGGATGCCGGAGGCGAACAAGGCGACGTTGAAGCAGATGCTGAGCGCGGAGGTGGATGCGGCGTTGTGCCAACGCCCCGACCTGGAGGTGGCCAAGCTGGCCGACGGGGCGCGCGACAACTGGAGCTATCTGGACGAACTGGCGCCGCAGGCAGCCAGCAGCGTGACGCTGGTGGACTTGGACGGGGTTTCTGTACGTGGCGGTGGTGCTGGACGCCTTCAGCCGCCGTGTGGTGGGCTGGGCGATGGCCCCCCACTTGCGCACCGAATTGGTCCTGGAAGCGCTGAACATGGCCCTCTGGCAGCGCCGTGCGCACGGGGTGATTCATCACAGCGACCAGGGCTCGCAGTACACGTCGATCGCCTTCGGGGCGCGGTGCAAGGTCAGGCGCGCCTGGCGATCTTCGAGTTCCTCGAAGGCTTCTACAATCGGCGCCGGCGCCATTCAGCCTTGGGCTACCGGTCGCCGGTCGACTACTAGGCCGCTCACCGCGGGGCGGCAGCGGCCTGAGCGCTGCCGCGGCGGGGTGTCCGGACACCACCCCGCCGCCGCAGAAAGCGCCGTGACGGCGATCCTAGTGCGATCTTCCGCACCGCGTACGTTTCGGGTGCTCTGAGGCCGGATTCCCCCGGTGACGGCGCTCCCTGGGCTGCGGCAATGGACCTGCCCGCCGGCACCCTCCCGAGCCGATCGCTGGCTCGACCTATCCACAAATCCACAGGCAGCCGCGCCCCTCCCCCCGCAGCCCCCTGTTCTTCCTGCTCCCAGGGCGTATGGCATCTCGGCCGAAAACGACAACGACGCGGTCACCGGCGCGGCACTCCCGCCGAGCACCGCGCCCTACGTCACGATCGACTTCTGGCGAGAGGCTGTCGGAGTAGTCACGCCACACCGGGCCCAGCAGGGTCTAATCGTGACGCGGTTGCAACAGGTGTTCAACGCAACCGGGCAGATGGCGGATTGGATCAGGGACGCAGCGGACACGGTTGAGCGATTCCAGGGGCAGCAGCGCGACGTAATCATCGCGTCCTACACGCTTGGGGACCCGGCCCAAATCGCCGAGGAAGACGAGTTCCTCATGAGCCTGAACCGTTTCAACGTCATCGCCTCGAGAGCCAGGGCGAAGCTGCTTTGCTCGTATCTCAGGAGGTGATCAGTCACCTCGCGCTCGATGCGCATGTACTGCGAGAGTCGAGGCTCCCGAAACAGTACGTGGAGATGTTCTGCAGCAACTCACGCCAGATGAACCTTGGCCACGTGGCCGGCACCACAGCGCGGCCGGTGTCGGGGACGTTCCGGTGGAATTGAAGCAGTGTAATAGGCTACGTGACTAACCATACCCTGTCGACGTATCATTCGGGGCCACGGAGGGGGTGCCCAGATGCTACCTAGGTGTCCGTGGAGCCGCTTCATCTGTTCCGGTATCTCGACGAGCAGGCTTGCCGCTTCAACGAGAGGAGGTGCAACGACAAGGGCTGTCTTTCAACGCGGTTTGGGGCCGTCACCGAGAAGCGACTCTCCTACATGGACCTGTGTGGCCTCAAGTACGACAACCTCGGATGTTCGGCAGCTAGATTACGTCGGTCGGAACAGTCTGTCTATAATCGCCCGGCGCTCCTCCAATTCCTTTTGCAACGCCAAAATCGTCGCGCGCCCATCGTTGACCTCGCGCTCGATGTACTCAATATCAACTATGCTCGGAATCTCCACCAGGAGATCCAGAAATTCGTCCGGATCAAGTCTCGCATGCCGCTTTCCTGACTGTAAACGTCTGTACGCTTCGCACAGTTCGGGAAGCATCAGGAGATACGTCACGAATACTAACGAAATGTCTGCCGTTCTCTTCAATCCGACCCACTCTGTAGAGCCTACGGCATCTTTGCACGGATTCATTAGCACCTTTCCGAGATAGGGTTCCAGCTTGGAGAACGCCATTTCACACCCGTCGAACTCCACCTTTTGCGATCCTATGGTATCTACCCATGGAACACCCTCGCGAAGAACAGCCTGACGACTTTCAACGCAATCCAAGTCAATCAATATTCGTTCTCTCCCCAACTCGCCCTTCGGTACTTGACGCAATTTAACGACCTCAAGAATTCCGCGCAACGGCAGAGCCCGCTCCCGATTGCCATGCGCCAGTCCCTCGCCGTAGTCCCAAAGCCATCGGTACTTCGGATCAAGACGCAAGGTCTCACGAGCGGCGATCCTTCGCAGATCAGTCCAGAACCCAAGTTGCGCCGACGGACCACAGTCGGGCGCCCGGAATCTTCCGATTACTGTGTCCATTCGGCTCTTGCCGCCGTCGTGGACATCCTCCCTGAATAGATCGTTGGGCTTCTCTATATCTGGAAGTCCCTTTCGGCGCTTGTACCCAATATTCTCTGGCTCGGCCATGAAGATGGGATTGCACGCCCAGCCAAGCTCTTCGACTACTCCGAGGAACAATTCACTCCTACGCGCACCCGGCCTCGTGCGAGAATGCTCCGACCATGCCTTGTCCCATCTCTTAGCGTCTTCTGCGGACCGCTTTTCCGCCAAAACAATGCAGGTCTTGGTACTCGTAAACGGGCGGAATGCATCGTACGGAAGAGACACTACGGCACGGATACGAAAAAACTGATAGAGAAATAGTCTTGTGCCCGCATTTGATGACGTGTCCAAGATCGTCTCAGGGAGAACACAACAGAACAGACCGCCATCCCTAAGGAGTTGATACCACCGTTCTATAAAGATGCGCTCACTATCGGTGCTGGCCAACGAAGCAAAGGCGCGCTTTATCTCCCGCATCTCATCCGGAGACATTTTCAGTGAGAAAGGAGGATTCGATAACACTAAATCGAACTGCTCGTTAGTATCGGCCTCGTAGGGGGCCACGCTTCTATGTGCGGTGCCAAGGACATTGTTGCGACCCTCTAGCCAGTACGCATCGAAACTCATAACACCACTAGAGATCCACGTATTCATGCTACCGTCACCGTGAAGGACCATATTGACCTTTGAAGCCAGACCAAGATCGTGGTTGTTTTCGATCCCGAAGACATGCTCACGCGCCCAAGCATTTCCCCTGTTTGCGAACCATGTGCTATGGGCATCCCGAAGCCTCCCCGGCAATGTCTGCCGAATCGCCTCGGTACCGAGCGTGCTGGTGACCATCTTCATGTACTCGATCAGGAACGATCCCGAACCGCATGCTGGATCGATTACATATGGCAGTCTGGGGCGACCATGGTAGTCGCTTACGTTTCGCATCGTGTAGTCTGCGACACCGACGGCATCGCAGAGAAGCAGCATAAACCTGACGATCTTCATCGGTGTGAAAAACTGTCCCTTTGTCTGTGTGAACTCCTGCGACACGATCTGTTCAAAGAACTCCCCTAACAAGTCTCCTGTATGGACGTTGTCGGTTACGGATAGAGCTTCGAGGCGTCCGACCACATAGGCTAGCTTCTCTGAAGAAAGCCGCGTGGGATCGAATGCAGGAGCTTCGCTGGGGCGAGGGAGGGCCAAATATGTGGCCTCTGCATGGGAGTACAAGGCATTCATCCGACCTGTTAGAGCGGAAGGCGCCTCCGGCGTTACTTCGTCGCCAAGGCGCTGAAACTGATAATGGTTCCCAGGAGGGGTTTCTTGTTCGTCATATATTTTGCATAGTATTAGCTTGACGATGTACGTGAATGTCTCGTTGTTGTTGGTGCCACCGCCACCCCATATCACATCATGCAGTTCTTCTCGAAGGCGGCTGAATACAGCAGGCGTAGAAGTTTTGTCTAACGGACGGCAATGAGTCGTCTCTGAACTGACGTTGCCGTACCGCTTTCTCTTGGGACGACCGTAGGTCGCGGGAATTACGTCGATGATTGGCTGACCAGAAGAGTCCCAAGAGTCAAAATCGGGAAACGCAAGGGTGTCGATCAAGATGGCACGTTCGCGGAGCTCGCCATCGCGGAGGTCAACTGTATAGTACAGTAGGTAGCGTGGTCGCGGCTGCTCTTGTAGACTCAAGCGAAATAGCTGTCCATCAATATAGCCGAGATCGTGATCGAAAGCCTCCGGTGCCTTGCATTCGACAAACAAGAAGCATGTATTGTCTTTGGGGTGCCGGACGAGGATATCGGCCGCCCACCCTTGCCGGTTGGGCGGCCGACAGGTTTGTATACTCGCTCAACTTCAAGTATTTCGGGAGACGCTTTGTAGCCATAGGTGGCGGTAAGGCGCAATAGCAAGTACGCGCGGACCAGTTCCTCGTCGGTGATGCGAGTTGTCGTTCGGGTGAATCCTGGTGCAGCGGGGTCAACCCATACACCGTTTGGTTGGTAGGTGATCTCGGTATGGGACAGCGCCTTAATGATCGCCCTATGGTTGTCGTGCTTGTTGAGCGCAGTACGCACGGCATTTCTGAATTCTGTTTGCGGCATATTGTGGATGATGGAGCCGGATATTCGGTGGGGTGTCAAGCGTGATGACGGAGTGCAAGGATCTCGCGGGGTGGGTGCCAACGCTTGTAGGCGACGAACGCGCACGGATGCAAGGCGATCTGGAGCGCGAGCGCCGTGTGCGGGCTGCGGTCAAGCGGCATGCGGAATCCCGAGAGACTGAGCGTCTCCTACGGGCGGAGGTGAACGCCACGTCTCATTCAGGCTTCTTCGGCACACGCCACGGATCGACCCGTGCAAAGCGCTGCATGGAGCGGGAATCGCGCAGCGCGAATTCCAAATCACGGTACGAGAAGTCCATCAGACGCGCGATCACCGCGCAGCGCAGGAT
>JAPOQV010000349.1 GCA_026710565.1 Spirochaetaceae bacterium | reverse complement strand
GGTCGACCGGAGATACTCGGGCGTACCCGAGCACGCCGGCCACAAGGGGGACGGTGCGGTGACCGTCCTGCTCGGCGCACGCGCCTACGTGATCGCCGAGGGTGGCCCGGCGGTGGCCGTCACCGTGCTGTTGACCAATGACCCGGCCGGCGAGGTGATCATCCCGATCACGGCGACGCCGGGCGGGGGCGCGACTCCCGCCGACTACACCGTGGCGCCGACCAGCGTGGTGTTCGCGCCCGGCGAGACGCGGCGCACCGTCACGGTGGCCGCTGTCGACGACAGCGAAGTCGACGGCGGAGAGAGCGTTCGGCTCGGCTTCGGGACGCTACCGGCCGGGATACGCCATGGAAACCAGCTTGTGGTTTTCGTCATCGACGACAACGACGGCTTCGATCCGATCGTGAACATCACCGATGTCGACGGCGGAGCTGAGCCGGGCAGCGTCGGCTTCACGGTGACCCTGACGGACCCCAGCGATGTCGAGGTCACCGTGGACTGGACCATCAGCGACAGCCACGCCGTCCCGGGCGACGACGACGTGGCGTCCGGCACTATCACCATTCCGGCCGGGGAGACGACCGCGGACGTCAGCGTGCTCATCGGCGAGGATGAGATCGGCGATCCCGACCGCACCTTCAGCGTCACCCTGAGCAACCCCGTGAACGCGGTGTTCTCGGCCGGCGTGGACACCATCGCGGCGCAGCTCCTGGTCCGGGTGCAGTCCATCGTCGAGATGGCCGCACCGGTCGTGGCCGCGGTTCCTGACAGCGCGGGGAACCTCATCGTGAGCTGGCAGCCTCCCGAGGACGCGTCACCGAGCGGCTACGAAGTGCAGTACCGGGTACGCGGTGCGGAAATCTGGGAGCCGAACCTGTCGGCCGGCACTGAAGCGCACGTCCCGGTCCTGTTCCTGGAGCAGGACACGGAGTACGAGGCGCGGGTGCGGTCTATCCAGCACGACGCCGAGCACGGCGGGGCTCGCACGTACTCCCCGTGGTCGGCGCCCGGATACGGCCGCACCGGCACGCACCAGGATAGCAGCGAGCCGGTGGTGACACTGGCGGTCCCCGACAGCGAGCCCGCCGTCGAAGGCCAGCATGCGCTGATCCACGTCGTGGTCTCCGAGCTGCGCAACTCCTACCAGTGGCACGCGTACGACGCCGGGATCTCGGTCGGTGTAAAATACGGCTGGCGGACCAGCGGAAGCGTGCTGCCGGCCAGCTCGCGGTTCGGTATCGTGCCGGGAGTGTTCACGGTGGATCACGGCCTCGGCGGATACCGGGAACACAGGGTGCATCTGTGGGATCACGTCGCCGATCACGGACCGCTGACGGTCACGCTGCAGCCGGGTGAGGGCTACCGGGTAGGAGATGCCGACTCGGTGTGCGTGCGCATCGCCGACAGCGAGACGCTGGAGGCGACACCCTGCCCGGACGGCGAAGAGACCGCGGAACAGGACTCACAGGCCGCCGATGAATCGCTGACCATCGCGGTGCAGGACGCCCGTGCGACCGAAGGCATGGACGAGGTCATCTCTTTCGAGGTGACCCTCAGCGCCGCCGTGAGCGAGCTGGTCACCGTGGACTGGGCCACCTCCGACGGGACGGCCACGGCGGGAGAAGACTACGTGGCATCCTCCGGGACACTCACCTTCGCCACGGGAGAGACCTCTCGGACCATTGAGGTGACCGTGCTCGACGACGCGCACGACGAGGGCGAAGAGACAGTGACGCTGCACCTGAGCAACGCCGCCGGCGCGGAGCTGGCGGACGCGGAGGCGACCGGCACGATCGTCAACAGCGACCCGATGCCGCGCGCATGGCTGGGCCGCTTCGGGCGCACGGCGTGGGAGCACATGCTCAACGCGGTCGACCAGAGGTTGCGCAGCGCAGGGAGTACGGCGACCCGAGCGGCGGTCGCGGGCCGCGAGATGACGGCCGCGGGCGCGGAGCCCGTAGCCGACGAGCAGGAGATCGCGGCGCTGGCTGCGTGGATCGACACCGGCAACAGAGATTCGCAGGCGCGGAACATGAGCGCGCACGAGCTGCTGGCCGGAAGCGAATTCCAGATGGCGGCGGCCAACGAGGACGACGGCGCCGCGCTGACCGTCTGGGGGCAGGGCGCCTACGGGCACTTTGCCGGCCGGGACGACGATCTGTCGGTCGACGGCGAAGTGGCCACCGGGACACTGGGCGTGGACTACACGACCGGGCGCTGGATTGCCGGCCTGGCGCTGTCTCACAGCTCCGGCTGGGGCGACTACGCGCAGCCGATGACCAGCGGCGGTGAGGTGAGCAGCTCCGTGACCGGAGCGTATCCCTACGTCGGGTTCGAGGTGGTGCCGGAGCGGCTGTCGCTGTGGCTGGCCGGCGGCTACGGCCTCGGCGGGCTGGAACTGACCCCCACCGCTGGGGAGCCGCTGGAGACCCGCATCAACCTGCTGGCGGGAGCGGCGGGCGTGCGCGGCACGGTGGTGCCGGCGTCGGCGACCGGCGGGTTCTCGCTGGACGTGAACGCGGACGGGATGCTGCTGCGGGCGATGTCCGAGGCAGCGCCGGGGATGGCGGCCACGACGGCCGACGTGGACCGGATCCGGCTGGAGGTGGAAGCGGCCCTCGAGGCGGACCTGGGTGGCGGCGCGCGGCTGACGCCGTCGGTCGAGGTTGGGGTGAGACGCGACGGAGGCGACGCGGAGACCGGCTTCGGGATGGACGTCGGCGGCGGATTGAGCTACAGGTATCCGGGGCTGGGCCTGTCGCTCGGGCTGAAGGGGCGGGCGCTGGTGCTGCACGAGACCGCTGAGGTGGCGGAGTGGGGCGCGAGCGGCTGGCTGGCGTGGGACCCGAATCCGGGATCGGAGCTGGGACCGGCGCTGACGGTGAGCCCGTCGATCGGCGCGAGCACGGAAGGCGGGGCGGCAGCCCTGCGGAGCCGCGGGACTCCGGCCGGGCTGAACAGAGATCCGATGGACGCGAACGGAACCGGACGCGTCGACGCCCGGTTCGGCTACGGACTGGACCTGATGGGAGGCGTGGGAACGCCATGGGCCGGCATCGGCCTCTCGGAGCGCGACCGCGAGTACCGGCTGGGCTACGCCTTCCACGCCGGCGACCGGTCGGCCACCGACCTGCGGATCGAGCTGGTGGCCGCCCGCCGCGAGCCCGCCAACGCCGAGCCCGAGCATGCGCTCTCGGTCCAGTCGACGGTGAGCTGGTAGCACCGCGCACGCCCGACTGGCGGACGAACTCCGGCCGGGCGCAACCGCGCCACCGGGAAGACAGGGACGCGGCCCGCGGGTTGATCAGTCCCGCGCCGGGGGCGGTTGCGCGACAACCCACGGCGTAGTCATCATTTGATGCTCTTCATGCTGCGCATAGCCATACGAGTGAATTTCCACAACGCCTGAGGTCGAGCAGATCGCAAAGAGCAAGGCGCCCGTGTCCATCGTCGTGCCGACGCTGCGCGAGGCGGCCAACATTCCCACCCTGGTCGAGCGCATCCGCAGCGCGCTTTCGCGGACCGGCGTTCGGTGGGAGCTGCTCCTGGTCGACGACGACTCGCACGATGGCAGCGAGGAGATCGTCGCCGAGCTCGGACGGCGCCTGCCGGTGCGCATGGAGGTGCGGCGCAACGCGCCGCGTGACCTCTCCCTGGCTGTGTTACACGGAATGCGGCTTGCCCGGCACGACCGGGTGGTGGTCATGGATGCCGATCTGTCGCATCCGCCCGAACGGATCGGGGCGCTGCTCATGGCCCTCGACGGCGACTGCGACATGGTGATCGGCAGTCGCTACGTGCCGGGAGGCCACGTCGATCGCACCTGGGGCTGGGGGCGCCGGCTGAACTCGCGCGTGGCGACCGCGCTGGCGCTGCCGCTGGTGCGGTGCAGCGATCCCATGTCCGGGTTCTTCGCGACCGACCGCCGGGCGTTGCCCGACCTGCGGCGGCTGCAGCCAATCGGCTACAAGATCGGGCTGGAGCTGGTGGTGCGCGGGCGGCTGCGGGTCGCGGAGGTGCCGATCGACTTCGTCGACCGGGATCTGGGCTCCAGCAAGATGGACTGGCGGCAGCAGGTCAACTACCTGCGCCATCTGTACCGTCTCTACCTGCACCGGTACGGCGCCGCTGCGCGGCTGGCGGGCTTCGCTCTGGTAGGCGCCAGCGGCTTCGTCATCGACGTCTCCGTCTACCTCGGCCTGCAGGCGATCGGCGTCGAGCATCGGGTGGCGCGGTTCCTGTCGTTCTGGCCCGCGGTCACCTGGAACTGGGTTCTCAATCGCGGGCTGACCTTCGAGGAGCGCCTGCGGCAGCCGCACGTGCGGCAGTGGACGAAGTTCGTGGCGAGCAGCATGATCGGGCTCGCCGTGAACGTCGGCAGCTATACGGTGCTGACCAGCTTCGTCGGCTTCTACTCTCGCAATCACCTGCCGGCGCTGATAGTGGGCGTCGGGCTGGGCGGTTTCACCAACTTCCTGGTCGCGAACCGATACGTGTACCGGCGCCGTACCGAGGCCGAGCAATGCGATGATGAGTTGCTGCCGCAGTGATGGGAACCACGCGCTCGGGACGGTGCATCTATGTCTCGAACCGCGGCGACGACCGCTGGTCCGGCACTCTTCCCGCGCAGTCCGGTCACGGGGGGCCGGGTGCCGCCGGGCCGTTCGCGACTCTGACCCGCGCGCGCGACGAGATCAGGACGCTCAGGGCACGGGAAGGGATCGAAGGACCGGTCGACGTGCTGGTGCTGGGCGGCACCTATCGGTTCAGCGAGCCGCTGAAGCTTGCCGCCGGAGATTCCGGCACGCGTGAGCATCCGGTCACCTATCGCGCCTTCCCGGGCGAGCGGCCCATGTTGAGCGGCGGCCGCGCGCTCATCGGCTGGCAGCCGTACCGTGGCGCGATCCTGCAGTGTGCGGTGCCGCCCGGAACGATGTTCCGGCAGCTCTTCCACGACGACCGGCGCCAGGGTCAGGGCTCGCTGGCCAGCGCGCGATCCCGCCGATCCGCGCTACGGCGGCTGGGCGTTCATCGACGAGGTGCTGCCGAAGGGCGAAGGCGAGCAGTACCCTCGCACGTTCCGCTGCGGGCCGGAGCGGCCGGCGCGGCGGTGGGCCAGGCCGCGGCAGGCCGAGGGCTTCATCCATCCGTGGCTGTGCTGGCTGAACGACATCATCCCGATCGAGTCGGCGGACGAGTGCGGTGCCATCACGCTGGCCCGCTTCGCCCACCACGGAAAGCACGAGCTCACGGTGGGAAACCGGTTCATCGTCGAGAACCTGCTGGAGGAGCTGCGCGGTCCCGGGCAATGGTGCCTGGATCGCGACGCCGGCACCGTCTACTTCTGGCCGCCCGGCTCGCTGGAGGGAGGCACGATCGAGGAAGGCACGGTCGTCGCTCCGGTCACCGACCGCATCTTCGATCTGCGCGGCACCGCCGCGGATCCCGTGCACGACATCACGATCAGCGGCTTCACCTTCGCGCACACCCGCTCGCCGTTTCCCGACCATCAGCACGCGGAGACCTTCCACTCGCCCGGACTGCGCGGCGGCACCGTCCACCTGGAGCACGCAGAGCGCTGCCGGATCGAGCGCAACACCTTCCGCGCCGTCGGCGCCGACGGCGTCCACCTGGAGGGCCGGAACGCGCACAACATCATCGCCTCCAACGAGTTCGCCTACCCGGGCGCGTGCGGCGTGTCGGTCGCCAGCAACTCGAAGCAGAACACCGTCACCTGGATGGACCGCGAGGTCGTGGCCGAACGCACCCGCGAATACCCGTGCTTCACCGGCAACGTGATCCGCAACAACCACATCCACCACAACGGCGCCATCAAGAAACGCTGCGGCGCGATCCAGGTCTTCGCCATGAACAGCGTCGACAACGTGATCTGCCACAACCTCATCCACGACACCTCCGACAAGGCGGTGATGATGAAGGACGGCTTCGGGCGGATCACCGTCGAGTACAACCGCATGGAGCGCCTGGGGCTGGAGTGCGCGGACACCGCGGCGGTCATGTCCGAGTCGTGGTTCGTCCTCCCCGACGACCCGGACCTGGGCAAGGGACTGGTGATCCGCAACAACCTGATCCGCGACGTGATCGGCTGCGCCGCCTACGGCACGCCGATGGAGCGCGACTACGTGCGCGGCACCAGGGCCGGCGGCAGGATCTGGACGCCGTACTTCAACTGGGGCATCTACTCGGACAACACCGGCATGAGCATCCTCGTCTCCGGGAACATCGTCGCCGGCACCGTGCTCGGTGGCGTATCGCTGCCGGTCGGCAACCCCACCGATATCCTGATCGAGAACAACGTCTTCGTGGACGCGCTGGCAAGCCAGGCCGACCTGCAGATCGGCGGCGGCTGGACCAAGGGCGAGGGGGCTTCCGGGAACCGCTTCGTGCGCAACGTCATCTTCTACACGACCGGGGATGCCGCCCTGCTGAACACCACCGAGCAGACCCGCAGCGCATTCGCCGAGTGCGACCACAACCTGTACTGGCCGGCCGCGGGACAGACGCCCGTCGTGAACGGCGTGCCGGACGGATCGTTCGACGCGTGGCGGGAGCTGGGCTTCGACCGCCACTCCGTGTTCGCCGATCCGCTGTTCGTGGACTACGCGAACGGCGACTTTCGGTTGCGGCCCGAGTCGCCGGCGTTCGCGCTGGGCTTCCAGCCGATCGACGTGCACGGCATCGGGCTGGAGTCGCCCGGCTCGGTGGGTGCCGGTTCGGGCCGGGGGCGGGCGTGAGCGATCCTGCGCCCGCGGCCGGCTTCGTCAACTCGGTGGGGCTGCGGCTGCTGCGGGTCGAGCCGCACCCGTTCGACGCCTGGGTGCCCAGCATGCGCCGCCGCGGCGAGCAGCAGGCGCGGGACGGCAAGCCGGACGCCGCGTTCGCGCTCAACCGGCCGCGTGTCCCGGAGCCGTCCGACCTCGCCCGGCCGTACTACCTGGCGGAGCTGCCGGTCACCAACGCCGTCTATCGACGCTTCGCCGCCGAGACCGGGCACCGGCGGCCGGGTGGCGTGGTGATGGACATCCATCGCCGCCTGCACGAGGGGGACACCTGGGACCTGGCCGCGTTCGCCGGCGACGACCTGCCGGTCACCGGCGTGGACGACGGCGACATCGCCGCCTTCTGCGCCTGGCTGTCGGAGCGCGAGGGCCGGACCTACCGCGCGCCCACCATCAACGAATACGAGTACGCCAACCGCGCCGGCACCGACACCCTCTTCTGGTGGGGACCCCACCCGGACGTACGCCGCATGAACTTCGCGCAGTCGCGCATCGGCCATCCGCTGCCGGCCGGCTCCTATCCCGCCAGCCCGTGGGGTTTCCGTGACTTGCACGGCAACGTCTGGGAGTACTGCGCCGACCGCGACTGGTTCATGGCCATGGGGTCGGCGTTCAACTCGCCGCAGGTCCTCACCGGCGCCGACGCGTGGGGCAACTTCAACCAGGGGCCCAACCTGATGCGCCTGCTGAGCACCGGCTTCCGCGTGGCGTGCGATGAAGGCGAGGCGTCGCGCGGCGACGAATTGGAGCCGGCGGAGCGCCGCGCCGCGGTCACGGCGGCCGGCGGCGAAGGTCCGGTCATCCCGGCGCTGGAGATCACGCCCGGCGACCGCATCGACCTGGGGGCGATCGCGACCAACGCGGCGAACATGCTGGCCACCCGCGACGGCACCTGGGTGCTCAACGACAAGCGTTCTACCGACCGGGGAAGGACGTGGCAGGCATGCCCGCAGCTCGGCGAGGCGAAGTGCCAGCTCCGCGACGGCACGGTGCTGGCGGTGCTCGGCCCCGATTCGGGCGGCGGCCCCTGCCGCATCGACGGCCCACTGTCCGGTCGGGGGCGGATCGCGCTGGGCCGCTCCACCGACGACTGGGCCACGGTAGAGGAGTTCGAAGCGCCCGTGCACGTCCCGCTGGGGCGGCAGTTCCTGCCCGTGCGCGGCTTGACGGAGCTCGACGACGGCCGGCTGCTGCTGACCATGTACGGATACCTGGACGGCGACCTGATCCGCGAGGACTCGCCGGTAGCCTTCGAGCTGGATCCGGAGTGGATCAAGACGCGGGTCATCCTGGTCGAGTCGACCGACGGCGGGCGGAGCTGGCGGTACCGGTCGACGGTCAGCTATCGCCCCGACCTGACCAGCGAGGGGCAGAACGAGAGCGACCTGCTGGTGCTGCCGGACGGCGCGCTGATCGCGGTGGTGCGTACGGGCATCCATGGCACCCAAGATCCGCACGGCCGGGAGTTCCTGGACCAGCCGGTGCTGATGACCTGGTCCGCGGACGCGGGCCGCACCTGGACCGAGCCGCAGCGCATCCACGTCGGCGACCGCCTGATCACGGGCATCTACCCACGCCTGCAGCGGACGGCCGCAGGCGTCCTGGCCATGCTCCGGACCCGCCCCGACGGCAGCGTCGTGTTCAGCCCGGACGGCGCCGGCTCGCTCTGGACCGACGAAGTGTTCCACTACCGGGCCGATGAAGGCCATCGTCATGCCGGCATGCAGGACCTGATCCCGGCCGGCCCGGATACCGTGCTGGTCACCGACCTGATCATCGACAGCGCCGCCGAGCGCCGCTATCACGTCGAGGGAGTGCCGATCACCGTCACGAAGCGCTCGCCGGCCGGCCGATCGTGACCGACAGCTTCGAGACCGTGGCGGACGCGGCGCGCAAGGTGATCGCCCGCTGCCCCTGGACGACGGTGCGGACCGTGGAAGAGTACGTCGAGTACATCCGGAGCGAAGCGGACGAGCTCCTGTCCGCCGTCGCGAACGGCGATCGGCAGAACATCAAGGAGGAGCTCGGCGACCTGCTGTTCAACGTCGTGGTGTGCATGCTGCTGGCCGAGCGCAGCGGCTCGTTCCCGGCACGCGAGGTCATGGACGGCGTGGTCGCCAAGATGCGGCGCCGCAAGCCGTTCGTGTTCGACGGCACGCAGGTCACGGTGGAGGAGGCCAAGCGGCTATGGGCCGAGGAGAAGGCGCGGGAGAAGGGCTCGCGCTGAATGTCGCCCCGGCCCGCGGGCCGTGATACCGTCCTCATCATGTCTCAAGCGGATCTGCTGAAGCGTGCCGGGCGCATCTTCGTCGGCGGCACGATGGGCGAGTTTCACCTGCCGGACGACGCATCCATGGTGTTCGTGCGCGCCCAGGGCAGCAAGCTCTACGACGCCGACGGGCGCGAGTACGTCGACTTCCTGAACGGCAGCGGGCCGATGATCCTCGGCCACTGCCACCCGGCGGTGATGGCCGCGGTGACCGAGCAAGTGCAGCGCGGCACCACCTACTTCGGCGTCAACCGGAAGGTCATCGAGCTGGGCGAGCGCATCGTCGATGCCTCGCCGTGCGCGGAGAAGATCCGCTTCGTGGCCACCGGCTCCGACGCCGTGACCTTCGCCGTGCGCATGGCGCGCGCCTTCACCGGCCGCAGGCGTGTGCTGCGCTTCGAGGGCGGCTGGCACGGCGTCAGCGACTTCGCCCTGCACGGCGCCAAGCCGCTTGCGCCCAGCGCGTATCCGCGCGCCACGCCGGACGCCGCCGGCCTGCCGAAGGCGATGCCCGACGACCTGCTGCTGTCGCCGTTCAACGACCCTGAGATGGCGCGCGAGCTGATCGAGCGGCACGCCGGCGAGCTGGCCGCGGTCTGCGTGGAGCCGCTGCAGCGCTGCATCCGCCCGAAGTCGCCGTTCCTTGAGACCCTGCGCGAGCTCACCGCCAGGCACGGCATCATCCTCATCTTCGACGAGGTGGTGACCGGCTTCCGCATCGCCTGGGGCGGTGCGCAGGAGCGCTACGGCGTGGTGCCGGACCTGGCCGCCTACGGCAAGACGATCTCAGGCGGCCACCCCAACGCCGCGGTCTGCGGCCGCGCCGACGTGCTGGAGACCGTCAATCCGTGGCGGGCGCTCGACGACCCGCAGCGCACCTTCGTGTCCGGGACCTTCAACGGCAACCCGCTCTCGGCCGCGGCCGGCCTGGCCACGCTGAACGTGCTGGCCGAGCCCGGCACCTACGAGCGGCTCGACGCGATGGCCGCCCGCATCCGCGCCGAGGTCGTTTCGATGGGGCGCGAGTTCTCGATCCCGCTGCTGGTCGGCGGCGACGGGCCGGTGCTGCAGGTGCTGTTCACGGAGGCGGACGAAATCGTCAACTACGAGAGCATGCTCTACGCCGACAAGGAGCGGGCGTTCCGCTTCGGCGTCGGCATGATCAGGCGAGGCTTCTTCGTCAGCCCGTACGAGAAGATCTACCTGTCGACGGCCCACACCGACGAGGACCTGGACCGCGCGCTCGCCGCCATGCGCGAGGTGCTGAAGGAGCTGCCAGAGGCGGCATGAAAGCCGTCGTCAAGACGCGCCCGGAGCCGGGAAACGTCGAGCTGCTGGACGTCCCGGAGCCGAAAGCCGGGCCGGACCAGGTGGTCATCCAGGTCCACAACGCCGGCATCTGCGGCACCGACATCCACATCCTGAAGAGCGAGTACGTCATCCATCCGCCGGTGGTCATGGGCCACGAGGTCTGTGGCGAGATCGTCGAGACGGGGGCCGGCGTCACCGGTTTCGCCGTCGGCGACCGCGTCACCATCAACCCGACCGCGGGCCGGCTGTGCGGGACCTGCCGCTACTGCCGCTCCGGCGCGCCGTTCTTCTGCATCGACCGCGCGGGGCTGGGCAGCGGGATCGACGGCGGCTTCGCCCGGTACTGCACGGCGCGGCAGGGGATCCTCTTCCGGGTACCGGACAGCCTTGACTCCACGGTGGCCGCGCTGAGCGAGCCGCTGGCCTGCGTCTACCAGGCGGTGGTGGAGCTCACCGAGATCAAGGCGGGCGAGATGGTCGTGGTCACCGGCCCGGGCCCGATCGGACTGATGGCGCTGCTGCTGGCCAAGGTGCGCGGCGCGCGCGTGCTGGTGCTCGGCACCGGCGCGGATGACGTACGGCTCGACTGCGCTCGCAGCCTGGGCGCCGACGCCGTCCTCGACGTGGAGCGGGAGGACGCGGCCGCGGTGGTCGCCGACCTGACCGGCGGCTACGGCGCCGACGTCGCCCTTGAGTGCTCGGGAGCGGCCGGCGGGGCCGCCCCGTGCCCGGAGCTGCTCACGAGCCAGGGCTCCTACACGCAGGGGGGCGTCTTCGGCGCGCCGGTTCGTGGGGACCC
>JAPOQV010000348.1 GCA_026710565.1 Spirochaetaceae bacterium | reverse complement strand
TTCCTGGCCTCCGACGAGGCGGAGTGGGTGACGGGCGCCACCATGCTCGTCGACGGTGGGCTGATCGCGTCGATCTGAGCCGGCTGCGATGTGCGGGATCGTCGGATACACCGGGCCGAAGCGTGCCCTCCATCCACTGCTCACCGGCTTGGCTCGGCTGGAGTATCGCGGCTACGACTCGGCCGGCGTCGCGCTCGTCTCGCCGGGCGAGATGAGCGTTTCACGGGCCGTCGGACCGGTCCGTGAGCTCCGGAGCCTGGTCACCTCGGCCGCGCATGACCGCATCCCCGCCACCTGCGGCATCGCCCACACCCGCTGGGCAACCCACGGAGCGCCCAGCGAGCGCAACGCGCATCCGCACGTGGACGCTTCCGGCCGGATCGCGCTGGTGCACAACGGCATCATCGAGAACCACGGCTCGATCCGCCAATACCTGACCGGGCAGGGCATCGCGTTCGCCAGCGACACCGATACCGAAGCGCTGGTGCAGCTCATCGGCTTCCTCTACGAAGACGGAGACGGCTCCGGGCCCGGAGATCTGTTGACCGCCGTCTGCGGGGCTTTGCGCGAAGTCCAGGGCACCTTCGGCATCGCGGTCTCCTGTGTCGAGTTTCCCCAATTGCTGATCGCCGCTCGCCGCGGGAGTCCGCTGCTGATCGGCATCGGCGAAGGCGAGCACCTCATCGCCTCCGACGGCGCGGCGGTCGTCGAGCACACCAGCCGCGTGGTCTACGTGCATGACAACGAAGTCGTGACCGTCGACGGCCACACCCTCGATGCCAGCACGATCGATGCCGTGCCCCTGCGCAAGAAGATCGAGCGCCTGGAACTGTCTCTCGAGCACATCGAGCGGGGCGGCTATCCGCACTTCATGCTCAAGGAGATTCACGAGCAGCCGGAGGCGCTGCGCAACACGCTGCGCGGACGCATCGACCCAAACGGGACCGGCGTGAATCTCGGAGGCCTGGGAAGCGTCGATTGCTCTCCTTCCCACCTGCGGCGCATCGTAATTGCCGGCTGCGGCACCGCCTGGCACGCCGGTCTGGTCGGGAAATACCTGATCGAGGAGATCGCGCGCGTGCCGACCGACGTCGAGTACTCCAGCGAGTTGCGCTACCGCAACGCGATCGTCGAAGACGGCACGATCGCGCTCTTCATCAGCCAGTCCGGGGAAACCGCCGACACCATCGCCGCCATGGGCGAGATGCGCGCCAAGGGCGCGACCGTGCTGGGGGTGATCAACGTCGTTGGCTCGACGCTCGCGCGCGAGACCCAGGCCGGCATGTATCTGCACGCCGGACCCGAGATCGGTGTTGCCTCCACCAAGGCGTTCACGTCCCAGGTAGCGGCCTTGACCCTGTTCTCCGTCCTGCTCGGCCGCCAGCGCCATCTGTCGACGGAGCGCTGCACGGAGATCCTTGAAGGCCTGCGCGCGTGCCCTCGGGCCATCGAATCGGTCCTGCGGTCGGACGGCGCAATCCGAGAGCTCGTGTCACGCCACATCGACCGTCAGAACTGGCTCTATCTGGGCAGGGGCGTCAACTTCCCGGTGGCGCTCGAGGGTGCCCTGAAGCTGAAGGAGCTGAGCTACATACATGCGGAGGGCATGCCCGCGGCGGAGATGAAACATGGGCCGCTGGCGCTCATCGATCGCGGCATGCCGGTGGTTTTCGTCGCGCCGCGGGACACCACGACCGACAAGGTCATCGCCAACATCGAAGAGGTCCGCGTCCGCGGCGGCCACGTGATCGCGATCGCCACCGAGGGCGATAGTGAGCTGGCGGCTGTCGCCGACGACGTCATCTTCGTCCCGAAGGTGCTCTCGCCCCTGTCGCCGCTGGTGACCACGGTTCCGTTGCAACTGATCGCCTACCACGCCGCTCTGCAGCGCGGCCATGATGTGGACCGTCCGCGCAACCTGGCCAAGAGCGTCACCGTGGAGTGAGCGCAGCGACCCTCGACCGGAGTGGCTCCGCCGGCGTGGCGCGGCCGGTTTTCAAGACGATAGAAAGGTGCTATACTTCGTCCGGGCTCCTTGGCAGAGTCCCGCATTCCCTACTATACGAGGTGTTATCGTGCCGAAGCTCATCATCCCCGGTGATGCCAAGGAGGCAGCCGGAATCTCGCCGAAGGTCATCGCGCAGTACCGCCGCTTCATCGACCGCCTGCCGGACAAGCAGGTAGGCTTCCTGAAGTTCTCCGCGAAAGAGGACCTCAACGAAGGCCGCGACGCGCTCCTGGAAGCCGCCGCCAAGTCCAAGAAGTACATCACGATCCGCAAGGCTCGCGGCCAGGACCGAACGCTCCAGTTGAAACGGTGCAGCAAGGCCGACTTCGACAAGGCCAACAAGATGGCGAAAGCCGGCGCAAAGACCCCGACACGGCGACGTGGACGCAAGCCGGGGCCCAAGCCCAGGGCCGCTGCTGCGACAGCCGCCGCGCCGGCTGCGGAGGCGCCGCAAAGCTCCGATTCATCCGAGGGGCAGGATACGTCGCCCCAGGAGTAAATCTCGACGGCGTACCGCGCAGCAGCGGTTGCTATCTGTTCCGCGACGCGGCGGCTGAGGTGATCTACGTCGGCAAGGCTGCCGATCTCCGCCGCCGCGTCGGCTCTCATTAACAATGCCCACGGTCGCGGAGCGGTCGCCGCAGGAGCCGCGGGGCTTGACGTCATACTCACCCGCTCTGCCTACGAGGCGGGCGTGCTGGAGAGTTCGCTCATCCGGCACCACCGTCCCCGCCTCAATCGCGCCGACCCCCGCGACCTGGGACTCTGGCACCTGCGCCTGAGCCCCGGGCCGTTTCCGCGGCTGGAGCGCGTTCGCCCTGATGCCACGGAGTCCTCCGATCCCGGAACTCTGGAGCGTGGCGCAGTCCCGCAGGCGGTGCTCCGCCCCGGCGGCGGAGATGCCGCCGTCGCCTGCGCACGGCGCCTCCAGGACGGGCGCTTCCTCGTCGCGACGCTGCGGGTTCGCGGCGGTGCGCTGGTCGCGCTGAGCCGGGTCGATGCCGGGGCCGGCGCCACCCCGGCGGAGGCGCGCCGCGCGGCGCTGGCGCCGGCCACCCACGGGCTGCACCACCCCGTCGTGATCGCCGACACGCCTGCCGGAAGCGCCGGCGGCGGTTGGGTCGAACCCGACCTCGCTCGCGGACTGCTGGAACTGGCGCGGATCAACCTTGCGTATCACCCCGCACCGGCACCGGCGGCCTGACGCCCGGACCACCCGTCCGCAGGCTGTCGCGCGCCCCCTATCCCTCCGATCCGGGGATCCAGTTGGTGCCGGCCAGCGGGACGCCGGCCATCGCCGCCGCCTCGACCGTCAGGGCCACCAGGTCCTCGCGCTCCAGGTGGTGGACATCCGACTTGCCGCATGCGCGCGCCAGCGTGGCGAGCTCCATGGTCAGCGTCGCCAGGTAATTGCGCACCCGCCGGGCTCCCCACTCCGGGTCCAGGCGCTGCTCCAGCTCCGGGTCCTGCGTGGTAACGCCCACCGGACACAGCCCGGTCTGGCACTGGTGGCAGTGGCCGGGCGCGGTGCCCAGGCGCGTGTAGTCGGCGGTGGCGTCCACGCGTTCACCGTCGCGGACGTAGCTCGGGCTGTTGCAGCCCAGCGCCATGAGCACCGCCTGACCGATCGACACGGCGTCCGCGCCCAGGGCCAGCGCCTTGGCCACGTCCGCACCGGAACGGATGCCGCCGGAGACGACGAGCTGCACCTCGCGCCCCGGATCGACCTCCTCCAGCGCCGACACCGCCTGCCGCACGGCCGGCAGCGTCGGGATGCCGGCGTGCTCGATGAACACCTGCTGGGTAGCAGCGGTGCCACCCTGCATGCCGTCCAGGACGATCACGTCGGCGCCGGACTTCACGCACAGCTTCACATCGTCCGGCACGCGGGTGGCGCCGATCTTGATGAAGACCGGGATGCGGTTGTCCGTGATCTCGCGCAACTCCTCGATCTTGATCGCCAGGTCGTCCGGGCCCACCCAGTCGGGGTGGCGGCAGGCGGAGCGCTGATCGATGCCGGCCGGAAGCGTACGCATCCTCGCGACCCGTTCCGAGACCTTGAGCCCCAGCAGCATACCGCCACCGCCGGGTTTGGCGCCCTGGCCGATGACGATCTCGACCGCGTCGGCGCTGCGCAGGTCGTCCGGGTTGAAACCATACCGCGACGGCAGGCACTGGTAGACCAGCGTCTTGGAGGAACGGCGCTCTTCGGGGGTCATGCCGCCGTCGCCGGTGGTCGTCGAGGTGCCGGCCGCGGTAGCCGCG
Source organism: Spirochaetaceae bacterium (assembly GCA_026710565.1). The sequence continues at coordinate 5,146 of JAPOQV010000348.1, read as the reverse complement.
CGCCCCAGCGCTTCCTTCACGTTGGCCGACAGGGAGCCGAAGCTCATGCCGGCGATGGTGATCGGGGTGGCCAGGGTCAGCGGGCGCTCGGCGCGCCGCGCGCCCAGCACGGTCCGGGTCGAGCAACGCTCGCGGTACCCCTCCAGCGGATAGCGGGACATCGAGGCGGTCAGGAAGGTGAGGTCGTCGAAGCTGGGCACGCGCCGCTTGGCGCCGAGTCCGCGAATGTCGTAGACCCCGGTTTCCGCGGCACGCTGGATGTAGTCGAGAGTGGCCCGATCGTAGTGGTGACTCACCTCGCCCGGCCACTGCGGCCCCGCACCGTGCCGCGGTTCAGCCATCGCCATGTGCCGCGCCGGCAAGGCGCTCCGAGTCCGGGCTCCAGTGATAGAGCTGCCTGGCCGAGGCGACCCGGGTGAACGACTCGGGATCCTCGTCCCGGCCGGCGCGGCCCAACAGCTCGGCGAGTGCCTGCCGGTCCTCCACGCCCAGCGGCTCCACCCGGGCGTCGGCTCCCAGCCCCCGGATGCAGCCGCGCACGTAGATCACCGCCTCGTACAGCGAGTCGCCGAGCCCGGCGCCGGCGTCCCCGCAGACGACGATCCGGCCGGCCTGTGCCATGAACGCGCTCATGTGGCCGACGCTGCCCCCGACGACGATGTCACCGCCCTTCAGGGAGATCCCGCACCGGGAGGACGCGTCGCCGTCGATCACCAGCAGCCCGCCGTGCGCGGACGCGCCGGCGCACTCGGAGGCGAAGCCTGCGACGCGCACCGTTCCGGACATCATGTTCTCCGCCACGCTCCAGCCGACGTTGCCGTGGACGGTGACCGACGCGTGCTGGTTCATCCCGGCGGTGAAGTAGCCGGAGTGCCCGCGAACGTGCACGTCGAGCGCCGCGTTCAGGCCGCAGGCGATGTTGTGGCGACCGAGCGGCTGCAGGATCTCGACCGCGGCCGGATCGGTGAGCGCGTGCAGCCGGCGGTTGACCGCGGTGACCGAGCACTCCGCAAGGTCGAAGGTCATCGCGGACCCTATACGCTCCACGAGTAGATCTCCTCCGGCGCCGGCTCGAACAGGTTGGCGTGCTCGATGCCGGGAAGATGCGCGAGCGTCCGGAACTCGGAGCCGATGGCGACGTAGTCGTCGGTCTCCGCCGCCACCGCCGGCTTGCACGCGAAGGCGTCCCGCACCAGCACCAGCCGGTCCGCGGTGCCGATCAGCAGCGTGAAGAACCCGTCGAGATCGCCGAACGCCTCGGCGATCGCCGTCTCTATCGTCGCGCCCTCGCTCATCCGCCACTGCAGGTAGCGGCACGCGGCTTCGGTGTCGTTGTCGGTCTGGAACTCGATGCCGAAGCGGCGCAGGCGGCGGCGGATCTGCCACGGGTTGGAGATGGATCCGTTGTGCACCAGGCAGAAGTCGGCGCCGGCGGTGAACGGATGCGAGTGCGCGGGCGTGACCGCCGACTCGGTAGCCATGCGGGTGTGGCCGACGCAGTGGGAGCCTGCCACCTGGTCGAGGCGGTAGGTGGCGATCAGCTCGCGCGGATGGCCGGCGTCCTTGTAGACCCGCATGCGGCGGCCGTAGCCGAAGGTGTCGATCCGCTCGGGCCGTGCGGCGATCTCGGACTCGACCGCGTCAGGCGTCGCGGCGGTGGACAGCGTGGCGCAGCGTCCGATCGCATCCACCCGGGCTCCCGGGAAGCGGCCGGCCAGGTCGTGCCAGTCGACCTCGCCGCCGGAGAAGAGGCTGTACCGGAAGAGATCCGGGTCGCCGCCTTCGGAGAACACCCCCGGGCCGGCCGAATCCGGCCCCCGGTCTCCCATGCAGGAGAGCATGGGCGCGACGAGCCGGCCGAGCCGCTTGCGGTCCGCGGGCCGCTTGGCCGCGAAGCCGACGATGCCGCACATTCCTTAAGCCTCTCTCGAACCGCTAATAGTACTCGAGGTAGCGCTCGATCTCCCAGTCGGAGACGTGGCGCTGGTACTCGACCCACTCCATCTCCTTGATGGCGATGAACTCCCCGATCACGTCGGCGCCGAGCCGATCGCGGAACAGCGGGTCGGCGGCCAGGCAGTCCAGCGCTTCCCGCAGCGTCTGCGGCAGGGTGCCGATGCCCATCTCCCCGAGCTGTTCCAGCGTGTAGTCGTACAGGTTGAGGTTGTGCGGCTCGCCGGGATCCAGCTTTCGGTCCACGCCGTCGAGTCCGGCCGCCAGCACCGCGGCGGTGGCCAGGTACGGATTGCAGCTCGAGTCGCTGAGGCGGAGCTCCAGGTGCCCGCGCGGCACCCGCACCATGGCCGTGCGGTTGTTGTCGCCGTAGGCGATGTGCGCGGGCGCCCAGGTGGCGCCGGACAGGGCGCGGCCCACCACCAGCCGCTTGTAGGAGTTGACCGACGGAGCCACCAGCGCCGCCAGAGCCGGTCCATGGTGCAACAGGCCGCCGAGGAAGTGGTAGGCGAGCTCCGAGAGCCCCAGGCCGCGCCGGTCGGACTCGTCCTCGAACAGCGATGTCCCGTTCCCGTCCGCGATCGACAGGTGGATGTGCATGCCGCTGCCGGTGCGGGTGGACATCGGCTTCGGCATGAACGAGCAGATCATGCCCAGCTCGCGGGCGATCTCGCCGGCGGCCATGCGGAAGAACACGTAGCGGTCGGCCGAGGTGAGCGCCTCCGTGTAGGTGAAGTTGATCTCGAACTGGCCGTTGGCGTCCTCGTGGTCGATCTGGTAGACGTCGAAGCCCACTTCCTGCAGCGAGGCGACCAACTTCTCGATGAACGCCCGGCTGCGCGACAGGCCCTTGTAGTCATAGCAGGGCTTGTCCAGCAGATCCGTGGGATCGGCGGGCTGGATGCTGCCGTCTTCGATGCGGCGCAGCAGCATGAACTCCGGCTCCAGGCCGGTGTTCAGCGTCCAGCCACGCTCCCCGAGCGCACGAAGCTGCTCCTTGAGCACGTGGCGCGTGTCGTACCGCCATGGCCGTCCGCTGACGCGGCCGTCGCAGACGATGCGCGCGTAACCCGGCTGCCAGGGCATCAACGACAGGGTGGACAGATCACCCACCGCCATGAAGTCGGGGTCGTGCGGTTGCTGACCCATGCCCCACAGCGCGAAACCGGCGAAGCCGGCGCCGTCTTCGAGCACGTCGTCGAAGTGCGATGCCGGCACCGCCTTGGTCTTGGCGACGCCGTGCATGTCCACGAACTGGGCGAGCACGAACTTCACGTCGTGCCGCCGGAGCAGTTGTTGCGCGTCCTCGCGTGTCATGTCCCCATCATGTCCTTTGTGCCGCATGTCCCTCATGCCGTTCACGAGGCCGGGAGCAGCGCTTCCGCGGCCGCGTCGCCCACCGGGGCGCCTCCGCAATCCCGCACGATCGCGAGCATCTCGTCCCACAGATACGGTCCGTAGCTGGCGGCGGCCCACAGATGGTAAACCGGCAAGCCGGCCGCGTCTTCCTCCGTGCCACCCGCCCTGCCTTCCTCGATCAGGATCGCACAGGAGACCAGCGCCACCCGCGTCATCACGAAGCTTCCGGTGGCGCCACGGAAGTCATACGAGCATGCCTGCGCCAGCACCTCGTGCGCGCGGGCGCCACACAGCAGGAAGGCCGCATCCTCGCGCCGCACCGGCCAGCAGGCGGCCGCGGGCGCGGCGGCCGCGAGCTCTTCCGAGACCGCCGAAGCGTGCGCTCCCTCCAGGAACAGCTCGCCGTTCCCGACTCGCACGGTGAGCGCGCCGCCGGCCGCGCGGGTCCAGCCGTAGATCTCGTCGGGAACGGTGATGCGCTGCGCGCGCGCCCACTCGAGGGCATCCGGTCCCTTCACGCCGATGCGCGGCAGCGTGCCGCGGTCGGCCAGGGCGAGCACCGGCGCGATCGCGGCCTCGGCCTCCGGATCGCCGAAGTGCAACGCGCGCACGGCGCCTTCACGCTCGTCCCAGACCGCGCCAACGCGCTCCAGGCACGCGTGCACGGCGCTACAGCGCGCGCTACGGCGCGCCGCCGGCGGGCTCATGAGCGCAGCCTCACGCCTTCCGGATCGAAAAACGGCGTTGCGGCAACCCGAGCCGAGACGATCGCGCCGCCTTCGCCCTTGACCCGCAGCCTGGAGCCCGCTGCCGTCGCGGACTCCGGCACATAGGCCAGGCCGATCGTGCGCCCGACCGCGCCGCTGCGGCCGACGCTGGTGACCCGGCCGACGATCTCGCGGTTGTCATCGACGATCAGGTGATTCTCCAGCGGCACGGGCGCATCCGGCGGCAGCTCGAACCCGACCAGCCGGCGGCGCGGCTCCTTCCCGGCGATAATCTCGAGGCTCCGCTTGCCCACGAAGAAGGGCTTGTCGAGCTTCACCGCCCAGCCGAGATGCGCCTCGAACGGATCGGTGAGGCCGTCGGTGTCCTGGCTCACGATCAGGTGCCCCTTCTCCAGGCGCAGCAGCCGCTGCGCCTCCACCCCGAACGGGACGATGCCGTGCGGCTCGCCGGCGCGCAGCAGCTCGTCCCAGACGCCGGCGGCGCGGCCGGCCGGGACGTGCACCTCGTAGCCCAGCTCGCCGACGAACCCCACCCGCGAAAGGCGTGCCGGCGCCCCCGCCACCGTGCCCTCGCGGATGCCCAGATAGGGAAACCCCCCCGCCGACAGGTCCACGTCGGTGAGCCCGGCGAGCACCTGCCGCGCGTACGGTCCGGCGATGTTGAAGGCGCCATAGGTGCCGGTCGCGTTCACGAGCGTGACGTCGAGCCGCCAGACCGCCGCCCATCGCTGCATCTCGCGGTAAACCTGATCGGCCCCCGAGGAGGTGGTCGACACGTAGAATCGCTCCGCGGCAAGGCGGCCGATGACGCCGTCGTCCACCACCACGCCGGACTCGTCGCACATCACCGCGTAGCGGGTCATGCCGACCCGCAGCTTCGCGAAGCGTCCGGTGTAGATGCGCTCCAGGAAGGGCACGGCATCCGCGCCCGAGATCTCCAGCTTGCCCAGCGTGCCCACGTCGATCAGGCCGACGCGCGACCGCACGTCGCGCGCCTCGGCGTCGATGCAGCTCTCCCGGTCCAGTCCCGGCCGCGGGTACCTGGCCGGCCGCAGCCAGGTCCCGGCGTACATCATCTCGGCGCCGAGCCGCTCGTGGCGGTCGTG
>JAPOQV010000347.1 GCA_026710565.1 Spirochaetaceae bacterium | reverse complement strand
TAGAAGACGAACGAAATCAGCGCCAGCACGTTGAACATGCCGGGCACCGAGCGGATCAGGGTGGCGACGATGAGCCGCAGCTCGGGCAGCGCCGACACGAGCCGCAGCACCCGGAACAGGCGCGCGAGCCGGGCGAGGGTCGCCAGCTCGCCGGTGGCCGGCAGCAGGCTGACCGCGATGACCGTGAAGTCGAAGAGGTTCCAGCCGTCCGCGAAGTAGTCCCGGAGCCGGGGCCACACCGCCGCCATCTTGATCAGCGCCTCGACGACGAAGATGGCGAGGCACGTCTGGCTGGCCAGCGCGAAGGCCCCGCCGAAGCGCGCGGCGAGGGCGACCGACGTGTCGAGGCCGATGACGACGGCGTTGGCGACGATGACGGCGGTGACGCCGTGCCGGAACCACGCGGCGCGGGTCGTCCGCCGCGACCAGGCGACGATTCGGCCGTCCGCGGGGGACGGCGGGCCGGACGGGGTCAGGGGGAGCGTGTCTTCGCGATGGGCGGCGGTGGTCGACATCGGCTCCAGATCCTATACGTTCGGCGTGGTCGTCGAATGGCCCCCCGGAGGCCGGCGGAAGATCGCGGTTACTCGACGCGCTGTCGTCAGGGTAGAGTAGAGATCGGGCGCGATGTTTCGCACCCGCCCAAGGGGAACTTCGGATGCTGTCCAGCTTCTCGATCACCAATTTCAAGAGCTACAGGCAGGCCACCCTGAAGCTGGCGCCGCTCACGGTCCTGATCGGCGCCAATGCGGCGGGCAAGAGCAACGTCGTCGAGGGGCTGCGCCTCCTGTCCTGGATCGCCGCGGGCAACAGGCTCGCGTCGATCCGCAATGCACTGCAGGAGAAGGAGCACGCGATCCGCGGCAATGTGAGTGATCTCGGGTTCCGACCGGAGCGTGCCTTCTCCCTCGCCTGCCGTACAGACGCGTCGGATTGGGACAACTACTCGATCAAGCTGGAAGTGCGGGACGACGACGAACTGCACATCGCCGACGAGCGGCTGACGGGAACCGGACGTGCCTCGTTCGCTCCGCTCTTCGAAGTCGTGACGCCTTCGCAGGGAGCCCTTGGCGATATGTCCGTCGCCTACAACAACTTCGCGCGCGGCGGCAGGAAGCCGCAAATCGCTTGCAGCGACCAGATGGCCGTGCTCTGTCAACTCATGAGTTCGGCGAGATTCTATAGCGGTCACAAGAAGGCACAGAAGGAGATTCCGGCTACGACCAGCCGATTTCACCAGCAGCTCTCCACGATCACGTGGCTTGATCCACGCCCGTCACTCATGCGGGCGTACAGCTTCAAGACCGAGCGGCGCTTGACCGGCAGTGGGGCGAACCTCTCCGGCGCGCTGTACAACCTCTGTGAAACCGAAGAAACCAGGCACGACTTGCTCGAATTCGTGCGTGCACTGCCGGAGCAGGACATCAAGGCAATCGATTTCATCGAGACGCCGCGCGGTGAAGTCATGGTCACGCTGACCGAGACGTTCGGCGGAAGCAGCACGACCTACGACGCCACGCTGTTGTCGGACGGAACGCTCCGCGTGCTCGCGATTGCGGCGGCGATCCTGTCGGCGAAGGACCGTCTGGTCGTCATCGAGGAGATCGACAACGGCGTCCATCCGAGCCGTGCCGAACGCCTGCTCGACCACATGTCCCGTCTCGCGAAGTCGCGGAACCTCCGGGTCCTCATCAGCAGCCACAATCCCGCACTGCTGGATGCGCTGCCGGACGATGCCACGCCTCACGTGGTCTGCTGCTATCGCAGCCACGACGACGGATCGAGCCAGTTGATTCGCCTGAAGGACCTTCGGGACTACCCCGAGCTCGTCGCACGCGGGTCGGTCGGTCACCTGATGACACGGGGAATCCTCGAACGCTTCGTGCAGGACCGCCCCGGACCGGAGCAGCGGAAAGAGCGCGCCCGGGCCTGGCTCGACGACATCCGGACACAAGCCGGCTGACGACCCGCCGTCCGAGAATCGCCAACGGCATGTCTGGCATCGTCATCGTCGACACCAGCGTATTCCTGAACGTGCTCAACGTTCCCGGGTTCAATCAGGATCGCGAAGCCGATCTTGCGCGATTCCGCGAGTTGATTGAGGCCGGGGCGAATCTGCTGCTGCCGATCGCCGCCATCTTCGAGGCCGGCAACCACATCGCCCAGCTCGGCGACGGGCGGCAGCGACGGCGCTACGCGGAAGCGTTCAGGGACCGGGTACGTGAAGCGCTGGCGGGACAGGCGCCATGGACGCCGATTCGCCTGCCGGATGACCGGGAGCTGGCCGACTGGCTCGACGATTTCCCGGATTCCGCCATGCGCGGCGCCGGCATGGGCGATCTCTCCATCGTCAAGGCGTGGGAACGAACCTGCACACAGCATCCCCATCGCCGGGTCGCCATCTGGTCGCACGACCAAGACCTGGCCGGATACGACCGCACGACGTGATCGACCTCCAAGTCCCTGCCGGATTGTCGAGCCGGAGTCGGTGACACGTCGGCTACTGGTAGCGGAACGTTCGCGCCGCGGCGGCCGCGCAGAGCAGGGCGGCTGCGGCGAGCGCGGTCGCGTGGGGAAGGGCGGCGGCGGGGTCGTAGCCGAAGTTGACCAGCTTGTGGAGGGCGTCCATGGTCCACCCGGTGGGCAGCCAGAGGGCGAGC
>JAPOQV010000346.1 GCA_026710565.1 Spirochaetaceae bacterium | reverse complement strand
GGCGGGCGGATCCGGCGCCCGGACGCCGAGTGCCTGGTGGAGGCGGCGCGGGCGGCCGCGGCCGCCGACCCGTCGGTGCGGTGGGTGCACGACGTGGGCACGGGCTCGGGCTGCATCGCCATCGCGCTCAAGGCGGCGCGGCCGGAGCTGGCCGTGTCGGTGTCGGATGTCGACGCCGCCTGCCTGCAGGTGTGCCGGATCAATCAGCGGCGACTGCTCGGCCGGGAGTGCCTGCCGGCACGGGTTGCGGACCTGCTGGCCGGGGTGCCGGGGCCGCTGAACATGATCGTCGCCAACCCGCCGTACCTTGACGCGGCCGCCTGCGCGCGGATGGCCGGGAGCGGCTGGCCGGAGCCGATGGGGGCGCTGCGCGGCGGTGTGCGCGGCGCCGAGGTGACGCTGCGGTTGATCAGTCAGGCGGCCGGCCGGCTGCGCGCGGGCGGTTACCTGCTTCTGGAGACTGCCCCCGAGCATGTCGAGCGGCTCCAGGCGGCGCTGACGGCCGCCGGCTTCGCGGAGCCGGCCGTGCATCGCGACCTGGCCGGCCGGCCCCGGGTGGTGGGTGCCCGCCGGAGATGAGCGTCCCGGAGGCGCAGGGCGACTCGCTGACCCTTGCCACGGGGGAGCTGGTCCGCTACCAGCCGGATGAGGCACACCGCATCCGCGCGGCCGTCGAGCTGGCCGCCGCGGCGCACGATGGGCAACGGCGCGCCAGCGGCGAGCCCTACCTCGTCCACCCGCTCAGCGTCGGGCGCATCCTGATCGAGACGCAGATGGACGCCGACGCCGTGTGCGCCGGCCTGCTGCACGACGCGATCGAGGATACCCGTGTCAGCGAGCGCGAGTTGCGCGACGGCTTCGGCCCGGAGGTCGCCGAGCTGGTGCAGGGCGTCACCAAGATCTCGCAGCTCCGCGGCCAGAGCCGCACCGTGCAGAAGGCGGAGACGATCCTCAAGATCCTGCTGGCGATGACCCGCGACGTGCGCGTCATCATCATCAAGCTGGCCGACAAGCTGCACAACATGCGCACGCTGGAGTTCCTGGACCAGGAACGGCGCAAGCGCATCGCGGAGGAGTGCCTGGAGATCTACAGCCCGCTGGCCGGCCGGCTGGGCATGCACCGCATCAAGTCGCAGTTGGAGGACGAGGCGCTGCGCGTGCTGCAGCCGGCGGTCTACGAGCAGCTCCGCCAGTTCGTGACCCAGCGGCGTGACGACCGCCACGAATACCTGCTGCGGATCCGTGACCGGCTGGTCGAGCGGGCGGCTGCAGGCGGCCTGGACCTGGAGGTGCAGAGCCGCGCCAAGCACTTCTACTCCATCTACCGCAAGCAGCGGGACCGGGGCAAGGCGATCGACGAGATTCACGACCTGTTCGGGATGCGCGTGCTGTGCGCCAACCAGGGGCAGTGCTACGAGGTGCTCGGGCTGATCCACAGCCTGTGGCCGCCGATGGAAGGCCGCTTCAAGGACTATATCGCCATGCCCAAGTCCAACGGCTACCAGAGCCTGCACACCACGGTAATGGGCCCGGAGGGGCGCGTGGTGGACGTGCAGATTCGTACCCGCGAGATGGACCGCACCGCCGACAACGGCGTGGCCGCGCACTGGGTGTACAAGCAGCGCCAGCGCCGCAGCGCGGAGCCGTCGATCATCGCCAAGCTGCGCGAGTGGGACGCCCCCGGCGACGCGCCGGCCACCCCCGATCCGCAGACGCCGGCGTTCTTCGAGCAGCTCAAGCGCGAGATCCTGAGCGACTCCATCTACGTGTTCACGCCGCGCGGAGACGTGATCGAGCTGCCGCGCGGCGCCACCCCGATCGACTTCGCCTACCACATCCACACCGAGGTCGGACACCGCTGCCGCGGTGCCAAGGCGGACGGCGCGATCGTGCAACTCGGCTCGGAGCTGCGCAACACGCAAGTGGTGGAGATCCTCACCGCATCGAACGCCCGTCCCAACCTGCGGTGGCTGCAGTTGGCACGGACCTCGCGGGCACGTACCAAGATCCGGCAGTGGCTGACCCAGAACGATCCCGACCTGATCCTGGACCGGGCCATCGTGGCGAAGAAATCGGCCGCTGAGGAGGCGGCGGGCAGCAAGCCGGCCCCTGCCCGGCGTCGCACCCGCACCGCCGACACGCAGATCCTGGACCCGGACAAGATGGCCGTGCGTGCCGGCGGCTTCGACGACCTGATGATCAACTTCGGCCGTTGCTGCTCGCCGGCCTCCGGCGATCCGATCGTCGGCTACGTGTCGCGCGGCAAGGGGATCACCGTGCACCGTACCGACTGCCGCGACCTGCTGGCGATCCGCGACCTGGAGGAGCGCCGCATCGACGTCGCCTGGGAGTCCACCTCGCCGAAGGAGACCTTCAACTTCCGCATCGTCGCCGGCGAGAGCGCTCACCTGTTCTCGGAGATCGAGAGCGGACTGCGCAAGATCGGAGGCCATCTGATCGCGGGCAAGCTCGAGGAGGGCGAGGAGGCGACCCGGCGCGGGATGTTCACGGTGGAGGTGGAGCCCGGCACGGACCGAGCCGCGGTGATCAAGAACATCAACGCGATTCCGACCGTGCACCGGATCGAGGTAGCCTGAAACATGGCGCGGCAGCTCCTGATCGACTCGCCGGTGTTCGGGACGATCGTCGTCACGGTCGACGACGACGGCGCCGTCTGCCGGCTCACCTTCAGCGACGAGCCGGCAGGCGGGGCGGGGACCAACGGCCGGCACGCCGACGAGCCCATGAGCGACATCGAGCGCGAGATCCTGCTCTATCTGGCCGGCGAGCTCACGACGTTCCGGCTGCCCTGTCGCGCGGCCGGCACGCCGTTCCAGCAGGCGGTCTGGGAGCAGTTGCGGGCCATCCCCTACGGCACCACCGCCACCTACGGACAGATCGCCGCCCGCCTCGGAAAGCCCGGCGCGGCGCGTGCGGTCGGCGGTGCCTGCGGCGCCAACCCGGTGCCGCTGATCATACCCTGCCACCGCGCGGTCGCCGCGGGCGGCAGCCTGGGAGGCTTCACCAGCGGCGTGTGGCGCAAGCGGCTGCTTATCGGGATCGAGGGAGAACTGTAACGGTCAGCTCGCCCGCGGCGTCCACCCCGACCGACACCGCGGTGCCGGCGGGCAGCCGCCCGGCGAGCAGGTCCTCTGTCAGCGGGTCCTCCACCTCGCTCTGGAACAGGCGCGTCAGGGGACGGGCGCCGGCCGCCGGGTCGTAGCCGCGCTCGGCCAGCGAGCTGCGCGCCGCCGCGGTCAGCGCGACCGTCACCCGCCGCGCCCGCAGCCGCGCGGACAGCTCGGCCAGCAGGCGGTCGACGATCCGCTCCACCACCTCCGGCCCGAGCGGATCGAAGGTCACGATGGCGTCCAGCCGGTTGATGAACTCGGGACGGAACAGCCGTTTCACCGCCTTTTCACCCTCGGCCGCGGCGGGCGGACGCGGACCGCCGTCCCCGCCGGTGGAGAAGCCGACCGACGGCTCGGCCATCTCGCGCGAGCCCGCGTTGGAGGTCATCAGCAGCACGGTGTGCTGGAAGTGCGCGCTGCGGCCTTCGCCGTCGGTGAGCGCCGCGTAGTCCATGATCTGCAGCAGCAGGTCGAAGATGTCGGGGTGCGCCTTCTCCACCTCGTCGAGCAGGATCACGCTGTGCGGGGCCTTGATCACCGCGTCGGTGAGCAGGCCGCCGGACTCGTGCCCGACGTAGCCGGGCGGCGCACCGATCAGCCGCGACGCCGTGTGCTTCTCCATGTACTCGCTCATGTCGAAGCGGTGCAGCGGCACGCCGAGCGCCGCTGCCAGGCGGCGCGCCAGCTCGGTCTTGCCCACTCCGCTCGGCCCGACGAACAGGAACGACCCGATCGGATGCTCGGGCTCGCGCATGCCGGCGATGTCCCGCTTGACCGCGCGCATCACCTGGTCGATCGCGGCGTCCTGGCCGAATACGCCGGCGCGCAGGGCTGCCTCCACCCGCGCCGGCTGCTCGCGGGTCGCGCCGGAGAGCGACTCCAGCGGCCGCTTGGTCATGCGCGCGATCACGCGCTGGATGTCACGGCGGTCGATCGTGCGCGTGCGGGAGCCCTCCTGGCCGCGGTGCTTGGCCGCGGAGCCGGCCTCGTCCAGCACGTCGATCGCCTTGTCCGGCAGGCGGCGGTCGGCGATGTGCAGGTCGGAGAGCTCGACCGCCGCCCGCAGCGCCTGCGCGCTGTAGCGGACGCCATGGAAGCGCTCGTAGCCGGGCGCCAGCCCGCGCAGGATGGTGGTCGTCTCCTCGCGGGACGGTTCGTCGATGACCACCTTCTGAAAGCGGCGCGACAGCGCATGGTCCTTCTCGATGGAACGACGGTACTCGTCGTGGGTGGTGGCGCCGATGCAGCGCAACCCGCCGGCTGCCAGGCGCGGCTTGAGGATGTTGGAGGCGTCCATGGAGCCGCCGGAGGTAGCGCCGGCGCCGACGATGGTGTGGATCTCGTCGATGAACAGAACCGCGTGGTCAATCGTCTCCAGTTCGGCCATGACCGCTTTCAGGCGGGCTTCGAAATCGCCGCGGAATTTCGTTCCCGCCAGCAGCGCGCCCATGTCCAGCGCGAAGATGCGCAGGTCGGCGAAGGCGGGCGGCACCTCGCCCTGTTCGATCATGCGGGCCAGACCCTCGGCGATCGCGGTCTTGCCCACGCCGGCGTCTCCGACCAGGATCGGGTTGTTCTTGTAGCGGCGGCCCAGGATCTGCTGTACGCGCGCCAGCTCCTCGGTCCGGCCGATCAGAGGGTCGATCTCTCCCCGGCTGGCGCGTCGGTTCAGATCGGTCGCATAGCGTGCGAGCGCCTTGGGCTCACGGGTGCGGCCTGCCGTGCCGGTTGACGCTCGTGGCGTGCCGGCCGGCCCCTGTGACGGTTCCGCCGGCTCCTCCTGCCGGTGGGAGATGTACTCCACCACGTCCAGGCGGGTGATGCCCTGCTGCCGCAGGAACCAGGCGGCGTGCGACCGCTCCTCCAGCATCAGCGCCGCCAGCACGTCGCCCGCGCCGGCGGTCCGCTTCTCGGCCGACTGCGCGTGAATCTGCACCTGGTCGATCACGCGGTGCAGGGCGTCGGTGAGGTCGATTTCGTAGGGGGCCTGGTCGGGAACCGACTCCAGCGAATCGGCGAAGTGGCGTTCAAGTTGGCGGACGATCGCCGGGACGTCGCCGCCGCAGCCGCTGACGATCGCCGCGGCAACCTCGCCGTGCAGCAGCGCGAACAGCAGGTGCTCGCACGTCACGAACTGGTGGCGGCGGCTCTCCGCCTCGCGGAAGGCAGCCTGCAGCGTGAACTCGACGTCCCGCGAGAGCAGGCTCATGTCTGCTCCACCGAGCAGCGCAGCGGAAAACCGCGTTCGCGCGCCATGCGGTGCACGGCGTTCGCCTTGGACTCCGCGATCTGCTCCGGGTACTGGCCGCAGACGCCGACGCCGCGCCGATGGATCTGCAGCATGATCGCGGTCGCTTCCGAAGGCGTCCTGAAGAAGATCCGTTCAAGCACGGAGACGACGAAGTCCATGGTCGTGTAGTCGTCGTTGTGCATGAGGACGCGGAAGGGCGGCAGCGCGTCGAGCTCCGCCGCCAGCTCGGAGTCGACCTCTCTGAGCGGATCGTCGTTCATGGTCGGAACCCGGACGAAGATAGCCGTGTCGCGATCGGACGGTCAAAGGGAGGGTAGACCGGGCGCTACAGGGGGAGCCGCAAGGCGATCTCCTTGAGACGGCGATGCCGGTCCCTGACGTCGGGGATCGATCGCGCGACCTGGTTCCAGAAGGACGGCGAGTGGTTGCGGATCCGCAGGTGCGAGAGCTCGTGCACGACGACGTAGTCGATCAGCCCGGCCTCCAGCATCACCAGGCGCCAGTTGAGACGGATCACGCCGTCCGAGCCGCAGCTTCCCCAGCGCCTGCGCTGATCGCGCACCAGCACCGGAGGCGGAGGCCCGTCTCCCAGGCGGCTCCACCAGTCTTCGACGGCGGCCGGGAGGCGTTCGTCGGCGCGCCCCCGATACCAGGCGACCACGGCCTCGCGGACCGCCGCGCTCCGTTCCTGGCCGGCAAGCCCGGCGGGGACGGCAATCCGCAACCGCTGTTCCTCCAACCGCGCCTCCGGCGTGCCTGGCCCGTCGTGGTCGCATGACAGGGAGAGGCTCCGGCCGAGGTAGGGGAGGGTCTCACCGCTGACGAACCGGAGCGGAGCCGGGGCGTCGGCGAGCGCATGGAGCTTCTTCAGAATCCACGGCGCGCGCCTGACGACCAACTCGCGCAACTCGTGGTCAGGCGTGTCGAGCGGCGCGGCCACCAGGACCCCGTCCCGGTCGACGGAGATCAGGATCGTCCTGGTACGCCGTGCGCTGCGGCGGATCCGGTACTCGATGGTCTCATCGCCGCTCCGGGCGACACCCGTCCCGACGCTCTGTGTCATGGAGGTGTTCCTTCGACGCGGCAGGGTGCCGCGGGCGCGTGAAACGCTCGCCTCAGTCGGCGAACTGGAACGCGTAGAGACTGCACGCCCGCAGGCGCAGGCGCAGTCGGACCGGGCGGCCGGCGAGCCGACGCAATCCCTGCTGCGGCCGCCACTCCATCGCCACCGAGT
>JAPOQV010000345.1 GCA_026710565.1 Spirochaetaceae bacterium | reverse complement strand
TCCCGTCCTGGGGATGATCAGGCGGCGGGCGGCGGCGGCGGATCTGCCGCCGTCGACCTGTTGCCACACGTTCCGGGCGACGGGGATCACGGCGTACTCTGCCGGTCACGTTCAAGGTGACGGTTTTGCCGCCGACCGATGCGTCGGCAATCCGCGACTTGGGTCCTTCATGTCTGCCTTTGTAACCTCACGGTACCCACGAGAGATCTCGTCCAGGTTGCCCTCGGTCAGTCCCCAGACATGAAGTGAGGTTGCGTCAATATCTGCCCTCGTCGCAGATATTGTCGCGACGTCACCCAACGACATGGCCTTCTTTGCAATCGCGGCCAAGCGCGCCAATTCGCGACAGTGCTTTACACCGGTGTCGAACTTCGGGATCCTTATGTTCTCTAAGATGTGCGGCGAGCCAAAACTCTTTCCTCCCGTCTGCGAGTAGGACACCGCAGCGAACTTAAATGGCAATGAATTCATCACGGCTGCCACGTACAATGCTTCTTCCTTGGAAGCCACCGCTATGAGTGAGTGCGTCTCCTGAGGGATAATCGGCTTGCCATCCTTGCAGCCAATCGCATCTGCCTGGATGCTCCTACCGATCCGACACCATGCGACCTTGTGAGGCGCAACCGTGTACTCGCCCACACCGAACATCGAATAGAACGCCCCTCCATGCTCAACGATCTGGCGGGTACCACGATCCTTTCTGGCCTGGAGCACTGATTTGAACTCTTTCAGGTAGGCCCAGGTCCGCGGGTAGTGCCTTTGCAAGAGTTGTTCCTCTACTCCTCTCCTGGTAGACGGGTCCTGAACCAGTAGGAGATGGCACGACGGTTCGGCCGACCATTCCTTGACGTCGCTTCCACGAAGCAGTGGGTATAGAAAGTCTGGTTCGACCACAGCCTGAATCTCATTAACCTCACGCCTCGCCCCAGCCGTGAGGTTTCTCACGACCGCCATTCCGTCCTTCCGCCACTCACGCACCTCCATCCAATACACACCGTTGGCCCCACCGCTGTAGGCTCCTGCATGGGCTTCGTAGGCCGATTGCCCAAGAATCTTCCGCAACACGGTGAAGACTCGTGGGCGTGCCGTCAGCCACGCAGACGTCCCGTCAGATTCCTGTACTGGTTCTGCAACATAATGCAAGCGACGAGTCATCGCAGACACGTCCTCGAGCGTCAGGTCGTATCCAATTCGCTGCCCGCGGCGGGTCTTCTGCCAGACGGTATATGGGACCCGTTTTTTCAGTCTTTCGCCCTTTTTGACTATCAAGACCGCCGTTCTGTTGGAAGCGCCTTCAAAGGGCTGGAAATCTACCATGTCGTCAACATGCTGCGGGGCTATCGTATCGCCTTCACGAAGCGTGAAACGCCTGAATCCTTGCCCCGACCCTGCGGTCTTAAATACGGATTGCGTAATGACGAATCCCAAGCGCCCGCCCTTCCGCAGAAGCGTGTCTGCCACTTCGTACGTCATGAGCATCGAAATATCCTTCTTGCCCTTACCCAAGAACGCGTCCATCCCACCGTGTGGGAACAGACCATGCGCCACCCAGATCGGTTTCGTCTCGTCTCGATAGTCGCTCGGGAGATTGTCCCAGATGACCCAGGGGGGATTCCCCGCGATGAGATCAAACCGACCTATGAACAGAGGCATGAAGTAGTTCTTGATGATGCCAGCCCAGATGCCGTCCAGGCCACGACCGTGCAAGTCGACGAGCGTTCCGTACAGTCGCTCTAGCAAGCTACAAGCTGCCTCTCCCTCCCCATCTGAGCCAACCCAACGGTCCGGCTGCACGCCGAGCTGCTGCTCGGCCCGAACCAGAAACGACTCCGGGGATACGCCTGCGTCAATCGATTCCGACAACAGGTTCGTCAACCCCTCTACTTGCTGGCGAGACCTAAGAGCGGAGGGGATCTCGAATACGCCAACGGTCGTCTTGATATGATACCTGTCCATGCCAAACAGTCCCTGCCCCCCTTCAGGCGACATGATCGAGTCAGCCAGGTAGATAGGAATATCGATGTCTTCCGTTCTGTGCTCGAGCAGGTCATGGACCGCAAGGAGGTAATTTGTTCGCGCGGCAATTACCGCAAGGGGATTGAGATCGATGCCAACAATGGACCCCAGAACAACCTTCAGCGTCTGCTGTTCGTTCATCCCTTCGTGAAGGAGGCAGCGTTCCTTGAGTCGTCGGATTGCAAGAACCAAGAACGTCCCTGACCCGCAGGAAGGATCCAGAATCCGTTTCTTTGGATCTCCGTCATACCCAAGCTGATTCAGGAGACGTTCAGCAAGCCAGTCCGGGGTGTAGTACTCGCCGAGATCGTGGCGCAATTCCCGAGGCATCAGATAGTGGTACAGTTTCTTCAGTAAGTCCCTAGCCGCCTCTGGGCTGACACTAAGGGTCCCAGGGTCGTATTCCCTGAGTCCCATTACGAGGTGTCGCACGACTCCAGCCAACTCGTGGTCCCACGCCGCTAGATACCAGCGAAAGAAATCGCCCTCCAGGAAATTCCTGATTCCAAGCCGTCGAAACAACCCTCCTCGCTCCAGTTCTCCCATCTCTTTCGCCAAGTCGTCGTCGTCGAGGGAATAGAGAGCACCGAACCGAGTTCCGAAACCTGAAACAAAGCGCGAGAGTGCAAGGTAAGCGATCAACTTGACCAAGAGACTGAAGTAAGTGTGAACCGTGAAGAAGAGCAGTGGCGTGTCGAGATCGTCCGGGGATACGCCCATTCCCGTGGCGAACTCTCGCAACTCGCTCTTGTGCTTGATCTGGGTGGAGCCGCGACCGAAACCCGTGACCACCCCATAGAACGTCTGCCATTGACTGAAGAGCTTCGCCACGATTCCGTCCGGCTCCTTACGGAGAGCACCCCCTTAAGGAATCATACAGGCCCCTTGCGACCCGCTCGGCAGTCTCTGTTTGTGATCCAAAGTCCTCTATCAGGGTCTCTGGAAGTAGGGCCTTGCCGGAGGTCAGGGATACCAGGAGACGTAGGAATCGCGTTGTAGTGAACTCGTTGACCTCTACGGGACGCTCCACAACGAACTGCCCACGAACGTGCCTCACAAAAACAAAAAAATGGCCGTCAACTACAACACCAGCAAGACGGTGAATCTTCTCGCGATCCTTAGCCGCGATTCCAAGGAGGTAGTCCTTCACCTGCTGAACTGCGTGCGCTGTGTGTCGATGAGTAAGAGTGGCACGTAGAGAGCCAGGGGATTCGTACTCGATGACTAGCCGGTTGTAGGCGGCATCAAGTCGTCCGGTTGCGAGCACGTACTCCTCTCGAACCTCGAACGGAATCCCACAGTCCGCTGCGAAGTCCCTAAGCACGTGCGAGAAGCTCGAACGGAACTCAGCTTCGTTCCGACTCGACTTCGCAGCGCTCGAGATAGCGTGTGCGACTGTGCTGGCGTAAGCTGTAACAGCGACAGATGGTTCCATTTCTTCGAAGACACTCCTCCTGGTCTCCAGGACCCGGACCCGGACCCGGACCCGGATCAACAAATCGGTGCCGCAATTCTATGACCAAAAGTCCGTGGGCGGGCGTGTCAGCCTCCCGGCCGCCGAAGAATGAAGCCACCGCAGCGGCTAGCGGCGGGCCGGGACGCGCGATTCCACAACCCCGAGACCGGCTTCTGCGTGCTCCGTATCAGGGCCCGCGGCCAGCGTGACATCGTCACGGCGGTGGGTCATGCCGCGACGATGTCGGCGGGCGAAATGGATCACCGCCTCGGGCGAATGGACCAACGACCGGTCCCATGGGCGGCAATTCCGTGCACGCTTCCTGGCGGGGGCCCAAGCACATCGTCACGAAGGGCGTGACGCCGGCGGTGTCGCCGGCCGAAGCCCGCCGGCTCCTCGACGCGATCGACGCGGGCACGCTCGCGGGCCTGCGCGACCGGGCGCTCGTCTCGGTGATGCTCTACAGCTTCGCGCGGGTGAGCGCGGCGATCGGGATGCGGAGGCAGGACTACTTCCGGCAGGAGAGCCGGGGGTGGCTCAGGCTGCACGAGAAGGGCAGGCAAGCGCCACGACGTCCCGGCCCACCATCGGGCGGCCGCGGCCCTCGATGACTATCTCGCGGCGGCCCAGCTCGACGAGGCGAAGGCGGCGCTCTTCCAGAGCGTCGACCCCGCGGGGCGGAGGCTGACGGGCCGGGCGCTGTCGCGGCGCCTCGTCCTGGCCATGATCAAGCGGCGCGCGGCGGCGGCGGATCTGCCGGCGTCGACCTGCTGCCACACGTTCCGGGCGACGGGGATCACGGCGTATCTGTCGAACGGTGGGACGCTCGAGCACGCGCAGCGGATCGCCGGACACGCGTCGCCGAAGACGACGAAGCTCTACGACCGGACGGCCGATGCGATCAGCGTCGACGAGATCGAGCGCATCGTGACCTAGCGGCCTGCGCCTCGGTCGACGAGACCGCGGTCGCTCGGCGGTCTCGGGACGGTCGAGGCCTCCGCAGTTCTGCGATGACTTGTCCGTGTTCGCCGCCCTTGAAGACGATCTCGAACACCTTCATGCTCACTCCCGCGCAGGCGCCGAGGCGACCGACATGCCCCGCTCCGCCCACCGCCGCACGAGCAGCTCTTCGAGCTGCGCAGCTGCCGCCGCGCCGATGTTCCACCTGGCGTCAGCGTGCCCGCGGTGAGCTTCTCCGGCGGCCGGCGACAAGCAGGCCCAGGCACGTCGGTCGGGTCCCGCCACGGGATCCCCGCGTCCGGAGGAGGGACGATCGGGCGCGTGCCTTGCACTGTCGAGCTTGAGAGCCTGGATTGCGGCGAGTGCTGGGAGGACGGGACTATTGCAGTCCATCCGGGCGTCCACCACCGTGAGCTGGTCC
>JAPOQV010000344.1 GCA_026710565.1 Spirochaetaceae bacterium | reverse complement strand
GGATGGGGGGTGCGGGTTCTGGTGGCGCCCCGCCCGGACGGCGATCGGGACTGTGAGGTGCTCGCTCCCCCGCGCTGGCCCCCCCCCCGCCGCAACCGGCTGGTCGGGCTGCCCGAGCCTGATGACGCCCAGGTGGCCGCGTACCTCGCGGAGCGCGCGATCGTCGGCACCCCGCACACGCTCGACACGGCCGTGGCCGAGCTTGCCGCCGGCGGCGTGGACGAGCTGATCTGCTGGTGCCGCTGGGGAACCCTCGGTGACCGAGCGGCACGATCGGCGCTGGCGCACTTGACTGAGAATCGGAATTCCATTAAGTAAGGCTCGGCGCGCCCGGATCATCTGGACGCCAGGGAGATGTCATGAGAGGCAGTCCCGACGCTCAGGATTCGAGCGTCAATCCCAACACACAAGGAACTTACCCATGGTTCGCAAGCTCCTCATCGCCGCACTGGCGACCTTCGTGCTCTCGCACGTTGCGTTCGCCGCCGAGTTCAAGGTCGACAAGGCCCACACCAACGTCGGCTTTCGGGTCGCACACCTGGTAGTCGCCAAGACCACCGGCTCGTTCAACGAGTTCGACGCCTCCTTCACCTACGATCCTGAGGACATGGGCTCGTTCTCGCTGACGGCCACGATCCAGGTAGCCAGCATCGACACCAACGTCGAGCAGCGCGACAACCACCTGCGCAGCTCCGACTTCTTCGACGTCGAGAATCACCCGACCATCACGTTCAACAGCACCAGCCTGACGATGGGCCAGGACGGCATCGTCGTGATCGGCGACCTGACGATCCGCGGCGTCACCCAGCAGATCGAGCTGCCGATCACGATCGTCGGTCCGATCCAGGGTCCGGGCGGGGCTGTCGTCGTCGGCATCGAAGGCCGCACCACCATCAACCGCCACGACTTCGGCGTGGCGTGGAACAACACGCTGGACAACGGCAGTCTGATCGTCGGCGAAGAGGTCCGCATCGAGATCGACGCCGAGTTCGTCCAGCAGTAACGCGTTCCGGGAGATTCTCTCCACGGACTTGAGGGCTCCGGGTCCGGCCCTGATCATCGGGCGCGGATCCGGAGCCTTTCCCAATCTGGCCGCCCTGCGGAGCACGGAGACGTGAGCTTCGCCCCGCGCTTCTCCAACGCGATCGCTTCATCGCTCGTCCCGGATCGAACGAGCGCGGCTTCCTGGAAGCCGCCACGAGATCCACTTGTCGGGCAGCAGGGCGGGAAGTGCGTGAACTTGCGCCACTCTTGCGCCATTCCCTGATGAGGCCTGACAAGTCAGAGGTCACCGCCCAAGCGATACTCGACCGCTACATCGAAGGAGTGCGCGCAGATTTCGCGAGCTCGGTCGAGGCGGTCGTGCTGATCGGCAGCCTCGCTACCGGGGGTTACGTCCCCGGGCCCGGTGACATCGACCAGATCACGATACTGCGTCAGGCCGCCGCCGACGGTGCTGCGAACCGCCTGCAGGCGTGCATCGATGCGGCATCCGCTGCGTACGGTGAGGCGGTGCACATGGCGCCGATCGTTCATCGACGATCCGACCTCGAGCGGCCGTGGCCGGTAACGTGGGATCTGCGAAGCGCCCGCCGGCTCGGCTAGGCGCGGCCCTCGGCGACCCACTTCTTGATCAGCTCCTCCACGTACGCCTCCGACTGTTCGGTGACGCGGGCGCGGCCCGCGTAGTAGACCAGTCCCAGGGCGCGGCGCCACCGATCGCTCGGGTTGGGGTCGGCGCGGTGCACGATCATGCAGTGGTGGATGACCAGGTCGCCGGGCGAGGCGACGATGGCGTGCTCGGCGGCCAGGTCCGCGTCGCCGTAGTCGGTGACGCCGCGTGAGAATCCCATCACGTTGGACATCGCGTGCGGGCGGTAGCCGCGCAGGTGGGAGCCCGGCAGATAGCGGATGCAGCCGTTCTCCTCGTCCACCTCGTCCAGCGCGATCCAGAAGGTCAGCGCCTCGCTCGGCTCCAGCTTGAAGTAGAAGCCGTCCTGGTGGGGCGGCGTCACCTTGCCCACGCGCGGCGGCTTGGCGAACCACTGCAGCTCCTTCGGGACCGCCTCGTCAGCGAGCAGGTCGGCGGCAAGCCCCGCGAGCCGCTCGCTCTCGTAGAGGTCCTGCAGGTCCTGGTCGTACCGGCCGAAGTTCTGCAGGCGCATGATGGTCTCCCGGTCGCCGGGAACCTCGTAGAACGCGGTGCTTTCGTCCAGCTCCGGCAGCCGCTCGATGAGCGCGTCGATGTGGGTGTTGATGTCCGCCACCTCCGCCCGGCTCATGAAGCCGCGCGCCACCGCGTAGCCGTCGCGGCGGTAGTCGGCCTTGAGGGCGGTCTGCTCCGCAGCGGTCATGCGGCTACCCAGTGCTGGAACAGCGGCTGCACGGCGGCGGGCAGCCCCTCGAAGACGTCACGGGGAACCGGCGGGACCTCGTTCTCGGTCAGCTCGGGGTTGGCGTCCAGGATACGCCGGCGGTCGGGCGATCCGGGCCGCAGCACCTCCAGATTCAGCCACCACGGCGCGTAGCGCACCGCCAGACCGACACGCGGCGCCGTGGAACGATTGGCGCCGGCGGCGTGCCACAGCCGGCTGTCACACACCACCACGGAGCCGGGCCGGCCGGTCACGCACACCTCCGTCGGGTACGGCTCGAAGGCCGGCACCTCGACGCCGCCGGAGGGGTTGTCGTTGGAGCGATGGCTGCCTGAGACGATGAGCGTGCCGCCGTTCTCCTCCGTGAAATCGGTAAGCATCCACAAGGTCGTCAGATGGCACACCGCGTCCGGATAGGGCGCGGGGATGTGGCCGGCATTCTTCTGATTGAACGGCCAGTCCGCGTGCCACTGGGAACGCTTGTTGCCCGGATAGTTGACGATGCTGGAGTTGAACGAGATGCGCAGATCATGGCCGAGCAGCGACTCGGCCAGTCCGAGCAGGCGCGGCTCGGCCAGGTAGGGCGCGAAGGACTGGTCGTAGACGATCATCCCGGACACCGCGCCGATGTTTGACGGAGCGTTCTTGCGGGTGTGCTTGTACTTGTTGACCGTGCTCAGCACGCTGTCGTGCACGGTGCCGATCTCGGCCGGCGGGATCACGTCCTCGATCACGCACCAGCCGTCCACGTACATGCGCTGCCGCATCTGTTCGAGTGTCATGGGCATACCACGGTAGCAACGATGGGCGGTTCTACCAACCTGGCTGCGTCCGCTACTGCGTGGCGGCTTGGCGCTCGCGGTCGCGGGCGGCCTGCAGGAACTCCTGGACCTTGATCGGCTGCCCGGTGCGGCTGCTCTCGATGGCCGCGAAGATCAGCGCCACCGATTGCAGGTTGGCCTCCACGTTGGTCGCCATCGGCGGACCGCCGTCCAGCCAGTCCAGGAACTGCTCCAGCAACCAGGCGTCCTTCCAGTACCGCTGCTCCAGCAGCGGCACCTCCTGCCCCTGACCCTCGCGGCTCTGGTTCTTCGGCGAATAGGGGAAGCGCTCGATGCGGCGGTGATCCATGATCAGCGTCTCGTGCTCGCACTCGGCGCGGACGTACTCGCGCGTCCAGCCGTTGAAGCCGCAGGCGTTGGTCTTCGCGCCCTCGTAGACGGCGCGCGTGCCGTTCTCGAAGGTCATCATCACGTGGCCCTGCGAGCCGCTGCCGTACTCGCCCCAGGGCGGATTCCAGGTTTGCGCGTAGAGGGTGTCGCACTTCGAGCCGGCCAGATCGGCGAGGATGTCCAGGTGGTGCACCGATCCCTCGATCATCAGTGTCTCCTGCATGGTGTGGCGGAAACGGGCGCCCCAGTCGCCGAAGTTGCGCAGGCCGCAGGTGAAGCGGCACACCAGGTAGTCGATGGCGCCGGGCCGGCCCGAGCGCAGCTCGTTGCGGAGCGTCGTCTTGTCCTGGTCGAACCGATGGCTCATGGTCACGCCCATCTTCTTGCCGGCGCGCCGCACCTTGTCGGCGATGCGTACCGACGCTGCCAGGGTGTCGGCGATCGGCTTCTCCGAGATGACGTGCATGTCATGCGCCAGCGCGGCGTCCACCACCAATTCGTGGAAGGCGGGCGGCACCACCACCGTGCAGATGTCGGCGGGATTCTCGGCGCAGGCGCGCTCCAGGTCGGTGTAGCACCGTTCGGGCGGGAGTCCGAGATGGGTCTGGGCGTTGTGGTGGACCTCGGGGGCGATGTCCACCGCCGCCACCACCTCCAGCCGGCCTCCGGTCACGTGCGCCGGAAGGAACTGCGAGCACCAGGGGACACCGCGGCCGCCGGTGCCCACCTGAATCAAGCGATACGTGTCAGGCATGTCGGGTCACGACGCTAGTGACGCCCGTTACCCCTGTCAATTCGGCAGTCCGGCGACGTGATCCTCATCCCGTGGCAGTAAAGGACCGGACGACGGATCTGAGGCCGGAGGCTCTCAGAGTGAATCCGCATGGCCGCGGCCGTAATCCGATCGGTTTGTAGAGTCCCTTCTCCTAGGGCTGCCGGTGCCCGGCATTTTCCGGTACGGGAGCCGTCCGGTCGTTTGCTGGTCCTTGACGGACAACGCCTGCAAAACGCGGCGGCCGTGGACCGTGATGACAGGGCGTGCTCGCCGTATCAAAGAGGGGCCGATCAGCCACTCGTCACAAGTGGCCGAGGAATACGCCCGTCTGCTGAAGAACCGAGATAACACATCTATCGCGACCGCCGCAAACTCGGATCGGAAGGCATGGGGAGTAGGAGTTCTGCTGGCGGCATCAGGTCGAGCGCACCTGAAAAATCGAGAAATCTTGCCTCAGGGTCTTGACGGCAATGTGCGCCTGCGAGGTGGCACGCCAGCGCACGTACAGGCCCCTTCCGGCCTCCGGGAAGCTCGCACACCCGTTCGGCCGCGCCGCACCCCCTTCAGCGCGCTCTGCGCGCCGATCAGATGCCTGTCCCGGACTGGTAGTGAAGTTGTATCTGGAAACCATGGATATATTTACTCCATGAGAACTGCCATCCTTTACGCCCCGGGCCGTCCCCGCTCCCCCGCCATCACCTCCACCGTCGGCGCGCTTTCCGACCGCGAGTTGCTGCGTCATACCAGCACCCTGGTCCGCCACGAACGCCACCTGCAAGGTGCCGTCATCGACCACATGACCGTGATCGAGGGCCGCCGCCTGTATCTGCAGCGAGGCTGCTCCAGCCTGTTCGACTACGCGGTGCGCGAGCTCGGCTACAGCGACGCTGCCGCCGGGCGGCGCATCGGCGCCGTACGGCTGTGCGCCGACCAACCGGATGCGCGCGAGCGGTTGCGCGACGGTTCGCTGACGCTGAGCGCCGCCGCCGAGCTGCAGTGGGCGTTCGACCGGCAGCGGCGGCGGGAGGGCATCTCAGGGATCGCTTCGAGCGCTTCGGCGGGGTCAGCCCCGGTGGGATCGGCGGCGGTGGAGAACACTCCGGCGACCGAGGAGCGGCGGGCGGATTCCGCGCCGGCGGCAGCGCCGAGCGCCTCCGACCACGAGCCGCCGCTGGTGCT
>JAPOQV010000343.1 GCA_026710565.1 Spirochaetaceae bacterium | reverse complement strand
TCGCGGGATGCTCGCCAAGCGGCGGCGGTACCTGATCGCTGACAACGGCCGCCCCTCCGGGGCGCGCGCCATGGCGGTGTAGGACGGTGGGCACCACCGCTACGCTATTCAGCCCACGTCGCGTCATCAACGGCACCCCTACGAACGATCTGGTTCATAGCGCCTACGCCGAGGGAAACGACAAGGTGTTCCCGCGCATCCTGTCCCTGTATGTCAAGCCCGGTAGCGTGGTGGCCGACGTGACGTTCGGCAAAGGCGTATTCTGGCGCAACGTACCGCCTGACCAATACGAGGTTCGAGCCACCGACATCCTGACCGGGACCGACTGCCGCGACCTTCCGTACGAAGACGGCGAGATTGACTGCGTGGTACTCGATCCCCCGTACATGCATTCGCCTGGAGGCACCGCCCACATGGCACACGACGCCTTTGAGCGGCACTACCGGAACAACGGCAGCCGATCAGGTCACAAGTACCACGAGGCGGTCCTGCACCTGTACGAAGAAGCCGGGCGCGAAGCGCACCGAGTGCTCCGGGATCGTGGAGTCTTCATCGTAAAGTGTCAGGATGAAGTGTGCTCCAATCGCCAGCGCTTCACCCACATCGAGATCATGGCGTTCTACGATGAGACAGGCTTCGTCGCCGAAGACCTGTTCGTAACCATGCGCAACAACCGGCCCGGTGTGAGCAGCGCAGTTCAGCAGGTTCATGCACGGAAGAACCACTCCTAC
Source organism: Spirochaetaceae bacterium (assembly GCA_026710565.1). The sequence goes on along the minus strand of JAPOQV010000343.1, from coordinate 1,335 downwards.
TTCCTCGTGTTCTGGAAGGCGCCGGCCGATAGTCGGCCGATCTGGCAGCCGCCCGCATGACGCCGATCGAGCTGATGCAGGCCGTCATCAGGGAGAACGTGCCCAAGGACATCTGGAAGGACTCGCCGCTGGTGCAGTACCGGCTGTTGGGGAACACGAATCGCGGCGAAGTGGGAGAGGAGTTCGTGCGGCGCTACCTCGCTGCGGACGGTATCAAGGTGGGCAACGGAAACCGCACGTCGCCGACCGACATGACGATCGGGCGATCCCGGATCGAGGTGAAGACGGCGTCGCTTGGTGCCAACGGCACGTTCCAGTTCAACCACATTCGGCACGACAAGCAGTACGACTACCTGATCTGCTTGGGCATCTGCCCCCACGACATCGTGTTCAACGTGTGGCGGAAGGGAGAGATCGCCGAAGAAGTCGCTGGACACCTCGTGCGCATGGCCGAGGGGCAAGCCATCACGCACAAGCTGACGAAGAAGCTGGCCGACATGCTGCCGATCGATGCCTTGCTGACATGGGCCACTGACCGCCAGGAGGATCATGGATAAGCCGGAACGGGAAACGACGACGCCAGATCGAAGTGGTAGTAGAGGACTACCAAGCCGACGCGGGCCGAGATGGAGGAGCCCCCTCAAGCTGAACCCATGACGGCCTCACCTACGATGAGGCCGTGCAACGACTGCGACGGCCGGTCGAGGTACGGGAGATCAGCGCTGCTGAGCATCGCAAGCGGCGGGACGCAACAGGAGACCCTTGACAAGGTATAACGCCTGCACCACGGTGCCGGCTACCGATCTCGCTTCCGTAGCTGCTTGATCGCGTTGTCCAGCTCATCATAGGTGGGAAGCCTGACGTCCTGGTAGCGGGCGATACGGAACCAATTGTCTTCCATAGGCTGGATCTCCCACGCCAGTCTGGAGTTGTGCGCCATGTGCACTATGTGCTCACCGAGGCGTTTCAGATCGGCGCCGATCTTGTCGATGCTCTTAGATTCGCTCATCGGGCCGACTCTACACGACGGACGGAGCAGCGAGCCCCCGAAGGGGCGCAGGTCCCTCATGGGGATCGAAAACGCTCTCTGGAGAGCGTCAGCGCCTCCTTCGACAAACGTCTCACTACCCCTCATGGGGGATCAGTAACTGTCCGGCGGATCCTGGGTCAGCGCCGCCACGATCGTCTGCTCACTACCCCTCATGGGGATCAGGAACCCTCCTGGGCGAGGCTCTTGAAGCCGTCGACGACCATCTGCTCACTACCCCTCTAGGGATCAGGAACGCTCGGCGGGGGCTGGCCGAGGCTGACCGGCAACGGAGCGGCGCGCCGGCT
>JAPOQV010000342.1 GCA_026710565.1 Spirochaetaceae bacterium | reverse complement strand
GGGATCGCCGCCCGCTACGCGACGCGCGAGGACGCCGCGGCCTTCGTGAAGGAAGCGATGGAAGCGCTCGAACCGTGGTATCAGGCCGAGGAAGCCGCGGAGGACCGCGAGCTGGGCGGCGGCGGGCACCGCGCGATGCTGGCCGCGCACTGGAAGCTGCGCTGGTTCGGCTGCTTCCGCTACACGGTCGGCAAGCCGGCCGCTCCCCCGAACTGGCCCGAGCCACGGGACGACGTGGCCGAGATCCACATCCAGAACCACGTGACCCCGGACTCGCCGTTCGGCGACCGGCGGCGGCTGGCGGCGTGGATGCGGGCCCTGGCCGCCGACGTCGAGGCCAGGGCCCCGCACGTCACGCGGATCGGCACCGGGTCGTGGCTGAACGCCACCCGGCACTTTCTGCAGGTGTACCCGCCGAGCTACGCCGCGTCGCTGGTGCGGCTGAGCGGCGAGAGCAAGGCCGGGCTGGGCACCTGGGGGCAGTTCATCACCCGCGACCTGCGCCTCAACGAGCCGCGCGGACAACTCCTGCGGTCTGACCAGACATTCGCCTGCCCGCAGTCATACGGAAACTGCTCCTTCGATGAGTTCCGCCGCCACACCCGGACCGCCGCCCGCCAGGCCGGCCTCTGAGGCGGCGCCCGGCTCCCGAACCCGCTCAGCGGACCGGGGGCAACTCCGCCAGCGCCTCGGTGATGCGCTCCTGCGGATACTCGTAGTTGACGAGCTGGCCGTCCAGGAACGAGCGGTACGCCTGCATGTCGAAGTGGCCGTGGCCGCACAGGTTGATGGCGATCACCTTCGATTCGCCGGCCGCCTTGCAGCGCAGCGCCTCGTCGATGGCGACGCGCACGGCATGCGCGGGCTCCGGCGCCGGCACGATCCCCTCGGTGCGCGCGAACAGTTGCGCCGCCTCGAACACCGGCACCTGCGGCACGGCCAGCGCCTCGATCACGCCCAGGTCGTGCAGGTGGCAGATCAGCGGCGCCATGCCGTGGTAGCGCAGGCCGCCGGCGTGAATAGGCGCCGGCACGAACGAGTGGCCGAGGGTGTACATCTTGATCAGCGGCGTGGTGGCCGCGGAGTCGCCGAAGTCGTAGCGGTACTGGCCGCCGGTCAGGCTGGGCGCGGCCGTCGGCTCGACCGCCACGAAGCGCGTGGCGCGCTGCCCGCTGAGCTTGTCCGGCACGAACGGGAAGATGAAGCCCCCGAACGAGGAGCCGCCGCCCGTGCAGCCCACCATGACGTCCGGGTAGACGCCGGCGCGCTCGAACTGCGCCTGAGCCTCGCGGCCGATCACGGTCTGGTGCATGAGCACGTGGTTGAGGACCGACCCCAGGCAGTACTTCTTGCTGCCCCCGCTGGTGGCCGCGGCTTCCACCGCCTCCGAGATGGCGATTCCGAGGGAGCCGGGCGAATCGGGCTGTGACTCCAGCACCTGCCGGCCGGCGTTGGTCGCGCTCGACGGACTGGCGGTGACGCTGGCGCCGTACGCCTCGATCATCGAGCGGCGGTACGGCTTGCCGTCGTAGGAGACCCGCACCATGTACACCTCGCAGTCGACGCCCAGGAAGGCGCCGGCCATGGCCAGCGCGCTGCCCCACTGTCCGGCGCCGGTCTCGGTGGTGAGCTGCGTCACCCCTTCCTCGCGGTTGTATGGGCCTGCCCCGGTTTGGTAGACAGTTAATCGCTGAGGATTCTGTCCTCGCTGAGGAGTGTTCTACGCGGGGGAGACGGGCGGGTCAAGGACTCTCTTATAGGCGGCGG
>JAPOQV010000341.1 GCA_026710565.1 Spirochaetaceae bacterium | reverse complement strand
GGGCCGGTGCCTGGGGCCGGCCCCCGCCCCGGCCAGGCCCTGGCGGAGCCCCTGCAGCCGCTGCGCCGCCTCACCGGCCGCGCCTACGCGGTGCGCTCGCACCATCCGCGGGCCGAGCGGCCCGAGGCGGTGGCCGCGGCGCTCGAGCGGGAGGGGTTCGCGGTGCTCGGCATCGGCGACGACGTGGCCGCGGCCACCGGCGCCGCGGCGGACGGAGCGCCCGAAACCATCATCGCCACGGGTTCGCTGTCGGTGGTGGCCGAGGTGATCGCCTGCGTGCGCGGCGTCCCGATCGAGACCTACCCCACCATTCGCGGCCGGTTGCCGGACGACGTGCAGAGCCCGGCGGACTCGCCGCATGCGGTGCGCCAGGGGCCCGGGTGATGTCGAGCTTGGCGATCCTGGCGCTCTACCTGGTGCTGTTCGTGCTGCAGCGGGTGGTGGAGAGCGGCTTGGGCGTGCTCAACCTCCGCCACGGTCGCGCGCAGGACGCGCCGCCTCCGGCGCTGGCCGGCGCGGTCGACGCGGACACCCACGAGCGCATGCGCGACTACACGCAGACGCGCGGGCGCTTCGCGCTGCTCACCGACGCGGTGTCGGCCGTGGCGGTGCTGGCCGTGGTGCTGAGCGGCGTGCTCGGCACGCTCGACCGCGCCGTGGGGCAGCTTGCCCTGCATCCCTACCTGTCGGGAGGGATCTACGTGCTGGCCGTGGGCGCCTTCTTCACGGTGATAGGCATCCCGGCGGCGCTCTACTCGCAGTTCGTGATCGAAGAGCGCTTCGGCTTCAACCGCACGACATTCGGGCTGTTCCTGCTGGACCGCCTGAAGGGCGGGCTCATCTCCCTGGTCATCAGCGCGATCGTCCTGCTGGTCCTGTTCGCCTTCATGGACCGTGCCGGCAGCCTCTGGTGGCTGTACGCGGGCGGCGTGATCATCGCCTTCCAGTTCGTGCTGATGGTGCTCTACCCGACCGTGATCGCGCCGCTGTTCAACCGCTTCGTCCCGGTCGACGAGGGAGAGGTGCGAACGCGGCTGGCGGAGCTGGCCCGGCGGCTCGGCTACCGCCTGCGCGGCATCTTCGTGATGGACGGCAGCAAGCGCTCCAAGCACAGCAACGCCTACTTCACGGGGCTGGGACCGGTGAAGCGCATCGTGCTGTTCGACACGCTGCTCGACCAGCTCGACGCGGGCGAGATCGAGGCGGTGGTCGCGCACGAGATCGGTCACGAGCGGCTGCGCCACATCCCGCAGCGGCTGGCGCTGTCGGTGGCGGTCACGGTGGCGGCGCTGTGGGTCCTGAGCCTGGTGCTGGACTACGCGCCGCTGTTCGCGGCGTTCGGGATCGGGCAGCCCAGCCACCACGCGGCGCTGGTGCTGTTCAGCCTGCTGGCCGGTCCGTTCACGTTCTGGATGGGCCCGCTGTCGGCGCTCTGGTCGCGCCGGCACGAGTATGCCGCCGACCGGTTCGCGGCGAGGGCGGTCGATTCACCGGACCCGCTGTCAGGGGCGCTGATCAAGCTCAGCCGCGACAACCTCGCCAACCTGGCTCCCCACCCGTGGTACAGCTTCTACCACTACTCGCATCCGACCCTGGTCGAGCGGCTGGCGGCCCTGCGGGCCGCCTGACGGAGCTGTCGGTCATCCGTGGGCGGCTCTACGGCCGGCCGCCGGCAGGAATCGGGACCGCGCAGAAGTGACCCTCGACGCGGCTGGCGTGGACTCCGCTGATCCAGGTGCCGGAGAAGCCGCCGGACTGCTCCACGCGGGTGACGTGCAGCGCCGTGTAACCGCCGTCGGCCGCCGTCTGCCCGGTGCGCCGGTTGGCGATCGAGCCCAGGCGCAGCGTGATGGCCACCGGCGCCGCGAACGCCGGCCGCTGCTCCAGCACCAGCACGCCGGGACGCATCGGGTCCCGCGAGCCGAGGTCGCCGATCGAAAGCGCTCCGACCGGCTGCAGGTCGATGGCCGCCCAGCCGTGCAGCGGTACGCTCACGGTGTCGTCCGCGGCCCCACCGGCCGCCGGCAGCCTGCGCAAGTCCGGCGGGTTCGGCTCCAGGTGGAGGGTGCCGGTGGTCGCCCGCTGCGTACCGCCATCGTCCGCCGTGACCAGCGTCAGACGATAGCTGCCGGCTGCCTCCCGCAGGGTGGCGCCGGCGTCGAGGCTCCCGTCTTGGCTCACGCAATCGGCAGGCGTCGCCGGCACCGACGGTTCCTCGCGCATGCCGGTAGCGCATGCCGCCAAGGGGAGCAGCAGCGCCCAGACCGCGATAGCCAGCCTGCGGCGGCGTGGGGCGTCGTCAGCCATTGACCCCACCATGCTACCCCGGTCCAGCGGGCAGGGTGTCCGTCCGATGCTGACCGCCGCCGTTCTGGGGCTCGTCGCGGTGGCGCTCGTCGCCGCGTGGATGGGACTGCAGCGGCGGGTGATCTATCCGCGGCCGCAGCGTCCGGAGCCGCCGCAGCTCCCGGCCGGTGTCGAGATTGTATGGCTCGGTCGGGACGAGAAGGTGGAGGCGTGGTTTCTCGCTCCCGCCGCCTCCTCTCCGTTTCCGGTGGTGATGTTCATGCACGGCAACGGCGAGCTGATAGACGACCACGCGGACGTGCTCGAGCTGACCGGGGAGGGTCTGGGCGTGCTGCTGGTCGAATACCCGGGTTACGGACGCTCGGGCGGCAGTCCGAACGAGCGCTCGATCACCGCCGCGGCGGTCGCGGCGTTCGACTACCTCGCCGTGCAGCCGCGGGTCGACGCGGAGCGCATCGTCGCGTATGGACGTTCGATCGGCGGCGGCGCCGCGTGCGCCCTGGCCGCCGTCCGCCCGCTGGCGGCGCTGGTGCTGGAGTCGAGCTTCACCCGCCTGGCCGACCTGATGCCGCGGTTCGTCCCGCGCGCGCTGATGCTCGACCGGTTCGACAACCTCGCGGTCGTCACGGCAGGGGACTCGCCGGTGCTGGTCCTGCACGGCGAGCGTGATCGGATCATCCCGTACGCGCACGGCGAGGAGCTTGCGCGGGCCGCCGGCACCACGCCGTTCCCCATGGCGTGCGGGCACAACGACTGTCCGACGCCGCTGCGCGAGATCGCCCGGTTCCTCCGGGAGCACGGCATTATCTCCAGAGGCGCCGGCGGCCGGGTCACTCGAACATGATCGAGAAGAGCTCGGCGCTGCGCAGCGTGACGTGCAGGGAGACCGGCCGGTCGGCCGGGACGCCCAGGTCGGCCTCTCCGCCGCGCCAGGTCACCAATTGGCCGGCGTGGTCGCCCGCCAGCGGGTCGCAGTCGGCGGCCGAACGACCCTCGATGCCGTCGATGCCGATGCGGATGCGGCCGGCCGCAGGCGTGCGGAAGTCGAGCCGTATCCTGCGCCCCGCCGGCAGCATCGGCGGCGTGTGGAACTCGCCCTCGTAATCGGCGACCACGGCGCACAGCCGGTCTTCCGGCCACCAGGCCCAGCCGGTGCGCATGGCGTCGAAGACGTGCCGCCAGCGCGGATACTTGTGCGGGAAGCCCACGCCGGAGTAGGGGATGGCGATGCGGCCGGGGCCGAACGGGACCAGGTCCTTGCCGGTGCCGATGAACTCGCTGTCCCACGTGCCCGGCTCGCCCGGGGCCAGCACCGGCCCGCCCGGGACCTCGCTCCAGGCGATGCCGTCGGCGGTGGAGTACAGGCGCACGTGGCTGCGCTCGGTGTAGCGGTGGTAGAGCATCGGCAGCATCAGCCGGTACTCCGGCGCGCCGGGATAGAGGCTGTGGCCGTTCAGGTAGTAGTCGTAGTCCGGCGGGTCGTCCAGCCGCGGCCAGACGGCAGGCTCCACCGGCCCCCAGTGCGCGAAGTCGGGCGCCTCGGCGCGGCCGATCCAGCGCCGGCCGTCGCGGAACAGGCGCGTGTACATTACGTATACGCCCAGGTCGTCGTCCCAGAAGACGGTGGTGTCGGTGTCGCTGGGGTGCAGGGTGAACGGCTCCGGCAGGCTGCGCCACGTGATCCCGTCCGGCGACACGGCGGCGAACATCCCGTAGCGCCGCTCGCCGGTCATGCGCGCGTCCCGGTGGCGCGGTTCGCGGCGCAGGTAGGCGTCGACGTGCGATGGGAACACGCCTTCGTCGAACGTGGCGCAGTAGATGAACTTGTAGCGCTCGTCGGCGGGAGCGTGCGGGTCGATGAAGAACGACATGCCGTCGAAGTCCCGCCGGGCCGGCGCCTCGATGCGCGAACGGGTCGGGGCGCTCCAGTGCAATCCGTCGGGCGATTCGACCGAACAGATCTCCACCAGCTCCGGCGGGCGCTGATGGGCCGGCGCGCCGGTGCCGAAGCGGGAGATGCCGTTCACCTGCAGGTACCAGGAGCGGTAGCGGCCGTCCTCGAAGACCACGTGACCGACGTCCGGGAGGCCCTCGATCACCCCGGCCTTGCGGGCCGGCTGCGCCTGCAGCCGGATACCGCGCGGCACCGACGGCTGCTCCGCCCACATGGCCACCGGCTCCCCCGGCGGGTTGCCCACCCGGTAGCGCTCGCCGTCCGCGGTCAGCCACGCGACCGAGCCGCAGTCGACGTCCCGCCAGTCCGTGAACAGGATCTTCCGCCTGCGCGCCGGAGCGTCGTTCGGCTCCGTCCTCATCCGTCTACGATAACATCAAGGCCGAACGGCGGACGTGAGGAGATGAAATGTCCTTCCAGGACGAGGTGTACCTGATCGCCGACGAGCTGCGCAGCATCGCCAACGCGGGAGCGTTCTATGCCGGGAACGAGTACGACCGGGAACGGTACGACCGCGCCCTGTCGCTGAGCGCTCGACTGGTCGCCGCGATCGAGGAGAGGCCGGCAGACGACGTGATGGAGGAGTACAAGCAGAACCTCATGCACGTTTCACCGTTGGTCGGGGCGGATGCGGCCGTCTTCCGCGACGGAGGCATGCTCCTGATCAAGCGCGAGGACAACGGCCTCTGGGCGATGCCGGGCGGAGCGACCGACGTCGGCGAGACGTGGGCGCAGTCGGCCGAGCGCGAGCTTCGCGAAGAGACAGGTGTGGTGGGGACGGCCACGAAGCTGCTCGGCGTCTTCGACTCCCGCCTGTGGAGCTTCCGCAGCAAGCATCACCTCTACGCAGGCGTCTGGCTCGTCGAGCCACACGACGACCGTACGCCGATAGCGGGGCCTGAGACGACCGATGCAGGATTCTTTCCCGAGCACGACCTCCCCGCGTTGGACCCCGGTCACGAACGCCGCGTGCCGATGGCATTCAATCTCGCCCGCGGAGAGCTGCCCGTGCCCTACTTCGACCCGACGCCGTAGCGCGCCTCGGCGCCCGCCGCCACCATTTGACCGGTGCGGCCCTTTGCGTGTTGGCTGTATGCGCGCGGGCCCATAGCTCAGTCGGTTAGAGCGGCGGACTCATAATCCGTTGGTCCAAGGTTCGAGTCCTTGTGGGCCCATCCGGCGATCCGTGCGCTAAGCTAAGCTGCCGTTCATGTACGACCCGGACCTGCACCTGTTCGTCGACGACGACCGCATCCACCAGATCATCAACCTGCGCCGCGTGCTCAACCGGCCGGCCTTCACGCCGGAGCCGGTGGTGCAGGGCGATGCCGAGTGGGAGCTCGGCTGCGGGATCGTCGCCTGGGGCTCGGTGATCCGCGAGGAGGACGGCCGCCTGCGGCTCTGGTACCAGCTCAACGACTACGTCAACCGGCAGGTGGCCAACGCCTACGCGGAGAGCAGCGACGGCATCCACTGGGAGAAGCCCGAACTGGGGCTGATCGAGTGGCGCGGCAGCACGCACAACAACCTGTACTTCCAGTTCCCGGCCGAGCTGGCGCCGGGCAACGTCAACGCCATGGACGGCTACACGATGGTCCGCGACGACGAGGCTCCGCCGGCGGAGCGCTACGCGATGATCGCCTTCATGCACGACAACCGGATGTGGGCGCGCGCTCACCCGGACCAGCATGACCGCTACATCACCGACGAGGAGATCGAGCTGGCAAGCAAGGCCAGCGGCCTGTACCTGTGGAAGAGCCCCGACGGCATCCACTTCACGGGCGCGCCGGAGTTCGTCCAGCCCACCCACGGCGACTACCTCAAGGTGGTCCGCGACCACCGCAACGCGCGCTGGATGATCAACATGCGCGCGCCGTCCTACCGGAACCCGGATGCCGGCCACCGGCACCGGCGCAACGTCGGCCTGGCCACATCCACCGACCTGCGCACCTGGTCGCCGATCGAATCGCTGTTCCTGAACGACGCAGACAGCGCCTTCGGCCGCCTGTGGGAGTGGCACGGCCTGACGCCGTTCAACTACGGCGACATGGACCTGGGATTCCTGGACATCCAGGACAGCGCCTTTCCGACCGGCATCTGCGAGCTGGTCAGCCACCGCGACGGCCAGCCGTGGCGGCGCGTTGCCCCGGACCGGCCCTTCCTGGACGACGGGCCGGAGGGTACGTACTACCGCGCCGGCGGCATGCCCCTGCACAACGAGCCGATCCTCGTGAACGACGAGCTGCTGCTCTACTTCAACACCGGCTCGTCTCGGCGGCCCGACGAGCAGCCGATCCATCCGCGCGTGATCGGCGCGGCGAAGATCCGCCTGGACCGCTGGATGTCGCTGTCACACGGCCACTGGAAGACCGGCGAGCCGACCGGCATCGTCGTCACCAAGCCGGCGGTGGTCGCCGGCGACAACCTGGAGGTCAACGTCGAGACCCGCTGGGAGTCGGTGCCGCGCGGCGGCAGCGTGCGCGTCGGCGTGCTCAACCCGGACGGCACCGCGATCGACGGGTACGGGCTGGACGACTGCGAACCGGTGCAGGGCAACCACCTCCGCAAGCGGGTGCGGTGGCGCGACCACGCTGACGTCAGCGGCCTGCGCGACCGCACCGTGATGCTCGTGTTCGGGGTCGAGCAGGCGTCCCTGTACAGCTACCGGTTGGCGGTGCGCGAGCCGTAGGCGCCGCCCTCGTCGCGGGCGAACCAGCGCACCGGATGGGCCGATTCGCGCTCCCGGAACGCGCCGGTAGCGGGTTCCACCAGCCGCTGCTGGACCCGCCCGTCGGTGCCGGCCAGGAGCCAGCCGAAGTCCCAGCCGCCCGACCGGTAGCGCAGCGGGATCGCCGGCGCCACCCGCACCAGCGGATGCGTCCCCGCCACGACCGTGCCCGCTTCGGTCATGTGCCAGCTCGCTCCCACGTGCACGAACACCTCGTGCGTGACGGTGCCGCCCAGGTCCGCGCACAGGCCGCCGACCGCCACCTTGAGCTCGCGGCCCTGCTGCAGCGCCTCGCCGAGCGCGTCGATCGAGCCCGAGCGCACCGCGCCGCGCTCGTCGTGCGCCAGCACCTCGCGCCAGCGTTCGCTGACGCAGAAACGGTAGCGGTCGAACCGGTAGACGAAGTTGTGGCTGGGCGCGCGCGTGCCCTGGTCATGGGCGTCGAGCACCTGGTACTTGATCGGCCACGTGCGCTGCTCGGCGGGATCGGGCGGCGGGGCGGCACTGTCGAGCCGGGGATTGGCGCATGCCTGCGATCCGTCCTGGTTGTAGAGGAAGAACGACATGCGCGGCTCCGCTCCGAACGACAGCGGCGTGATCGGCATGCGCCAGTTCATGATCGCCGCCACCCAGCGGTCGTCGAGCAGGTAGGTGACCCGGAACTCCGAGAGCTCGCGCACCAGCTCCGTGTTCGGGGAGCCGAGCTCGATGTGCTCGTGCCAGGCGAACTCCGTGTAGATGCGCAGGTCGGCGCCGCGGCGCACCGCGGCAACCAACGCCGCTTCGTCTCCCGCTATCCGGCGGCGGTCGGCGTCCAACTCCAGCAGGCAGACACCGGCGTCGGACGGGACGGCGTCCATCAGCGGCTTCTCAGCGCTTTCTCGCGGGCACGGACTTCCGTCAGCGTGGACTCTGGCGCGGGTCGGGTGGCGATGCGCTGCAACTCGCAGCGAAGGAATGCCTCCATGGACTTCCGCTGGGCGGCGGCTCGGGCGGCCAGTTCGTCCCGCACCCGTTCGGGAACTCCCTTGATGGTGATCTTCACCGGCATGAGTACATCGTGCGATCTCGCACTGCACTCTACAAGCACGGTGTGGCGAGCGCTCACGGGCGCGGCGGTCCACCTATAATGAAACGACGGATCGAGTGATGGCAGCAGACGGCGAGCAGCGCGCCACCCTGATCGAACGGCACAGCTACCGGTCGCCCGCGGACCGGCCGCCGGTGGAGCGGCCGATCCGGCTGGCCGTGATCGGGCTGGGGCCGCGCGGGCGCGGCAACGTGGTCGGCAAGGCGCTGACGTACGCGGAGTACGAGCTGGCCGCGGTCTGCGACCACCGCGCGAACCTCGTCGCCGGCGTGGCGGAAACGGTCGAGCGGGACCAAGGGCGCCGCGTGCCCGGCTTCACGGACTACGAGCGCATGCTGCGCGAGGTGGAGCCGGACGCGGTGGCGGTCACCACGGACGTCAACGTGCAGATCCCGATCGCCTGCGCGGCCATGGAGTCGGGGTGTCACGCGATGGTCGAGGTGCCGTTGTGCACGTCGATGGAGGACTGCTGGCGGGTGGTCACCACCGCCGAGCGCACCGGCAAGGTGTTCCTGCTGATGGAACAGGTACGCTTCTCCGGGTACATCCGCGCCTGGCGCCGCATCGTCGACGCGGGCGTCATCGGAAAGCCGCTGTTCGTGGAGGGCGAGTACTTCAGCTGCAAGGGCGGCGACGCCTTTTTCCAGGACGAATCCGGCCGCTACCACTTCCCCGAGCACGCAGCCGCGGCGGGCGCGGCGCCGACCTGGCGCCATACCATGCCCACCATCGTCTACCTCCCCCACGAGCTGTCGCCGCTGCTGTACGTGATCGACGACCGGGTCACGCGTGTCGTCGGCATGTCCACGCGCCGGCAGAGCTACCGCCACCCGGCCGTGCGGCGGGCGGACGTGCAGGTGGCGCTCATGCACACCGCCGGCGACGTGGTGCTGCGCATGGCGGTCGGCCACACCAGCGCCGCCATGCCGCGCGACAGCGGCGGTGGCGAGAGCGCGCACTGGCACCACGTCAAGGGTGCCGCCGGCGTGCTGGAGTGGAACCGCACCCCGGACGGCACCCCCAAGCTGTGGGTCGAGGACTGGGAGATCGATCAGCCGCTGTCGGTGCCGTGGACGACGGCGCCGCGCGACGCGCCGCCGGAAGCGGTGGCCAGCGGCCACGGCGGGCGCGACTACTACGTGTTCGCGCAGTTCGCGGACGCGGTGCTGCACGGCGTGCCGGTGGAGCTCGACGCCTACGCGGCAGCCGACACCGCGGCGCCGGCGATCCTGGCGGCGGTCTCGATCGATTCCGGCAACGCCCCGCAGGACGTGCCCGACTTCCGCCCCGGACCCGCGCGCGCCGCGGGCGCCTTGCCGGCCGGCATGCGGCTGTGAGGAGACGTCGATGAGCCCGTTCGCCGTCCGCCGCGACGTGGCCGCCCAGCATCACACGCACGGGGCGGTACGCCGGCTCACCGGACGCGCGGAGCCGCCGGCGGGCGTGACCGCGACGCCGGTGTCGCGGCTGCCGCTGCTGATCGACGAGCCGCGCTGGGTGCGGTTCGCGGACCGCTGCTTCGCGGTGCGGTCCGAGGGGCTGTACCGCTTCTGGGCGGTCGCCGGGGACTTCTGCGGATACGAGCAATTCGTTCCGGGCTTCGGGGACGACGCCGAGCTGGACGCCTGGTACCGTGGGATGTTCGCGGCGCCGTACCACATCGACGGCTCCACGCCGGTGTTCCGCGCTGCAACCAAGCGCGCCCGGCGGTTGCTGGAGCGCAACGAGCCCGGCGCCGAGGTGCTGGCGCCGGAAGCCTGGGCAGAGCGTTTCTACGGGAAGGAGGCCTGACGATGGCAACGCCGATCGTCGTGATCGCACACCGCGACGACCCGAACCGGTTCCACCGCTACGTGGAGGAGATCCTGCTGGCGGAGGGCTACCCGTGGTACCGGACGCACGACCTGGCCGACGGGCCGCTGGATGGCCACGCGTTGCGCGCCGCCGCGGTTGTCGTGGTCTGCGCGGTGACCCTGACGGCCGGGCAGGAAGACGAGGTCCTTGAGCTCACGGCGGCCGGCGCGCGCGTGCTGCTGCTGCGCCCCGGCCACCGGCTGGCCCGCGCGCTCGGGCTGGAGCCGTTCGAGGCGCTCGAGCCGCTGTCGTCCAGCGGATGGCCGCGGGCCGACGGACCGCTGATCCTGCGCGGCATGACCGACCGCTACGTGCAGGTCAACCCGGACAACGCGCTGGCCGCGTCACTGGCGGCCCGCGACCTGCAGTTCCACGAGCGCGCCGACCTGTACACGTGGCAGGGTGACCCCGCGGGGGTGGCGCTGTGGCTGGCCCCGTTCCTGGGGCGGCCGTCGCCGCATCCGGCCGTGGTCTGTACCCCGCACGGCGATGGGCGGGCGGTCATCTACACGTTCGACCTGGCCGGCTCCACCGTGCGTTTCCACCAGGGCCGCCCGGAGCAGGCCAGCAACGGCGCCTATCCCGACTACGACGCCGACGGCATGTACAAGGCGAACGACCTGTTCGTCGGCTCCCTGGACGAGCGGTTGCTCGACCTTCCGCAGGCCGACCTGCACCAGGACCTGTTCGTGCACGCCCTGCAATGGCTGGCGCCCCATCCGCTGCCGCGCGTCTGGCACTACCCCGGCGACGCGCCCGCGGTTGCCCTGTTCGACGGCGATTCCGACGGCATGTCGCGAGAGCAGTATGAGGCCACCATGGCCGTCGCCGACCGTCATCGCGTCCCCTACACCGTGTACGTGAAGAGCGCCGACTACGGCGCGCTGTCTCCCGCACGCCACGAGCAGATCCGCGCCGCCGGGCACGGTGCCGGCCAGCACAACTGGAGCGGACCGCGTCCGGAGCTCGAGGAGATGCGCGCGGGGTTGCGGGACCAGCTCGCCTCCTTCGAACGGCGCTACGGCTGCCGGGCGGTGAGCATCCGCGGCCACAGCACCATCTGGGTGGGCTGGACGGAAATGGCCGAGTACCTGGCCGCGGAGGGCATCCGGCTGGACGTGAACTTCGCGCCGATCCGCTACTTCGACCGCGGCTACCTGAACGGCAGCGGCCTGCCGGTCCGCTTCATGGACTCCGACGGCCGTTTCATCGACCTGTACGAGCAGGTCACCATCTCCACCGACGACGGCTGGCGAACCGACAAGACCTTCCTGCCGGCCAGGTCGCTTGACGAATGCATCGCCGAGTCCCGGCAGCAGGCCGACGACGCATCAGGCCGCTACCACACCGTCTACCATCCCTACTTCCATCCGATCAGCCTGGACGTGCGCGGGTTGATGCCGTGGTTCGACGCGATGCTCGCCTACACCGCGGACATCCCCCGCTTCTCCGACGTCGACTGGGTCGCCTTCAATGACGCCCGCCGGGCACTGCGCCTGGAAGCGCTCGACTGGGACCCGCGGGAGCGATCGCTCACCTTCGCCGTGCGCGCGGACGCCGCGGTCGACGACGCCACGCTGGTGTTCGAAGGCGCCGCCGACTCCGCCACGGTGGACGGTGAGCCGCTGCCGGTCACCTGCCGTGAACGGGAGGGCCGGCAGCAGTCCGCGCTCGTTGCGGAGCTGCCGCGCGGCGCGGTGCGGCGCTTCAGCATCCGGTGGGGATGATGGACACGGAGGCCGCCCCGTGAGCTCGTTGCGCGACGTGCTGGCCGGGGACCGGGTGCTGCTCTACGACGGTGGCTTCGGGACCGAGCTGTTCGCCCGCGGGGTGGACCTGCCCAACAGCTCGCTGGCCAGCGAGCTCCACCCGGATGTGGTGCAACAGGTCACGCAGGCCTACGTCGAAGCCGGCAGCGACCTGGTGCAGACCAACACCTTCGTGGCATCGCCGCTGCATCTGGCCATGGCCGGGCGCAGCGCCGAGGACTCGGCCGCGATCGTCGACCGGGCGGTGCGGCTGGCGCGGCAGGCGGTCGATGACGCCGGCCGCCCCGTGTACGTCGCAGGTTCCCTCGGCCCGTCGCCGGGCGCCATCGAAGCCGACGCGGGCGACACCACCTTCGGCATACCGGACGTCCAGGTGCGCGAGGCGCACCGCCTGGTATCCGGAAGACTTGCCTCGGCAGGCGCCGACCTGCTGTGCATCGAGACGATGTTCTCCGCCACCGAGGCGGCGATCGCGGTCGACGAGGCGCGTGCGTTCGGGCTGCCGATCGCGGTCAATCTCACGCTCAAGTACACGCGTGACCGCAAGAGCGGGGCGACCGTCTACCGAACCGACTGGGGACACTCGTGCGCCGACCTGCTCGACCTGTTGGCCTCGGGACGATACGCCGCGAACGGCGACGATCTGCTGCCGTTCGTGGACGTGGTCGGCGTGAACTGCGGCGCCGAGCAGCGCCGCGCGGAGCATACCGGGATGCCCTACGCGGCCGAGGCGATCCGCCAGATGCAGAGCGCCCTGGCCGAGCGCGGCATCGCCGGCAAGCGGCTGATGGCCTATCCCAACGCCGGCATGCCGCGCATCGTCGCCGGGGCCACCCACTACGACCACCCCCCCGAGCTCATGGCCTCGCACGCGCCCGAGGTGGTGGCCGCCGGCGCCTCGATCGTCGGCGGCTGCTGCGGCACCGGCCCGGAGCACATCCGCGCCATCCGCGCCGCGCTTGCCGCGGCGCCTCCGTGAGGGCCGGCAACCCGCGCACACCCACCCGCTGGTCGCGGCGTCTGGGTGATACGGGCAGCCGGTGGCCGCCGCGGCTCCTGATCGCTGCTCTGGCCGGAGTAGTGGCGGGGTGCCAGATTCCGCCGACAGGCGACGATCACGGCGACACGCGGCAGACCGCGACCTCGATCATGCCCGCACCGGTGTCGATCGTTTCCGGGCAGCTCGAAGGCACGGCCGACATCGACTATTTCGGGCTGGTGGTCACCTCCACCAGGACCGTGTACGCGGCTACCCGCTCCCGCGCCTTCGAAGTGAGCATCGAAACCGCAGGCTACGCTTCGTCGAGCGGCACCTTCCAGGACGCGGCCACCATCGTTCCCGGCCAAGGTGGCTCCGCGGAGGTCTACGTACGCGTGTCGGGCGCGCCCTCGGTGCCGTACCAACTCGCCGTCTGGTCGATCGCGCGGACGGAGCCGGATCCGTCATTCGACATCGATCTGGTGTACGTCGGCGCAGAACCGACCGCGAAACAGCGAGCCATCATCCGCGCTGCGGCCGGCGTCTGGGAGAACGTCGTGGCGAGCGGCTTTCCGGACGAGCCCGTGCTGACGAACGCATGGAGGTGCCGGCCCGGCGATCCCGACCCCTTCGGAGATGTCATCGACGACCTCCGCATCTACTTCAGGCTGGAGCCGGCGGAGGAAACCTCGGCCGGCCTGGCCAGAGCGGGAACGTGCTGGGAGCGGAGTGGCGGACTGCCGCTCATCAGTGAAGTGATACTCGACACGGAGACGCTGGGCGGCCTCGGGGACGACGTGCTGCGCACGCTGGTCGTCCACGAAGTGGCCCACGCCCTGGGATTCGGCTCGAGCCGGCGGTGGGACGACATGCTGCAGAGTGCCGCCTCCGGCCACGTGCCCGACGAAGCCGCGCCGCCCGATACGCACTTCCCGGGACAGCGAGCGGTGAGCGCGTTCGATGAGGTTGGCGGCGGTGCCTATCGTGGCCGGAAGGTGCCGGTCGAGAACGACGCCGGGCGGTACGGTGCAGGCAGCGTGGACAACCACTGGCGCGAGTCGGTGTTCGGCCCGGAACTGATGACGCCCAGGCTGTCGAAGAGCTCCGGCGATCAGCCGCTCAGCACGGTGACCATAGCGGCGCTGGCGGATCTCGGGTACCACGTGGACTTCACGCATGCCGAGGCCTACACGCTTCCCGGCGGAACGCCGTTTCGCGTGGCAGGCGAACTTCAGGAACTGCACCTCGGGGACGACATCCGACGCGGACCGACCGGAGTGGCGCTGACGTCCCCGCAGCCCATTCCGAGGGTCTATCCCTTGATGCGTCGCCAGTGACAGAGGCGATTGCTTCCGTCATTCACGTAACTCTTCCCGAATTGCGGTTGGAGCATCGGAGGCAAACGTTGAACAGTTCGGCGTCATGCGCACGTACTGTTCCGGCCGCGGGGAGTGGCTTGCGGCGAGTCGGGCGGCGTGTCTCGGGTTGGCTGCGATCGCCTGGATCGGGCTCGCAGGCTGCAATGAGATCACGCCGGCACAGAACAACTCGGGAAGCATGGCCGAACCGGTCGCGGCGTCTCCAACCGGGGACTCACCAGGACCCGGAAGTACGCCGGCGTTGCCCGGATATCCGGACCTGGAGGTTTCGGCGTCGGTGAGCGACAACAGCCCCGCCGCCGGGGCGGCGTTCGCGCTTTCGGCCACGGTGCGAAACGAGGGCGACGAATCCGCGGCGGCCACCACGCTGCGCTGGTACCGGTCGGCGGACGTGACGGTCACGACCTCCGATACGAGCGTGGGTACGGAGGCGGTGGAGGGGCTTGCCGCGTTCGGCAGCCGTGGCACGTCGCTGGCACTGACCGCGCCTGAAACCGCCGGAACCTACTACTACGGAGCCTGCGTGGACGCGGTGGCGGCCGAGTCCGACACGAGGAACAACTGCTCCGCATCCGTAACGGTACGTGTGCGGGCACCGTCAACCGACACCTCAACCGACACCACGGTACCCGAGCCGGAGGGTGATCCGGACCTGGTGGTGGCGTCGGTTACCGTGAGCGATTCCGAGCCGTCCGGAGGAGGGACGTTCACCCTGTCGGCGACGGTGCGGAACGACGGCACCGCGGCCGCGGCCGCCACGACGCTGCGCTACTACCGGTCGGCGGACGAGAACGTCACGACCTCCGATACCGAAGTGGGCGACGACGCCACCGTGGGGCTTGCCTCGTCGGGGAGCGTGAGTGCATCGGCGGACCTGACGGCGCCGGAAGCGGCCGGAACCTACTACTACGGCGCATGCGTGGACGCCGTCGAGGACGAATCCGACACGGCGAACAATTGCTCCACCTCGGTGTCGATCGAGGTGAAGGACTCCTCGGGAGGATTCACTCTGGGCCCCAAGCCGATCAACCTCGGCCCCAACTCCGACTACCAACCCAACGAGGACGGCTGGCACATCGGTACCGACGGTGTCGACGTGCTCCTGATACCGGACGGAATCGACGCCAAGGTCGACGTGCGCGGCGGCGACGATCGCGTGTTCGGCGGCGACGGCGACGACCACTTCGTCGGGGGCGATGACAACGATCTCCTGGCTGGAGGTCCCGGTGACGACTACCTGGTCGGCGGCGAAGGAGATGACAGCCTCAGCGGCAACGACGGTGCAGACCATCTGGTCGGAGGAGAGGGCGATGACAGGCTCATCGACGACGGAAGCGAGACGAGTGACAGGCTCGAAGGAGGCCCCGGCGACGACTACATCGGCGGCAACGCAGGCATAGACGACCTGTACGGCGGCCCCGACGACGACCATCTCAATGACCCCTTCGGTGCCAACGAGATCCGCGGCGGTCCCGGCAACGACCGGCTGTACGGCACGGGGAAGCTGTACGGCGAAGAGGGCGACGACTACCTGCAAAGCTCCTCCGAGAGTGGCAATGAACTGTACGGCGGCGCAGGCAGGGACCGGCTCTGGGCGGGTTCAGGCAGCCCCACCTTCTTGGGGGGGACCAACATCGACTCGTTCGACTTCAACTACCCCGGCAGCGCCACCGTCACGATCAAGGACTTCTCTCCCGGGGAGGACTTCATCGACCTTGCCACGCTCTTTCGCATCCCCGGTTTCGACGATCTGACGATCACCGCCTCCGGCGACGACGTCGTGATCGGCCTCACCGAGCACTACAGCGGCACGATCCGGCTCGAGAACGTCGCCGTCGACGACCTGGATGCGGAGGACTTCAGGTTCTAGGAACGCGAGCGTGAGGACTTGCCGCTCGTGCGGCCGGTCCGACAGACTGCCGCACCTACACCGATGGCGAAGCAGTCGAAAGAGGCCCGCCACTGGGCCGACGTCACCGCGGAGCGGATCGTCCGCCAGCGGGGCGAGCGGGACCGCTACGTGCTGGCCGCCGGCATCACCCCCTCCGGCACCGTGCACTTCGGCAACATGCGCGAGATCATCACGCCCGAGCTGGTCGTGCGCGCCCTGCGGCGGCTGGGGTACGGAGTGCGCTTCATCTACCTGTGGGACGACTACGACCGCTTCCGCAAGGTGCCGTCCGGGCTCCCCGGCGACGGCTGGGAGCGCTACGTCGGCGTGCCGCTCTCGGAGATCCCCGATCCGTATGGAGCCGCCGCGAGCTACGCCGGCCACTTCGCCGGCGTGTTCGAGCAGGAGATGGCGCGGCTGGGCATCGAGCCGGAGTGGATCTCGCAGGCCGAGATGTACGGCAGCGGGGTCTATGCCGAGGGGGTGCGCACCGCGCTGCAGCACCGTCAACGCCTGCGCGCGTTGCTGGACCGGCAGCGCACCACGCCGCTGCCCGCCGAATGGTGGCCGGTGGAGGTGTACTGCGCCTGCGGCGCCGGAGCGGCCGGAACCGGCGTGGCCGGCTGGGACGGCGCCTACGAGCTGACGTACCGCTGCGCGGCCTGCGGCGCCGAGCGCGCGGCCGACCTGCGCCGTGGCGACGGGGTGAAGCTGGGCTGGCGCGTCGACTGGCCGATGCGCTGGGCGCACCATGCGGTAGACTTCGAGGCTGCCGGCAAGGACCACCACACGGCCGGCGGTTCCTGGGAGACCGCGGCGCCGATCGTGGGCGAGGTGTTCGGGGCTTCGCCGCCGGCCACGCTCAAGTTCGACTGGATCAACGTGCGCGGCGTGGGCACCATGGCGTCGTCGAGCGGGCAGCTGATCTCCCCGGCCGACGCCCTGGCGGTCTATCAGCCGGAGGTGGTCCGCTACCTGTTCGCGCGCACGCGCCCCGACCGCGAGTTCGAGATCTCCTTCGACCTGGACGTGCTGAAGACCTACGAGGACTACGACCGCGCCGGGCGGATCTGCCGTGGCACCGAGCAGGCGTCGGCGGCCCGGCGTGCTCGCGAGGGACGCGCGATCGAGCTGAGCGAGGTCGCGCCGGAGCAGCCGCTTCCGGCCGAGCAGGTCGAGGTCTCGTTCCGCCATCTGTGCAGCCTGCTGCAGATCCACGACGGGGACATCGACGGCGTCGTGCGAAGCCTGTGCGACGATGCGGGCTGCGGCCGGCTGCACGACCGCGCCTGCCGCGCCTGGCACTGGATCACCACCCATGCGCCGGAAGGGTTCCGGTTCCGGCTCCGCGATCCCGGCGCGTCTCCGGTGCCCGTGAGCGCGCCGGTGGGCGCCGCCGTCGCCGGCCTGCGTGAGCGGCTGGCCAGCGCTCAGCGATCGGCCGGCGCCGATGCGCCCGACGCGAAGGTTCTCCACCAGGCGATCTACGACGTGGCCGCCACGCACGGCATGGAGGCGCGGGAGCTGTTCACGGAGCTGTACCGGATCCTGATCGACAAGGACCGCGGGCCTCGCCTGGCCGAGTTCATCGTCACCATCGGCGTGTCCCGTATCGACCCGCTGCTGGCCAACGTGACGGTGTGCGATGAGTGAGCGAAGCGAACCACACTCGAAGAGTGACCTGAAGGCCGAGATCGCGCGAGCTGCCGTGACGGCGCTGGTCCGCGACGGGCAGCGCCTGGGCCTGGGATCGGGCTCCACCGCGCTGGAGGTGATCCGCCGCGTCGGCGCCGAGGTCGCGGCCGGACGCCTGCCCGGCCTGACGGTCGTGCCCACCAGCCGGCAGGCGCAGGTCGCCTGCTGGGATCTGGGGCTGTCGCCGGTGGGACTGAGCGATCCGTCGGTGCGGGGAAAGGTGGACGTGCTGATCGACGGCGCCGACGAGGTGGACCCCGCCTGGCGGCTGACCAAGGGCGGCGGCGCTGCCCTGCTGACCGAGAAGATCGTCGCCAGCGTCGCGGCCCGGTACGCGATCGTCGTGGACGACGGCAAGCTGGTCGAGCGGCTCGGTACCCGCCACCCGGTGCCGGTCGAGGTGGTTCCGGACGCCCTTCCGGTGGCCTTGAGCGCGCTGGACCGGCTGGCGCTGACCGGGACGGTGCGGGAGGCGGTGCGCAAGGCCGGCCCGGTGATTACCGATCACGGCAACCTGATCATCGACGCGCAGCCGGCCGGCGCCTTCGACCCGGAAGCGGTCGAGCGCGAGCTCGCCACTGTGCCGGGCGTGGTCTGCGTTGGTATCTTCACGCGACCGGTGGACGACCTGTTCGTCGGCCGGAGCGAAACCGACGTCACCCGGTACCGACCGGGGGAGGATGCACATGCTGAGCGCAGGTGACCCGGCGCCCGATTTCTCGCTGCAGGATCAGGACGGCGCCACCCACAGCCTTGCCGGCTACGCGGGCCGTCAGCTTCTGATCTACTTCTATCCGCGGGCCGACACCCCGGGCTGCACCCGGCAGTCCTGCTCGGTACGCGACCACGCGGCCGAGCTGGCCGCCAAGGGCATCGCCGCGGTCGGGGTCAGCCCCGACCGCGCCGCCGACCAGAAGCGGTTCGACGACAAGTTCTCGCTCGGCTTCCCGTTGCTCTGCGACACCGAGCGCACGATGATCGATGCGTACGGCGCGTGGGGCGAGCGCACCGTGTTCGGCAAGACCGGCATGGGCCTGATCCGCTCCTCTTTCCTGGTGGGCGCCGACGGCAGGCTGCGCGGGGCGTGGTCGCCGGTGACGCCGGAGGACACGGTCCCGAACGCGCTGGCGGCAGCCGAGGGGTAGGCCACGTTGCACGCCGCCCTGCTCCTGTCCGGCGGCGTCGACAGTTCGGTGGCGCTGGTACGGCTGCAGGAGTGCGGCGCGCGCGTGACCTGCTTCTATCTCAAGGTCTGGCTCGAGGAGGAGTTGGCCGGCCTGGGCGACTGCCCCTGGCAGGAGGACCTGGAGTTTGCGCGCGCGGTCTGCGAGCAGCGCCGCGTGCCGCTGCACGTGGTCTCCGTGCAGCAGGAGTACCTGGAGCACGTGCTGGACTACGTCGTGCGCGAGCTGCGCGCCGGCAACACGCCGAGCCCGGACCTGATGTGCAACCGCCACATCAAGTTCGGGGTGTTCGTCGACCGCTTCGCGGACGGCTTCGACACGGTCGCCACCGGCCACTACGCGCGCGTGGCGCGGGGCGCCGGCGGACCGCGGCTGCGCACCGCCCCCGATCCCGTCAAGGATCAGACGTATTTCCTGGCGTACGTGAGCGAACGGCAGCTCGCGCGCGCGGCGTTCCCGATCGGGGACTCGCCGAAGGCCCGCATCCGCGCCGAGGCAGACGCGCACGGCCTGCCGACGCGGGCACGGCCCGACAGCCAGGGTATCTGCTTCCTGGGCCGGATCAGCTACCGCGACTTCGTGCGCCGGCGGCTGGGCGAGCGGCCCGGACCGATCGTGGAGCGGGAGACCGGCCGCCGGCTCGGCGAGCATCCCGGACACCACTTCTTCACGGTCGGTCAGCGGCAGGGATTGGGACTGGGTGACGGGCCCTGGTACGTCGTGCACAAGGACCCGTCGGAGAACCGGGTCGCCGTCAGCCGCACGCCGGCCGTACACGCGGGCGGCGCCTTCGCGCTGGCCGGCGCGAACTGGATCGGCGGCGATCCCCCCGTGGGGCCGGCCCGCGTCAAGGTCCGGCACGGGCCGGCCGCGCACGACTGCACGGTCGCGCCGACGGCCATCCGGGACCGGGTGATGGTGCGAACGCACAGCCCGGTGACGGTCGCGTCCGGTCAGTTCGCCGTGCTCTATGACGGCGACGAGTGCCGGGGGGGCGGCGTAATCGAGCCGCTCGCTGCCGGGCAGGCCGGCGGCGCGTGACCGGGGCGACGACCCGGTCACGCGGCGCGGGAGCGGGGCGGGTCACCCTGGTCGGCGCCGGTCCGGGCGACCCCGGACTGCTGACCGAGCGCGGCCGCGCCGCCCTGCTGGCAGCCGACGACGTGGTCTACGACGCCCTGGTGTCGGAGCGGACCGTGGCGTCGTGCACGGCCCGGCGGCACTTCGTCGGCAAGCGGGCGGGCCGGCAGGGCTTGCCGCAGGAGGAGATACAGGCGTTGCTGGTGCGGCTTGCCCGCTCCGGCCGCAGGGTCTGCCGCCTCAAGGGTGGTGATCCGTTCCTGTTCGGGCGCGGCGGCGAGGAGGTCGAGGCGCTGCAGCGCGCCGGCATCGACTACGAGGTGGTCCCGGGCGTGACCGCCGCCGCCGGTGCCGCCGCCTACTGCGGCGTCGCGCTGACGCACCGCGAGCGCTCCTCGTCGGTGGCGTTCTGCACCGGTCACGCCGAAAGGATCCCGGTGCCGGCCGTGGACACCATCGTCTACTACATGGGGGCCGCGTCGCTGGCGCGGGTGGCCGCCGCCGTGCTGGCTGCCGGATGGCCGGCGGCCACGCCGGTCCTGATCGTCCGCGACGCCACGTTGCCGGACCAGGAGAGCACCCTGACCAGCCTGGAGGCCATCCGCGCCGGCAGTGTCGCTGCCGCCTCGCCGAGCGTGGTCATCGTTGGCGGCGCCGCGGAGGCCGCGTTCGATGCGTCGCAGGGCGGCTGGTACGCCGCCCGGCCGAAGGTGCTGGTCACCGGGACGCGGACGGAACCGTTCGCGCACCTCGGCGAACCGATCCACACGCCGCTTGTCGACACCGTTCCCGCCGCCGACCGGAACGCCGTGCGGCGCGCGATCGAGCGGCTGGACCGGTTCGATCACGTGGCGTTCACGAGCCGGAACGCGGTCGACCACTTCCTGACGGAGCTGCGTGCCGCCGGACGCGATGCGCGCGCGCTGGCGGGCCGGACCGTTGCGGCCGTCGGCGAGGCCACGGCCGCGGCGCTCTCCCGCCGGGGGCTGGCCGCCGACGTGGTCGGGGCCGGTGCCGGGGCTGGTGCCGAGGGGCTGCTTGCCGCCTATGCCGCCGCCGGCGTCCGCGGCGCGCGCATCCTGCTGCCCGCCTCCGATCGTGCGCGCGGTACGCTGGCCGACGGCTTGCGCGACGCCGGCAACCGGGTGGAGGTGCTGGTCGTGTACCGGACCGTACCGCGTGCGGATCCGGTGCGCGAGGAGCTCGCCGGCATCTCGCTGGTGGCCTTCTCCTCACCGTCGGGGGTGGCGGCGTTCCGCGACCTGTACGGACGGCGGCTGCCCGAACACCCGTGCTTCGTGGTGCTGGGCGAGCTGACTGCGCGGGCCGCTCGGGGCGCCTACCCCGACCACGCGGTGCGCGGGCTCATGGCATGAGCCTCGCTCAGCGGATGACCCGCTCCAGCAGCGCCCGGTCGCGCCGCCAGTTGCGCTGCACCTTGACGCGCAGGTCCAGCCGCACGGGCAGCCCCAGCACCCCGGTCAGCTCCGCCTGCGCGCCGGTGCGGATCGCGGCGATGCGGCGGCCGCGCTGACCGATCACGATCCCCTTCTGCGAATCGCGCTCGACGTTGAGGAAGGCGCGGACCCAGACGCGGTCGGCCGAGGTCTCCAGGTCGGCCACCTCCACGTACATCGCCTGCGGCAACTCCTCGCGCGTGGCGCGGATGGCGTGGCCGCGGATCACCTCGCCCACGCGCAACGCCTGCGGCTGATCGGTGTAGCGGTCGTCCGGATACATGGGCGGGCCGGCCGGGCTGAGCGCGATGAGCCGGGCGACCAGGTCCTCGACCCCGTTGCCGGTGGAAGCCGAGATGCCGTGCACGGGGGCGGCCGGGAGATCGGCCGGGACCGCGGCGGCGCCGTCGCGCCCGGCGGCCGCCCTCAGGTCGGCCTTGCTGAGCGCCACCACCACCGGCCCGGCGAAACCGCACGCCAGCGCGACGATGGCGTCCTCTTCCGGGCCGCCCGCGCGGGTGGGGTCGATCACGGCCAGCACGACGTCGACCTCCTGCAGCGTGGCGGCAGTGAGCGCCTGCAGGCGGGCGTCGAACGGGCGCGTCGAGTCCTGAAAGCCGGGGGTGTCGATCAGCAGGAGCTGCCCCGCAGCGCGGGTGGCGATGCCGCGGATGCGCGAGCGCGTGGTCTGCGGAGACGGCGAGACGATGGCCAGGTCGTGCCCGCACATGCGGTTGATCAGCGTCGACTTTCCGGCTGACGGCCGGCCGATGACCGCGACCGTGCCGCTGCGATGCCCGGCGCTATTGATCGCGCCCCTCCTGCGTGCCCCCCTCCTGCGTGCGCCCCTCCCGCGTGCGCGCCTGCCGCCGGTCCCTGCGGTTGGCTCTGCCGGTCAGCGTCAGCCGGCGTCGCAGGCCGCGGTCCATCAGCAGCAGCATGTCCTGGGTAAGTTGCTCGAAGTCGTCGCTGTCGATGGCGGCGATCAGCGCGCCGTAGATCGAGAGCAACAGCCGGCGCGCGTCATGGTAGCGGCCGACGCGGAAGATCAGGCGGCGGATGCCGTCTGCAAGGATGTCGTCGATCAAGCCTCCGACCGACTGCAGCAGCCGCTGGCGCCGCCGGTCGCGCTCGTCCGGCGACGGATAGCCGAAGCGCCGTTCGTCGGTCAGGACCGCGAGCAGCAGGGGATTGCTCCGCAGCCCCAGCGTGATGAACCGGAACAGCGCCTTGAGCTGGTTCATCGGGTTCTTGAAGCGGGCGGTGACCCGGCGCGCCTGCAGCACTCCCTGATCGGTGAGGCGGTCGAGGATGGCGCCGAAGAAAGTCTCCTTGTCCGGGAAGTGGTTGTAGAACGACCCGGTCGACACGCCCACCGCTGCGGCGACTTCCGCGATGGTGACGCCACGGTAGCCGTGCTCGGCGAACAGGCGCTCGCCCGCCTGCAGGAGCTGCTCGCGGCGGCCCCCGGGTGCGGTCCCGATTCCCGGCACACGTGCCATAGGTGCTGAATATTACGTTCAGATGTTCAGTTCGGCCAGCAGGAAAATACGGCGGCCCTGAGGGCCGACGGCTCGAAAAGGAAGACCTCAGGGCGTCCTCACGACACGCGCGCTCCCCTGCCCCGGAGACGATGGCCCCGAGCCGTAGACTCGGACGTTGCCCGCGGTGAACGGTCCGTACGACATTACGCCGGATTCGCGAGAGGGTTCCAATGACCGATCTGTTCGAAAAATGTCACGGCGACCAAGGGTATTTCGGCCGGTTCCGGGCTGCCGGTGACCGCTACTTCTCCCAGCCGATCCTGGACTCCGCGCCGGGCCCGCACATGGTGTTCCAGGGCCGGCCGGTGATCATGTGGTCGGTCAACAGCTACCTCGGTCTCACCGGCAACGAGCGCATCCGCGAACGGGCGCGGCAGGCCCTGGAGCGCTATGGCACCTATTCGCCGATGGGGTCGCGCATGCTGACGGGCAACACGCAGGCGCACATCGACCTCGAGGAGCGGCTGGCCGCCTTCTGCGGCAAGGACGCCGCCGTGCTGTTCAACTACGGCTATCTGGGGGTGATCGGCACGATCTCGTCGCTGATCGGACCGCTGGACGAGGTGATCATCGACAAGCTGTCGCACGCCTCGATGATCGACGGCACCGTGCTGGCGATGGCGGGCCGGCGCTTCCGGCCCTTCAAGCACAACGACCTGGAGAGCCTGGAGCGGCAGCTCGCCGCCTCCGCCAAGCGCGAGCGCGGCGGCATCATGGTGGTGGTCGAGGGCGTCTACGGCATGCGCGGCGACCTGGCCGACCTGCCCGGCATCTGCGACCTTGCCAAGCGGTACGGGGCGCGCGTGTACTGCGATGACGCGCACGGCTTCGGCGTCATGGGCGCCACCGGGCAGGGCACCGGCGAGCACTTCGGCGTGCAGGAAGACATCGACCTCTACTTCGGCACGTTCGCCAAGGCGTTCGCGGCCATCGGCGGCGTGACCGCGGGCGATCCGGCGGTCTGCGACTTCATCCGCTACAACGCCCGCTCCAACGTGTTCGCCAAGAGCCTGCCGATGGTGTACGTCGAGGCGCTCGCGGCGACGCTCGACGAGATCGAGGCGCACCCGGAGTACCGGGAGCGGATGTGGCACATCGCCCGCATGCTGCAGGACGGCCTGCGCGAGCTGGGGTTCGAGCTGGGCGACACCGCATCGCCGATCACTCCCGTGTACGTGCCGACGCACAAGGAAGAGACCGGCATGGCGATCCTGCAGACGCTGCGCGACCGGTTCGGGGTCTTCTGCTCGGGCGTTACCTACCCGGTGACCCCGCGCGGCGTGCACCTGTACCGGATGATCCCCACCGCCGCCCACACCGAGGAGGACGTCGCCGTGACCCTGGAGGCCTTCAAGGCCATCCGCGACAGCTTCCGCCTGGATCTGGCGACCTGGGAGGCGAAGGCCGTCTGAACGCGGGACGCTCGACCGGGGGCGCCGCCTTCGCCATCGCAGCCGCAGCGCTGGTGCTCGCCGGCTGCGGACTGCGGGAGTTCCGGAACGAGTTCCCGTCCATGTCCACGTACGTGAAGGTAACCGCGTACGCCCGCCGCGCGCCGTCGTGGGAGGAACTGCACGCGGCCACGGAAGTATGGGTCCGGCAGCTCGACCACCGTACGGCCGGCTCGGCGACGGCGGTTCTCAATGAGAAAGGAACGCTGCCGGCCGGCAGTGAGGGCGAGGCGCTGCTGCGCGGCGTGCTGTCCGATGCGGTTCGCGTGGCGGCCCGCACGGAGGGCTCCTACGACCCGACGATCCTGCCGGTGGTGCGGCTGTGGGACTTCGACGCCGGCGGCAGGCTGCCTGCGCCCGAGGCGCTGGCGTCCGCCGTTTCGCTGGTGGACTACCGTACGGTCCGCGTGACGGGCGCCCTCGCCCTGGCGCCGGGCCAGCAGGTGGACCTGGGCGGCGTGGGCAAGGGTGCGGTGGTCGACCTGATCGCCGACCACCTGTCGGAGCGGGGCATCGAGCGGTTCCTGGTCGAGTCGGGCGGCGATCTGCTGGTCGCCGGTCTCAAGCCGGGCGAGCGCCGCTGGCGGATCCTGCTACAGCACCCGCGCGCGGCCGAGGCGGCGCTGGCGATCCTGGAGATCGGCGCCGCCGGCGAGCGCCGCGCCGTCGTCACCTCCGGCGACTACGAGCGTTACCTGGAGGCCGACGGCGTCCGCTACCACCACATCCTGGATCCCGCGACCGGCTGGCCGGCGCGCGCGTCGGTGTCCGTGACCGTGATCGCCGAGCGCGCCGTGGAGGCCGACGCGCTGGCGACCGGGCTGTTCGTGGCCGGCCCGGCCGGCCTCCGCTGGTTCGACGGCGATGCCGGTGTGCAGGCGCTGGTCGTCACCGAGTCGGACGGCGTGCTGAACGCGGACGCCACCGACGACTTCCCGGTTCCGGTCGGCGAGCTGAGCCTCAACTGAGACTCCTTGGCCGGCGCTGAACGCAAGGCTATATTGCCGGTGGAGGCTGGAATGCACTCATCGGGCGATCTGCCGCGCCGCTTGGACGACGAAGAAGAAGAGGAACAGGAACAGGACGAGGAGCGCGGTGACCGCGACGGCGAAGGCGAGGGCGACGGCGATCTGACCAGCCGGCTGCTCAAGAGCCGGTCAGTGCTGCTCTCGGGAGAGATCAACAAGCGCCTCGCCGAGCGGGTGATCAGGCAGCTCATCCTGCTGGAAGAGGACGGCGACGACCCGATCAGGGTCTTCATCGACTCCCCCGGCGGCGACGCCGACGCCGGCTACGCGATCTTCGACATGCTGCGCTTCGTCACCCCGCCGGTGGTCACCATCGGCATGGGACTGGTCGCCAGCGCCGCCGCCATCGTGCTGCTGGCCGCCCCGCGCGAGCGCCGCATCGGCCTGCCGAACTCCCACTACCTGATCCACCAGCCGTTGTCCGGCATCCGCGGCGTGGCCACCGAGATCGAGATCCACGCCCGCGAGCTGGAAAAGCTGCGCGCGAAGATCAACCAGATGATCGCCGAGGAAACCGGCCAGTCGCTGGAGAAGGTCGAACGCGACACCGATCGCGACTATTGGCTGAGCGCCGAGGAGGCGCAGGAGTATGGGCTGGTGGCGCGGATCATCGCGAACCGCTCAGAGCTGTAGTACCCCATCAAACTGATGCTGCCGCCGGACGGCGAGGCGCTGGCCGCGACGCTGGCGTCGGTGGACGAGCGGCTGCGTCCGCAGCGCGCCAAGGTGCGCGACCTCGTCGCGTGCGGCAGCGACCTGCTGATCTGCGCGACCGACCGCGTGTCGGCCTTCGACCGCGTGCTGACCACGATCCCGTGGAAGGGCGAGGTGCTCACCGGCCTGTCCCTCTTCCACTTCGAGCGCACCGCCGACATCGTGCCCAACCACGTGGTGCATCGGGTGACGGCGCGCACCCTGCGCGTGCGCCGCTGCCGGGTCCTGCCGGTGGAGATCGTGGTGCGCGGCTATCTGAGCGGCTCGGCGTGGCGTGACTACCGGCGCACGGGCGTGGTGTCCGGCATCCGCCTGCCGGACGGGATGCGTTGCAACGAGCGGTTTCCGGAGCCCCTGCTGACGCCGGCCACCAAGGCGGAGCGCGGCGCGCACGACGAGCCGATCTCCGCCGGGGAGGTGACGGCGCGCGGTCTGGTGCCCGCGGAGCTCTGGACTGAAGTGGTACGGACGGCGCATGCGCTCTATGAGCGGGGCAGGCGGATCGCCGGCGAGCGCGGCCTGATCCTGGTGGATACCAAGTATGAGATGGGAACCGTGGACGGTGAGCTGGTGCTGGCGGACGAGGTGCACACCCCGGACTCCAGCCGCTACTGGTTCGCCGACCGCTACCGGGAGCGGTTCGAGGCGGGCGAGCGGCAGCACGCGCTCGACAAGGAGCACCTGCGGCAATGGCTGATCGACCGCGGCTACCGCGGCGAGGGGACGCCGCCGGTCATCCCGGACGACCTGCGCGTCGAGCTTGGCCGCCGCTACGTGGAAGCGTACACGCTGCTGACCGGCAGCCCGTTCCGGCCGGAGTCCGCGAGCGCGGAGCAGGAGACGGCCGCGCTGACCGCGGAGCTGGCCGCCGCGGGCTGAGCGAGCGCCGTCCCCGGCCGGCCGCAGCCGGCATGGCAGCGCTTCTCGTCCTCTCCCTCGTTCTCGCGCCGCCCGCGCGAGTCGCGGCGGAAGCGCCCGCGATCAGCGTGCTCTCCTACAACGTCCAGAACCTGTTCGACGCCGTCGAGCAGGGGGGCGAGTACGACGAGTTCCGCGCAGGCCGCTGGGATGCGGCGCGCTACGCGGCGCGCCTGAGCCGGATCGCCGCCGTGCTGCGCGACGTGCACCCCGGCGGCGCCGACGTCCTCGCGCTGCAGGAGGTGGAGAATCGTAGTGCCGCGCTGGACCTGCGCGAGCGCCTGCGCGACCTGGGCTACGGCTACGTGGTCGCCGTCCCGAACGAGGGTGCCGATCTCGGTCTGACCCTGACCCCGGTGGTGCTGTCGCGCCTGCCGGTGCTCCGCGCGCGTCTGCACCAGGTGTGGCACGACGGCCGCTACCTGCGGCCGATCGTGGAGGCGGAGCTGGACCTCGGCGACGGGCGGACGCTGTTCCTGTTCAACAACCACTGGAAGTCGAAGCGCGGCGGTGCGGAGGAGACGGCGCCGGCCAGGCGCGCCGCCGCCACCGTACTCGGCGATCGCATCCGGGAGCTGCAGCGGACCGACCCGCTGGTCGACCTGCTGGTCGCCGGCGACCTGAACGAGAGCGTGGACGATCACACCGTGGCCGGCTACCCGACTGCGCTGGCCGGGCTCCCGCGCGGAACCGCGGACGTCACGGGCGGGCGAGCCGGGCTGCTGGCGATCACGGGCCGGCCGTTCGACGCGCGGCCCCCGGCCGGCGGCGTGGTGCTGTACAGCCCCTGGCTGGAGCCGGAGGGGCGGGGCCGCGGCACGGTCGTGCACCGCGACGCCTGGGAGACCCCCGACCACTTCCTGCTGAGTGCAGGACTGTTCGACCGGGAAGGCGTCTGGTACGCGCCCGGCGGGTTCGCCGTGATCCGCGACGGCCTGGTGTCACCCGCCACCGGTCACCCGAGGCGCTGGATCGGCACGGACGGCCATTCCGACCACCTGCCGATCCTGCTGCTCCTGCGGCGCGGCGGGTAGCATCAGCAGCCGGGCCGCTCGTCCGGAATCGTCGACAAGCCTTCAGCGCGCGCCGCCCGCAGGAGAGCACCATCCCAGCACGCGAACACCACTGACTGCGACAGTCGTTCCGCGAGGGCCAGGCACGATGCCAGATGTATGGTATCGGCAGCCCTGAGCGCGTGGTCCGCAAGGAGACGCTGGATCAGATCATCGAGATCGGCCGTGATTTCCACGATCAGGAACGTCCGCCAGTCGCGCCCGAATTCCGCGAGCGATGTCTCGACGACCGCATGGGCTTCGGGTCGCTCGCGTTGCTTGCGTCGGGCCGCAGAAAGGGTCTCGGCGAAGGCGAGCCGAGACACGGCCCGCGCTTGCGCCGTCGACCAGATCGCCAGCACCTGATCGCTGTCCGCCTCCTGCACGTAACGCTTTACCAGCGCGCTCGTGTCGAAGTACGCGATCACCTGCGATCTTCGCGCACGATATCGGACAGCGGCTTGCCGGCGATCCGCTGCGGAGTGGGCTGTGCCCGCGGAGCCGGTTCGGTCGGTAGCGTGACGATCCCCGCCGCCGCCAGCCCGGCGAGCTGTTCCGTGAGCGACGCCGTACGAGCCGGCTCGGGGATGATCCGCGCCACGGGCCGGCCCCGGTCGGTGATGAGCACCTCCTCGCCGGCGCGCACTGCGGCCAGGTAGCTGCTGAGACGGGTCTTGGTCTCCCGTATGCCTGCGACGATCATGCAAAGACTCCCCTTGGACACTCAGACCGGATTCTCCTGCACCGGGAGCCGGTTCTTCGAGGCTACATTGGCAGATTTGTGGTCACCGAGCAATGACGCGGAGCAAACGGGCCGGAAATCTGTGAGCCAACTGCCGTGTCCGCACGCTACACTGCGCGTCGTGGAGCGCTACGACACATCCGCTGGCTACATGGCGGCGCTGGAGGCGCGCGGGGCCCTGCCGCCCGGCTTCGGGGTCGCCACCGCGGCCACCGCGTTCGAGCCCCCGGAACGGCCGGGCAAGGAGTTGCCGTTGCGGGTGACAATGCTCCTCGCAGATGAGCCGACCGATTCCTTCGCGGCCACGCTGACGCGCAATACCCTCCGCGGGGCGCCGGTGCAGATCGTCGCCGACCTCCTGGCCGGGCGCGTGCCGGTGCGCGGCATGGTGATCAACAACGCGGTCTCCAACGTCGGCGTCGCCACCGGCGTGGATGACGCCATGGCCGTCGTCGACCGGCTGGCCGAGCTGGCGGGCGGCGCCGGGCCGGCGGGCGCGCCCCCCCCCCCCCCCGCGCGCCGGCCGCGGGCGGGCCACCCCGACCGCGCGCCGGC
>JAPOQV010000340.1 GCA_026710565.1 Spirochaetaceae bacterium | reverse complement strand
CGGATCGCCGCCGGCCTCGCGCGGCCCGGACGCCGGCCCGGCGGAAGCTGCGCAAACACCTTGCGGGGGCTCGCCTGGCTCTCCGGGCAGGCGGTCGGGGACGCGATCGCTCCGCCGGTGATGACCGGCGTCATCGGCGACGACTCGATCGGACGCGATCTCCGCCTTCGCCTCGAGGCGACGGGGGTCGTCAGCAGGCTGAGCACGCATCCGGAGAAGGCGACCGGTACCTCCGTGGTGCTGGTTACCCCGGATGGCCAGCGCACGATGTTCACGTCGCTGGAAGCATGCCTGGAACTGTCGGAGGATCACCTCGACCGGGCGGCGATCGCCTGCAGTGACTGCTTCTATGCGACCGCCTACCTGTGGGCGCCGCCCGGCCCGCGCAGGGCACTGACCACCGCGGCGGCCACGGCGCGAGCCGGTGGCTCGATGGTTGCCTTCGACGTGGCGGACATGGTGGTCGTGGGTACCTCCGGACACGAGCTGGCGGAGTGGATTCCCGGTTCGGTCGACCTGTTGCTCGCGAACGAGCAGGAAGCGCGCGCGCTCGCCGAGGTCGTCACCGGCATGCCGGCCGAAGGGGCCGTCGGGCTGGCGTGCGCTGCCCTCGGGGAACTGGCGCCGACCGTGGTCGTCAAGCTGGGGTCGGCAGGGTCCATGGTGTGGGAGCGCGGAGCCATCGCGGCGCGTGCGCCCGGCATTGCGGCTCGGGCCGTCGACACCACGGGCGCGGGCGACTCGTTCGCGGCCGGCTACCTGTACGCGAGACTGACCGGAGGAGGCCCCGAGGAGGCGGCGTCGCTGGGCAACCGCGTGGCGGCCGCCATCGTCGAAGTCGAAGGCTGCGACTACTCGGCGGTCGTGGAAGGGATCTCGTTCTGAGGATCGCGCTCCACCGTGGCCGGACCGGACGGTCCCGGCGCAGATGCGGGAGCGCCACTTCCGGGTTGTTCGCCGTCGACCAGCGTCTGATCGATCATCCCGATCAGGCGCATGGCGATCTGCGCCGCGGCGCGGGAATCGCGCTGCGTGTCGTCGGCGGCCTGCAGCGCCTTGAACAACTCGTCCGTGACATTGAGGCCGGAGACGATCGCCACGCGCAACGAATCCGCCTGCGGCATGGCCCGTCGCGCCTCGGCCACCCGGCTCGAGAAGTGTTCGATGAGCTGAGCGAGATGTTCGGTCGACTCGTCCGACTTGATCGTGAACGAGGAACCGAGGATGTCTATTTCGGCAAGGTGCTTGGCCACCGGTTACTGCCTCACCGCGGTGCCGGGCGCCTCAGGCTGCCCGGCTATGGTGCACCGGCTCCGAGTGAGCCTCGTCCGCCCAGGGAACCCTGCCCGCCGGGAGGATCCTGCCCGCCGGGAGAACCCTGGCCGCCGATAGAACCCTGTTCCCTGCTGGAGACTCCGGCACCCGGCGGACTCGGTGGAGGATCGGGAGGAGCGGCCGCGGTCTCTGCCGGCGCATCGTCCTTCTGCATCTCCGCCCAGGCCTCTTCCAGACCGTCGAGCTTGTTCAGCGTGCGCTGGATAATCTCCTCGACGCCCTGCTGATCGCTGCGGACGCTCTCCAGCATCCCCTCCGCCTCCCGTGCGCGCGCTTCGGCCGACTCGAGCGACGTGCTGAGCGTGCGGTTCTCCGCGCGCAGGCGCTCGATCAGGTCGATGGCGCGCAACACGCGCGCCTCGAGGTCGGCGATCTGCTGCACGCGGATCATGAGTCGGCGGCGGCCAGTTCCGCCCGGGCTCGCTCGACGATCGCCTCGAACGCGGCCGGATCCTCGATCGCGAGGTTGGAGAGCGCCTTGCGGTTCAGCGTGATCCCGGCTCGCGACAGGCCGTGCATGAACTGCGAATACCGCAGGTCATGCTGGCGGCAGGCGGCCGAAATGCGTGCGATCCAGAGGCGGCGGAACTCGCCCTTGCGCCGCCGCCGGTCGCGGTAGGCGTACATGCCGGCCTTGGCCAGCGCATCCTTGGCCGTCCGATACAGCTTGCTGCGCCGTCCCCAGTACCCCTTGGCCTGCTTGAGGATCTTGCGGCGCTTGGCGTGATGCTTGTGACTGTCGATCGCTCGTGCCATATGCCCCTATCCGTTCGGCAGCAGGCGGCGGATACGCTTGTGCTCGGACGGGCTCAGCAGCCCCGAACGCCGCAGCCTCCGCTTCCGCTTGCTGTTCTTCTTGGTGAGTATGTGCCGCAACCCCTGCTTCTTGTACTTCACCTTGCCCTTGGCGGTGACGCTGAAGCGCTTGGCGGTGCTGCGATGGGTCTTCGCTTTGGTACTCATCGTCTACTTTCTGGACTTCGGACTCAGCACCATCGACATGAACCGTCCCTCCATCTGCGCCGACCGGGCGAGCACCGCGTACTCCTGGGTGAGCTCCACCACGCGGTCCAGCACGGCGCGGCCGATCTCCGTGTGCGCCAACTCGCGGCCACGGAACCTAATGGTCACCTTCACCTTGTTCCCCTGATCCAGAAACGACTTGATATGCCGGGACTTGAAGTCCAGGTCGTGCGAGTCGATCTTGGGCTGCATCCGGATTTCCTTGAGCTTGGTGAGCCGTTGCCGTTTCTTCGACTCGCGAATGCGCTTCTCCTGCTCGAACTTGTACTTGCCGTAATCGAGCAGCTTGCAGACGGGCGGGCGTGCCGTCGGGGAAACCTCCACCAAGTCCAACCCGGTCTGCCGCGCGGAACTGAGCGCTTCTTCTGTCGGGACGACACCGAGCTGGGAGCCGTCTGCGCCGATCAGGCGCACCTCCCGAACCCGTATCATGTCGTTTACCCTGAGATCCTTGACCAATAAGCCTCCTGAGGCGGAATCGCCTCCTTTGCGTTGACCATACTACAGTTCTTGGCCCGTGACTACTCCAGGTCGCGATCGCGTATTCTTCCCCGAGGCGGGGAAGACGGTCCCGCGTCACCTTGGAGCACGAACAGCACCTGCGTGCAGCGCAGATTGGCAGCCGTGGGGCCGATGCGGCGGCCGTTGCGGATGTCGATGATCGAGGTCACCGCCACCCGGTTCGCCCGGCAGTAGTCCAGGAAGTCGTTGCGGGTGCACAGGTGGATGTTGGGCGTGTCGTGCCACGCGAACGGGAGATCCCTCGACGCCGGCATCCTGCCGCGCAGCAGCAGCGACAGGCGGATCCCGAGGTAGCCGAAGTTCGGGAACGAGACGATCACCTGCCTGCCGACGCGGAGCATCTCCGCAAGGAGCTCGAGCGGCCGGTCGATCTGCTGCAGCGTCTGGTTCAGAACCACGTAGTCGTAGCTGCCTGAGGCGTGATCGCGCAGGCCGTCGTTCAGGTTGCCCTGGAAGACGGTGATGCCGCGCGCCAGGCAGCGGACGATCATCGCCTCCTCGATCTCCACGCCCAGTCCGTGCACGGACTTGAAGTCCCGCAGGCGGAGCAGCAGCTCGCCGTCGCCACATCCCAGGTCCAGCACGGAGCTGTCCCGCTCGACCAGATCGACGATCAGGTCATAGTCCAGGTGCTGCCGGCGTCCGCTTGCGGCCATGGTCAGCCGGAGGGGGAGGCGGCGTTGTCCAGGAACGAGCGGACGATCTGGCAGAGACGGGCGCTCTCCAGCAGAAAGGCGTCATGGCCGTAGACGCTCTCCAGCTCCACGTAGGACACCTCGCGCCCGACCTGCATGAGGGCGCTGACGATCTCCCGCGACTGGCTTGAAGGGTAGAGCCAGTCGGAGGGGAAAGAGGCCACCAGGTACTTGGCGCGGGGCCGTCCCAGCGCCTCCGGCAGCGACCCGTACGCCTCCGAAAGGTCGTAGTAGTCCATCGCCTTGGTGATGTACAGGTACGAGTTGGCGTCGAAGTCTTCCACGAAGCGGGTGCCCAGATGCGCGAGGTATGACTCGACCTGGAACTCGCCCGACATCTCGTAGGTGAACGCTGAGCGGTCCTGCAGGGTGCGCCCGAACTTGCGGCCCAGCGACATCTCCGAAAGGTAGGTGATGTGGCCGATCATGCGGGCGATCGACAGTCCGTTGGCCGGCGCCGGGCCGTGATGGTAGTCGCCGCCGTTCCAGTCGGGATCCGACATGATGGCGTTGCGGCCGACGGCGTGAAAGGCGATGCCCTGCGCGGAAACGGTGGCGGTGGAGGCGAGCACCACGACGGAGCGCACCCGGTCCGGGTAACGGATCGCCCACTCCAGGGCCTGCATGCCGCCCATCGATCCGCCGGCGACGCTGTACAGCCGCTCGATGCCCAGATGGTCGATGAGGTGGCGCTGCGCTTCGACCATGTCGCCGATGGTAATGAGCGGGAAGTCCAGCCCGTAGGGCCGGTCGCCGTCACCGCCGCGGGGCGACGACGGGCCGGTGGAGCCGTTGCACCCGCCGATGAAGTTGGAGCAGATGACGAAGAACTTGCGCGTATCGAAGCCCTTGCCGGGCCCGATCATGTCGTCCCACCAGCCCGGCCGCTTGTCGTCGGGGGAGTGGTACCCGGCAGCGTGGTGGCTGCCCGAGAGCGCGTGGAAGACCAGGATCGCGTTGGAGCGCTCCGCGTCGAGGGTCCCGTACGTCTCGTACCGGAGCGTGATGGGCCCCAGGAACCGCCCGCTGTCGAGCTTCAGCGCGTCGGGCGGATGGGCGAACGTGTGGTCGTGCGGGGCCACCAGGCCCACGGAGCCGGGCGCGGCGGCCTTCGCCTTCGTCGTGTTCTCCACAGTCTCGTTATCGGTGTACTCTGTCATCGCCCGGAGCGATGCCCTGTACCACGGCGAATTGTACCAGCGCGAATCGTACCAGCGCATAGTCAGGCGGCGCACCGCTTCGCGGCGTACCGCCGCCCGGCTCCGTTCCCGTTTCGCGTGGCCCCGGTCGCTCGCCGTGATCGGCGCGGCAGTCATGACCGCGGCCTGTGCCAGCACGCCCCCCTCCCTGGCGCGGGCCAGCCTCGGCGCGATGCCCGCCGACGTCGACGTCGCGGTGGCGGCGCGCGTCGCGGCGCTGCGCGCCCCGATCGCCGCGGTCGTCGAACAAGCGCAGGTGCCGGTGCCGGGGTGGCTGCTCGAGCGCCTGGCCGTCGTGGTCGCCGGCGTCTACGTGGGTGCGGAGCCGGGCTACCTGATCTGGATGCGGGGCGTGGCCCTGGACCGCGGCATGACGGCGCGTCTGCTGCTCAGTCCCGACTGGTTCTACGTCGGCGCGCCGTTTCCACACTACCGGTCTGCCGATGCGGCGGCCTGGCTTGCCGGCGGCGACGTGCTGGTGATGACCAACCTGCCGCTCGACCGCGTGCAGCGCGCCTTCGACGCCGAGGCATTCTCGCTGCCCGCCGACGTCGCGATCGAGGAAAGGGATGCCGATGTCCTGCTGGTGGTGCCCGACCTCACCGACGCGATTGACCGGATGGTCCCCGATTCCGGGCTGGACCTGGTCACCGAGGTGTTCCCGACCCAGGACGTGTGGCTGTCCGGTACCGCGTCGGCCGACGGGCTCGTCATCGCCGGCGCGATGCGTACGGTCGATCGCAACCTCGCGCGCCTGCTGGCGGCGTTCGCAAGCGGACAGTTGACGCTGGCGGACGTGCGGTTGCGGGCCGACGGAACGTGGGTCAGGCTCGCCGGCCTGATGCGGCACGACGAGTTGATGGACGTGGCCCGCGCGATGCTCAATCTGGAAGAGCTGGGTCCCGCCGGCGGGTCGGAGGGCGGCCCTTGAGCGTCGCCATCGTCGACTACGCGGCCGGAAACCGCACCAGCGTGCAGAACGCGCTGCGCTTCCTGGGCGCCGACTTCACGGTCGCCTCCGAGCCCGCGGCGCTGGTCGACGCGGAACGGGTGATCTTCCCCGGGGTGGGCGAGGCGCGCGCGGCGATGGACGACCTGGCCCGCAGCGGCATGGATGAAGCGCTGCGCATGGTGAGCGCCGAGGGTCGTCCGCTGCTCGGTATCTGCATCGGCGCGCAGGTGCTGCTGCAGTACTCCGCCGAGCGCGACACGACCTGCCTTGGGCTGGTTCCCGGACACGCGGACGCATTCCCGGAACCGCGCCCTGGAGACGGAATGAAGGTCCCGCACATGGGATGGAACCAGGTGCGGCAGGATCGCGCTCATCCGTTGTTCGAGGGCATACCCGACGGCGGCTCGTTCTATTTCGTGCACTCCTTCTACCCGCGCCCGGCCGACGCATCCGTCGTGTTGGGCAGCACGGAGTACGGGCTTCGGTTCGCGTCGGTGTACGCCGCCGGCAACCTGGCGGCAGTGCAGTTCCACGCCGAGAAGTCCGGTCGGAACGGACTCAGGCTCCTGGCCAACTTCCTGGAGTGGGACGGTGCTTGAGCGCCGGGTGATCGTCTGCCTGGACGTGCGCGACGGACGCACCACCAAGGGCGTGCGCTTCGTGGACAACGAGGACGTGGGCGATCCGGTCGCCATGGCGCGGACGTACTACGAACAGGGCGTGGACGAACTGGTCTTCTATGACATCACCGCGTCGGCGGAACGGCGCGGCATCATGCTGGAGGTCGTCCGCGCGGTCGCCGCGCAGGTGTTCATTCCGTTCGCGGTGGGCGGAGGCATCGGATCGCTTGAGCAGATGCAGGCGGTGCTCCTGGCCGGGGCGGAGAAGGTCAGCCTGAATTCGCCGGCCGTCCGCAACCCGCAGCTCATCGCCGAGGGCGCGGCGGCGTTCGGCCGGCAGTGCATGGTCCTGGGCATGGACGCGAAACGCGACCCGGCGATGCCGAGCGGGTACCGCGTCTACATCGACGGGCTGCGAACCGCCACCGGTCTGGACGCCGTGGAGTGGGGGCAGAGGGCCGTCGAGCTGGGCGCGGGCGAGGTGGTGCTCAACGCGATCGACGCCGACGGGACGCAGGCCGGCTACGAGCTGACGGTGACGCGCATGCTCGCCGACCGGCTGCCGGTGCCGGTCGTCGCATCGGGCGGGGCGGGATCGGTAGAGCACGTGGCGGAGGTGCTGACCGACGGTCACGCCGACGCCGCGCTGGTGGCCTCCATCGTCCACTACGGCACGTGCACCGTGGGCGACATCAAGGAGCATCTGGCCGCGCGCGGCGTGCCGGTCCGCAGGGAGTGATACCGGCGCCACCGGCGTCCCGGCTGCTTGCCGGAGGTGGCCGAGCGGCGCTATAATCAGACCCGAACAGTAACTATGCCTACCTACGAGTACAAATGCGGCACCTGCGGAACCTTCGAGCAGTTCCAGCGCATCACGGAGGATCCGCTCTCCGACTGTCCCCGCTGCGGCAGCGCGGTACGGCGGCTGATATCGAGCGGAACCGGCATCATCTTCAAGGGCTCGGGCTTCTACTCGACCGATTCGCGCAATGCCGGCAAGAGCGAAGAGGCCGGCAACGGAAAGGAGACGTCCAAGGCGGATGGCGAGAGCGCCGGCAAGGACAGCTCCGCCGGCGAGAGCAAGAGCGACTCGAAGTCCGACGCCAAGTCCGACACGAGCACGAAGACGAAGAAAAAGGAGCCGGCCGCCGCTACGGCGGCAAAGGACTGAGCCGCTCCGCGCCCGGCGCGGTGCCGTCGGCAGCGGCGGCGATCAGCTCGTCGACCTCCAGCGCCCGCAGGGCGCCGTGCATGTGCGTCAACCTCGGGCGGAGCACCGGGTGCTTCGCCGCGAACAGCGTGCAGCAGTCCGGATAGGGCAGCGTCGAGGTCTCGAAGGTGCCGATCGCGCGCGCCGTGCGCACGATCTCTTCCTTGTCCATGCCGATCAGCGGCCGCAGCACAGGCAGCTCGCTGGTGGAATCGGTGAAGGCGATCGCTTCGCCGGTCTGGCTCGCCACCTGGCCCAGGCTCTCGCCGGTGACCAGCGCCACGGCCCCGGTGCGCTGCGCGAGCCGGTCCGCAGCGCGCATCATGCAGGCGCGCAGCAGCAGGGTGGAGAGCCGGTCGGGAGCGCGCTGCTTGATCCGTTCGAGAATGGATGTGAATGAAATAGTGCAGAGGCGAGCATCCGGGACGTAGCGCGCGAGATGCTCGGCCAGCCCCTCCACCTTGGCCAGCGCGTCGTCGGACGTGTACGGGTAGGAGTGGAAGTAGACATGGTCGAGCGCCATGCCGCGCTTGCCCATCAGATAGCCGGCGACCGGGGAGTCGATGCCGCCGGAGAGCAGCAGCAGCCCGCGGGCGGAAGCGCCGACCGGCAGTCCGCCGCGGCCCGGCGACGGCGGGCCGTACAGGTAGATCCGGTCGCGGACCTCGACGGACAGCACGAAGCCCGGGTCGTGCACGTCGACGCCGAGCTCTGGCAGAGCAGCGCGCACCCGGTCGCCCAGGCGGCAGGCGATACGGTATGAGGTGTCCGGGTACTCCTTGTCGCTGCGGCGCGCTTCGATCTTGAAGGTGGGAGCGGGAGCGGAGGCGGCCAGGCGCCGGGCCAGCGCCACGGCGGCCTCGTCCAGCAGTTCCGGGTCACGCGCGACCATCTCCGCCTCCGCGTACGAGACGATTCCGAAGGTGTCGCCGAGAGCGCGCGCCACGGCCGCCGCGTCCGTGTAGTCCTCCACGTACAGGCGGCCCCAGGCGCGTCTGACGCGGTGGGGCGTGCCGGCGAGCTGCCGGTGGATCTGACCGATGAGCCGCTCCTCGAACTGCCGGCGGTTGGCCCCCTTCAGCGAGATCTCGCCGTACTTGACCAGGAAGACCCGTGTGCCCGGGCTCATGTCCGGGCGACCTCCCGTGCCGGCACGGCCGTGATCCGGCCGGTGACGGCCCGGATCTCGTCCTCAAGCGTCGAGGCGAACGCACCGACTTCGTCGGCCGTGGTCTGTGGCCCGATCGACACGCGCACCGCCCCCGCGGCCTGTTCCGGCGGCACCCGCATCGCCTCCAGCACGCGCAGCCGCTTGCGGGATCCGGTGGCGCAGGCGGAACCGGGCGACACGCAGATGCCGCGGTCGCCGAGCAGCCGCACGGTGACCTCTGACGGCATACCGGGCACGGCCAGCTTGAGGATGAACGGAGAGAAGCGGGCGTCGCGCGGCTCCCGGTCGGCCGGGATCAGCGTCACGTCCGGGATCGACAAGAGCCGTTCGATCAGGCCAGCCATGACGTCTGCCGCGGCGGCGGCGTTTCGCTCCAGCATCGCCGCGGCGGATCCCGCCGCGGCGGCGAAGCCGGCGGCCCCGTCCACGTTCTCGGTGCCGGCGCGCCGGCCGCCTTCCTGCTCGCCGCCGGCCTGCATGAAGCGGACCGGGGCGCCGGTCTGGACCCAGAGCGCCCCGACGCCGCGTGGACCGCCGACCTTGTGGGCGCTGAAGGAAGCCGCGTGCACGTCCGGACCGAGCGGCAGCGGCATCTTGCCGAGCGCCTGCACGGCGTCGGTATGGAACAACGTCCGCGTGCCTGTGCGCCGCGCGGCATCGGCGACCGCTCCCGCCGCATCGGCGACCGGCTGGATGGTGCCGGTCTCGTTGTTGACCGTCTGCACCGAGACCAGGTAGGTGCGCTCGTCGAGCAGCTCGCGCAAGCGGTCGACGTCGACGGCTCCGTCGCGGCCGACCGGCGCGCGCAGGACCCGGAACCCGATGCGCGCAAGCAGCGTCGCCGGTCCCTCGACGGAGTCGTGCTCGGCGGCGCCGATCACCAGCGTGTCGCGGCGCGGCAGCCCGCGCTCCGGATGCAGAAGGGTCAGCACCGACTGCAGCATCAGGTTGTTGGACTCGGTGGCGCCGGAGGTCAGCACGATCTCCGCCGGTTTCCTCCCGAGCGTCGATGCGAGCCGCTCGCGCGCCGCGGCCAGCTCGGCCGCCGCCTGACGCCCGCAGGGGTGCGGAGAGGAAGGGTTGGCGTGCCAGGTCCCGTCCTGCGGGAGGGCTTCCGGCGCCGTGGGCGCGGTGGCAGCCCAATCCAGGTAGATCACGCCCGTATGGTATCCGACCGTCCGCCGGACCGCGCGGCCGGTTTGCTCGGCATTCGTCCGCGTAGTACGTTCGTGCAAGCCATGCTGTTCTTCGGCTGGGGACCGTTCGGTTTTCTCACGCTGTTGGTGCCGGTGCTCCTGGCATTCGCGTTCCTGCGGCTCGGCACGACCATCTTCCGGCGCATCCAGGACGAGTCGGACGACGACCGCCCGCATCTGAGCGGCCGCGGCGGCGCGCGTCGGTACGCCGCCGACGAGGAGATGGCGACCGAGCGGCGAGCGCCGTTCGGCGTGCAGAACCCCTTTGGCAAGCGGTCGCTGGACAGCCGCGTGTTCCGGCTGGCCTACCGCAACGGCGGCCGGGTGACCGTCTCCCAGGTGGTGATGGAGACCGGCATGTCGCTGGAGCAGACCGAAGCGTACATGGATCAGCTCTGCGACGGCGTGCGCGTGCGCATGGAGGTCTCCGACGGCGGGCTGGTCACCTACGAGTTCCCGGAGCTCACCGACAGCTTCGGAAGCGCCGGCCCCGCCTGATCCCCGCGGGCCGGCGGCCCGTCGCTACGGCCGGATATCGCCCAACCGGGCGAAGAGCGCCTCGGCACCGATGTTGATCAGGGACATGTCGCCGCCGCACTGCAGCCACTGCGCGCCCCAGCCGGCCAGGCGTTGCGCCATCTCCGGATCGGCGCCCAGGCCGGAGCCGGCATACAGCCCGGCGTCGCGGGCGGTGCCGATGATCCGCTTCATGGCCTCCACCACCTCGGGATGGCCGATCTCGCCCATGTGGCCGAGCGCACCGGACAGGTCGTTCGGCCCCAGCACGATCGACGCCAGTCCGTCGATGCGGACGATCTCGTCGATCGCGGCCAGCGCCTCCGCCGTCTCGATCTGGGCGACCGGAAACACGTCCGCGTCCGACTGCTCGATGAAGGCGGAGCCGGTGTCGCGGCCGTAGCGCGACTGCCGGCGCGGACCGAACCCGCGCGTGCCGCGCG
Source organism: Spirochaetaceae bacterium (assembly GCA_026710565.1). The sequence goes on along the minus strand of JAPOQV010000340.1, from coordinate 19,467 downwards.
GCGGGTACAGGCACGCGTCGACGAAGGCGCGGATCTCAGCGACCGAGTAGGAGCGGGGCAGGATGACGCCGCCAGCGCCGGTGTCCAGGCACTTCTTTACCCAGGCTACGTCGCCCGACGGCACGCGCACGATGGCGGGCGTGGCGGTAGCGCGCGCCGCGATCAGGTGCGACTGCATGGACTCGAAGGTGAGAGCGGTGTGCTCCAGGTCGACCCACAGGAAGTCGTAGAGCTCGGCGATCGACTCGGTGACCGACGGATCGGTGGTCGATATGCCGCAGCCGACGCAGACCTTGCCGGAGTCGAGCTGTTGGCGGAACGTGCGCATGGCGCTGAGCATGTGGGGTTCTCCTTTGAAGGACGGGATCGCTGCCGGTCGAGCTGAACCGGCGCGGCGCGACCATACTACGCGGCGCGCCGCGCGTCCGTGCCCTCGCCGCCTGTCCACCGCGAGCTGAAGCTGCGGCGATGCATGCGGGTGGCGCTGGGAATCAGGCTTCTGCTTCGACGAGTCGAGCGAGCGTGCCTATGATAGGAATCGACCTCTGCTCGGGGCGACGCATCAGTCAGTCCGGAAGGCGAGGCGCAAGGACTTCAGATGGATGTATTCGACCTGAGACGACGCCTGGTCGAGGACTACAAGAGCTACACGCGCAGTTTCATCAAGATCAGAGACCCGCAGATACGTTCGTTCGTCGACGACCATCTCGATGCGGAGGGGTTCTGGCCTGAGCCGCTGCTCCAACTGAACCCCGCGTTCAGCGGCGGCGGCACGATCGACGATCTGGTCGAGCAAGGAGTACTCACCGAAGAGTGCTCGCGGATCTTCCGCATTCGCGAGTCGAGCGAGGACCATCACGGTGCGCTCCTGCCGCTGCACCGGCACCAGCGCGAGGCGATCCTCCATGCGCACGAAGGCCGGCCGTACGTACTGACGACCGGCACCGGCTCCGGCAAGAGCCTTGCGTACATCGTCCCCATTGTGGACCGCGTCCTGCGCACCGGTTCCGGGCGCGGTATCCAGGCGATCATCGTCTATCCGATGAACGCGCTCGCCAACAGCCAGCATGAGGAGCTCGGGAAGTTCATCAACGCGAGCTATCCGGAGGGTCAGGCACCAGTACGCTTCGCGCGGTACACGGGGCAGGAACGTCGGGAAGCTCGAGACGCCATGCGCAGCAACCCGCCGGATGTGCTCCTGACCAACTACATGATGCTGGAGCTCATGCTCACACGACGCGAGGATCGCGAACTGGTAAGGGCGGCGCAGGGTTTGAGATTCCTCGTGTTCGACGAGCTGCACACCTACCGCGGCCGGCAAGGCGCTGATGTGGCCATGCTCATTCGTCGCTGCCGCCATGCGGTCGGTAATGATGTGCTCTGCATTGGAACCTCCGCCACCATGGCGAGCGAAGGCAGCAGCGACGACAAACGACGCGCCGTAGCGAACGTCGCGCAGTCCCTGTTCGGTGTGGAGTTCGGGCCCGATCAGATTATCGGTGAGACCTTGGAGCGCGCGACGCCGGAAGCCGACCTCGAGGACGCGTCGACTCGATCCGAGATACGGGATGCCGTCGTCTCGAATGAGCCGCCGCCGAAAGAGTACGACGCCTTTCGGCGCCACTCACTCACGTCGTGGATCGAGTCGACCTTCGGCATCCGCGAGGAGCCAGGAAGCGGCGAGCTGCTTCGTCAGGCGCCGCGAAGGCTGGAGGGAGGAATGATCGACGGCCTCCCGAGCGCCGCCGAGGAACTCGGGGAGAGCATCCACGTCGATCCTGTTCAGTGCGCAGCCACACTGCGTCGCTGGTTGATCACGGGATCCACGCTCCGCAAGGATACGTCCAGCCGTTTTCCGATCTTCGCGTTTCGCCTGCATCAGTTCCTGACCCGTGGAGATACGGTCTGGGCGTCGCTGGAGTCCGAACGGAGTCGCTACCTCGAACTGTCGAAGAAGGCGGCAAAACCCGGTGAGCCGGCCAAGCGGCTGTATCCCCTCGTTTTCTGCCGTCATTGCGGAGCTGCCTACTACCGCGTGCAGGTCGTCAAAGACGGCCCCGACCGTCTGCTTCTTCCACGTGAGGATGGATTTCGGCAAGACGGCAAGGGTGTCCACGACGGATACCTGCACGTTTCCGAGGAATCGCCGTGGCCTACTGACAGCGCCGAGGTCCTCGACCGCTTGCCGGACTCTCTCAAGGAGACCACTCCCAAGGGCGAGGAGCGAGTTCGCTCCGATGCCCGCAAGGATCTCCCCGAAGGCGTGTTCGTCAACTCCGCCGGGAGTATCGTGTCCGAAGGAGAAGGAGTTCGCGCCTCATTGATCCACGATCGGTTCCTGTTCTGTCTGGAGCCGTCATGCGGGGTGGCATACACACGGACCCAGCGGTCGGAGAGGTTCAAGCTGACGACCCTCGGAGTCGACAACCGGAGTACCGCGACCACGATTCTGGCGGTACGGTCCCTCATCGAGCTGCAACACGATCGGACTTTGGAGTCCGATGCACGCAAGCTCTTGAGCTTCACCGACAACCGTCAGGACGCCTCCCTGCAGGCGGGGCACTTCAATGACTTCGTGCAAGTAGCCCTGCTGCGCTCGGCCCTCCATCGGGCGTGCTCCCATGGGCCGTCGTCCGGGCTCCGGCACGGAGATCTGTCGAGGTGCGCGCTCGATGCAATGAAGTTGGAGTTCGAGGACTACGCGTCAGACCCCGACGTACGCGGCCCTGCCCGGCAGAGTACCCAGGATGCCTTGAGGCGGGTCATGGAATACCTCCTGTACCGCGACCTGGAGCGCGGCTGGCGCGTGACGGCCCCCAACCTCGAGGACTGTGGCTTGCTCCGATTCGAATACGAGGGACTCAGCGGCGACGACGGTTTGTTGGGGGAGATGGAGTTGTGGGACACCGGCTTCTCGGACAACCAGATCCCGTCGCCACTCCGCAAGGCTCCTGCCGAGCTGCGGGAGGAGCTGCTCGTCACGTTGCTCGACGCGCTGCGGCGGGAACTCGCGGTAAGAGTCGATGTGCTCGATCCGCGAAAGCAGCACGATCTGGTCGAACAGACAAAACCGCGACTCCTTGAGGGTACCGCGTGGTATCTGGAAGATGAGCGGGAGCTGACCGAAGCGGTCATCGCCTGGCCACGTTCCCGGAAGAGAGGAGAACGACGAGGGTTCTTCGTCTCCTCGTACAGCGCCTACGGCCAGTACCTGCGACGACAGCTTGCACCGTTCGCGACATCGGGCCAGCGCGTTGGGCGTACGGAGACGGATCGGATCATCCGCTATCTGTTCCTGGCCCTGAAGCGCTACGGGATCGTGGAGCAGGTGAGGAGCGGGAACAAGACCGACGATGCGGGCTATCAGCTCAACGCGGACGCCCTGCGATGGTTGCCGGGTAATGGTCAGGATCGGCCGCTCGACCGCACCAGGTTGCTCGACGAAGGAGCGCTGGCGCCGGAGGTCAACCGTTACTTCGTCGAGTGCTACCGCACCTTCGTGGACATCAGGTACGTGCTCGAAGCGCGCGAGCACACCGCGCAGGTGGCCACGGAGGACCGACAGGAGCGGGAGGACCGCTTCCGGGGTGGAGCGCTCCCGCTGCTGTTCTGCTCGCCGACGATGGAACTCGGCGTCGACATCAAGCAACTGAACCTCGTAAACCTCCGCAACGTCCCGCCTACGCCCGCCAACTATGCCCAGCGCAGTGGCGGGGCGGGGCGCAGCGGGCAGCCGGCCCTGGTCTTCACGTACTGCGCGGGCCGCAGCCCTCACGATCAGTACTTCTACCGCGAGCCTTCCCGGATGGTCGCCGGGGCCGTAACGCCTCCACGCATCGACCTCCGCAACCGCGACCTGATCCGTTCGCACATCCACGCGATCTGGATGGAGGCGGCGAAGCCCGATCTCGGAAAGACACTGAAGGAGGTGCTGGATCTGGACCCGGTCGATGGAACGTTGACGCTGCCGGTCAGCGGCGGGCTCAGCGACGAGTTGCGCAATCCGCTTCGCCGCGAAGCGGCACGGAGCCGGGCGGCGCCGGTGATCGCGGACATCCGCTCCGAGCTCGTGAAGACCCCCTGGTTCCACAACGGATGGGTGGACGAGGTGCTCGCCCAGATCGAGCTCAACTTCGATCAGGCGTGCAACCGCTGGCGCGACCTGTATCGTGCCGCCGTCCGCCAGCGAGACCTGCACCACGGCATCATCGGCGATCACTCCCGGCCGGAGTCCGAACGCAATCATTCGCGCAGACTCCGCGCTCAAGCCGAGAGCCAGATCAGCCTGCTGACCGAGGCCAAGGGCATCTACGAGGGCGACTTCTACTCTTACCGCTACTTCGCGACAGAAGGATTCCTCCCTGGCTACAACTTTCCGCGGTTACCGGTCTCTGCCTACGTACCGGGCCGGCGCGGAAGCGCAGGACGCGACGAATACATCTCGCGGCCGCGTTTTCTCGCCGTTTCGGAGTTCGGCCCCCGTGCGCTGATCTACCACGAAGGCGCGCGCTACCGCGTGTACAAGGCCAACCTCGACTTCGGCGCGGACTCCGCCGAGGATGCCAGAGAGTTCACCACCGACACGATGAAGCGTTGCCCGACGTGCGGCTACGCTCACTTTCAGGCGGGTGCGCCCAACCTGACCGAGGTGTGTGACCGCTGCGGCGAGACCCTCGATTCCCCGGCGCGCATCGACGGACTCGTGCACATGCAGAACGTGAGCCTCAAGCTGGCTCAGAGGATTACCTGTGACGAGGAGGAACGGCAGCGGTTCGGGTACCGGCTTGTCACCGCCTACCGGTTCCCGGAAATCAACGGCCGGCTCGATCGCAAGGACGCCGAGGTCTCCTGTGACGGCCAACCGATCCTCGCGCTCAGCTACGGAGACTCCACCGAGCTGTACCGCATCAATCTCGGCTGGACCAATCATGACGAACGGCAGCCACGCGGTTTCAACCTGGATCTGGAACGAGGCTACTGGTCGAGCAACCAGGCCGACGCCGAAGATCAGGACGACGCTGCCACAGAGGCGCGGACGGTCCGCGTGGTGCCCTTCGTGAGGGACACCAAGAACGTCCTGGTCATGCGGTTCGACGTGGACCGCTCCGCTGCGGAGATGGCCGGTTTGCAGGCAGCCTTCAAGCAGGCCATTCAATTGCACTTTCAGATCGAGCCGCGCGAGCTCGGCTGCGAAGCCATGCCCGAGATTCGCGACCGCAAGGAGATCCTTTTCTTCGAGGCGACCGAAGGCGGCGCCGGAGTGCTTCGCCAGATCGCGGAAGATCCCGCCGTGTTGCCTGCGCTGGCACGCCGTGCGTTGGAGATCTGTCACTACGACCCGGAGTCCCTTGCAGATCTGGCGCCGAACCGCTGCGGCAAGGCGTGCTACCAATGCCTGTTGGACTACGGCAACCAGCCGGACCACAAAGACCTGGATCGCGCAGTGATTCGCGACGTGCTCGCGGAGCTGTCGCGCGCGGAGTGCCGGCCGGCCGGCGGCGCAGGGGCTCGTGCCGACCGTCTGGAAGAGCTCCGCAAGCGCTGCGACAGCCAGCTCGAGCAGCGCTGGCTCGACTGTGCCGATGAGCTTGGTGCGCGGCTGCCCAGCGATGTCCAGTACGACCTTCCCGGCTACTTCACACAGCCCGACTTCTTCTACCGGGACGTGAACGCGGCGATCTACGTCGACGGCCCGCCTCACGATGGCCCGGAACAGATCCGCGCGGACGACGGCACCACCCATGCCCTGATCGAGCGGGGGTACATCGTGATCCGCTTCCACCACGCAGACGACTGGCATGCCATCTTCCGCCGCCATGCCGACGTATTCGGTACGCCACGGGCATGACGGTCGCCGACATCGAGGCGCTTGCTGCGGGCGGCGAGTCGGAAACCGTGGAGTTGAAGGCATCTACCGGCGAGCGTGTCGCCGGCGCGATGGCGGCATGCGCGATGCTGAACCACCGTGGCGGTACCGTGCTGTTCGGCGTTCAGCCGGACCGCCACGTGTCCGGGCAGTCGGTCAGCGATCGCACGATCGAACAGCTCAGCTCCGCGTTGAGCGAAATCGACCCACCGGCCTTTCCCACGATCGAGCAGGTGCGTCTTCGCGGTGAGTTGAAGGTTGTCGTGGTAACCGTTCCGGTGGGGCAGCATCAACCCTACAGTCACCGTGGGAGAGCCTTGCGTCGGGTAGGCAATACCAACCGGGCGATGTCACGGGACGAGTACCACCGCGTATTGCTGGAACGCCTGCACGGTCAGCTCCGATGGGAAAACGAACCCGTCCCGGACTGGACGGTCGACGATCTCGATCGCACCGAAATCGTTCGTACACTTGATGAAGCAATTCGGCGACGGCGGGCAGAAGATCCCGGAACCCGTGATCCGTCGGAACTGCTGCGTGGATTCGGCTTGATCCACGGCGACCGCGTGCTCCGAGCCGCCGTCGTACTGTTCGGTGGATCGGAGCGGGTGGGCGCCGAGTATCCTCAGTGCATGCTGCGGGTAGCGAGGTTTCGCGGGACCGAGCGGACCGACGAGTTTCTGGACAACCGGCAGTTTCACGGCAACGCCTTCACGCTTCTGGGCAGCGCAGAACGTTTCTTTCGTGAGAACTTGCCCATCGCCGGACGTATCGAGCCCGATCGTTTCGAACGGGTGGATGAACCGCTCTATCCGCCCTCGGCTTTGCGCGAGGCCCTTGCGAATGCCATCTGCCATCGCGACTACTCGATAGGCGGAGGCTCGGTCGCGGCGGCCATTTACGACGACCGCCTTGAGGTGACGTCCTCGGGGGCTCTTCACTTCGGGCTCACGGCGGAAGCGTTGTTCGAGCCCCATGAGTCCCTGCCTTGGAATCCGCTGATCGCGCGCGTCTTCTACCTCCGCGGGGTCATCGAGCAGTGGGGGCGGGGGACCATCAAGATGAGGGAGCTGACCACGAGCGCCGGGCTGCCAGCGCCGGAGATCGAGGACGCCGGAGGATGCGTGACCGTGCGCTTCAGACCGGGTTCATACGTGCCGAGGACTGTCGAGCGGGAGATGAGCGAGCGCCAGAGAGCCATTCTCGCCCTGCTTGATGGGGAGAGCGATGGCCTCGCCCTGCGCGAGATCGTTCCGCAACTGGGTGACTCTCCCACCCAGCGACAGGTCCAGGACGACTTGCGAATCTTGAGAATGCTCGGCGTGGCGATGAGCGAGGGACATGGCCGCAGCGCGCGGTGGAAGCGTCAGTAATCCCAGGGCATGAGGCCGTTTGTCTTATTCTGTCTTATTCTCGATCGCCGTGGCATCAGTAGAGACTTAATTGTTGTATGAATGACAAGTTACAAACGATCCGTCTTATTCCGTCTTATTCTGTCTATTCCCGCGATCAGGATGCCTTCTGAACGTATGTAAGTTGTTTTCTCGTAATACATTGGACCCGACACGGCTTTGAGCAGTCTTATTCCGTCTTATTCTCCGGTCCAAACCCCTTCAAGAAGCGTGCCTCGCCTGCCGCGGGCCGTCACCGGCAGTGCGTCACTCGACGGGCAACTGAGCGACGACGCCCGCGTGGTCGGACGGCCACAGACCGGTGGGCAGCCGGTCGTCCGGCTTGTCGCCGACCGTTAGGGTCCGGATGGAACCGGCCGGGTGCAAGGCCACGCCCTTCACGAAGATCTGGTCGATCCGCTTGCTCAGCTCGCTCGCCTCGTTCCCGAGATCGTCCGCCTGGCAGCAGGTCGTCCCGTCTCCATCGGAGCCGGCCTGCCAGACATCGACGTAGCCGGCCTCCAGGAGAAGCTGGTAGGCGGTCCCATCGGGGGCGGGCGTGTTGAAGTCCCCCAGGAGAATGACCGGGAGCTCCTCGCCCGCCAGGGCCTCCACCAACTCCTGCGCCTGCGCCACTCGGGGACCCGGATCGACCGCTTCCAGGTGGGTGTTCACGATCCGGTAGGTGACGCCGTCGATGGTGGCGTCGATGGCGACGTAGCCTCGCGCGACGTGCAGTCCGAGCGGGGCGATCGGCAGCCCGGCCGCGTAGTTCGCGGCGGTGGGCCGCGACACGACGACGTCGCCTCGGGCCAGGATCACGTCGAAGTCGGTCAGGCGCACGTCCGTGACCTTGCCGTCGAGGAGCATCGGCATCTCGAGATCCAGGTTCTGGACCTTCGCGGCGACCTGGTAGTCCAGACCCTCCTCCTGCAGCGCGTTCATGAGGATCTCGAGGTAGTCGAGATCGATTTCCTCGGCGTTCGGTTCCCGGTTGGTGAGGAAGTCGCCCGGATCCTGCCTGCGGATCAGCTCGATCTCCTGCAGGCCGATGACGTGCGGGTGCGACTCCTTGACGATGGCGGCTATCGCCGCGGCGCGCGCCGGGAAGTCGGAGGCGATAACGTTGCCGTACAGCTCGCCGACGACCATCGGAATCTGGAACAGATTCGTCGTCTCCAGCGCCGGCTCCGCGCTGCTGCCGACGTAGACGTTGTACGTCATTACTTTCAAGGGAGCTATCTGAACTCCGGGCGTCGTCCTGCAACCTGAAACAACAAGCAGGGTCACGACCACCGGAAGCGCGATGACGAATCTCATCTTTGGCATTCCTGCCTCCACACCGAACGATCTCCTGTTGTCGGGGCCGGCACATTACCGGTACCGTCGCGCGACGGTACCGGACCGGTGACACATGAGCAAGGGCGCACCCAGCCCGCAGGCACGATGACGCTCGCTCGCGGGGGGCAGTGCCGGGGAACGCGAAGAGTTCGCAGTCATGTCCCGAGACTCGTCCGCCAGTCGTCAGCGCCTGGAGCGGTCGAGCCGATACTCGCTACGTGAACCCGCAGAGTCTCACCGAGTCCGGCACCCTCGTCCGCGCGCGGGGGCGGGAATGGGTCGTGTTGCCAGACTCTACGGACGAGCTGCTCATGCTCCGCCCGGTGGGCGGGCTCGACGAGGAAGTAACCGGGGTTCTGCCGGCGGTGGAGCCGGTCGAGTCGGCGACGTTCCGGCTCCCGACCCGAGAGGACCTCGGGGACTTCACGTCCGGCCGACTGCTCCGCGACGCGGCGCGTCTCTCGACGCGGGCGGCCGCTGGGCCGTTTCGCAGCTTCGGGCGCATCGCCGTCGAGCCCCGGCCATACCAGCTCGTGCCCCTCATGATGGCCCTGCAGCTCGATCCGGTGCGCTTGCTGATCGCCGACGACGTGGGCATCGGCAAGACCATCGAAGCCAGTCTGATCGCACGAGAGCTGCTCGATCGCGGCGAGATCCACCGCATGGCGGTGCTCTGCCCGCCGCCGCTGGCCGAGCAGTGGCAGCGGGAGCTGGCAGAGAAGTTCCACATCGAAGCCGAGCTCGTACTGTCGAGCACCATCCAGCGCCTGGAACGCGACCTGCACGTGGGCGAGTCGGTGTTCGAACGGCACGCTTTCACCGTGGTGTCGACCGACTTCATCAAGAAGCCGCAACGAGCGGAGGACTTTGCGCATCGCTGTCCCGAGTTCGTGATCGTCGACGAAGCCCATGGCTGTACCCTCGCCGGAGGCGCGGGCAGAGGGCGCCAGCAGCGTCACGATCTGCTGCGCCGCGTGACGGCCGATCCGGCGCGCCACGTGGTCCTGGTGACCGCGACGCCCCACAGCGGCAACGAGGAGGCGTTCCGCTCGCTGCTGGGGCTGCTCGACAGGGACTTCGCCGACCTCCCGTCTGACCTGGACCGGGCCGGGCGTGAAGGCGTTCGCCGCCGGCTTGCCCGGCACCTCGTGCAGCGCCGCCGCGGCGACATCCGCCACTACCTGGAAACCGACACCGTGTTCCCCGAGCGCAAGGACAAGGAAGCCAACTACAGCTTCAGTCCGGGTTACCGTGCCCTGTTCGACGACATCCTTGCATTCGCCCGCGAGTACGTAACCGAGGATGGAGACCAACGCCGGCGGCGTGTGCGCTACTGGTCCGCCTTGGCGCTGCTCCGCTGCGTTTCGTCGAGCCCTGCCGCGGCCGCGGCGACTCTGCGGAGCCGCACCGCTGTCGACGATGCCGAGGACGATGACGTGGACGATGTAGGGCGCCGCACCGTCCTCGATCAGTCAGACGACGATGATGCCGTGGCCCTGGACTTCAGCCCCGGCTCCGACACCGAAGACAGCCCGCAGGCAACGCGCCGCCGTCTGTTGGAATTCGCCCGTCGTGCGGAAGACATCGACGCCGCCGCGGACCGCAAGCTGCAGGGCGCCGTCCGGGAGATCAAGGCGTTCCTGAACGGTGGCTTTCACCCGGTCGTCTTCTGCCGGTTCATCGACACCGCCGACTACGTTGCGCGCCACCTGCGTACCGCACTCAGGAATACGGCCGTTGCGTCGGTCACCGGTCGTCTCCCGCCCGCCGAGCGCGAGGAACGCATCCGGTCGCTCGTCGAGGAAGGTGGCCGGTTCGTCCTGGTCTGCACCGACTGCCTGTCCGAGGGCATCAATCTGCAGGATCACTTCGATGCTGTCCTGCACTACGATCTGGCCTGGAACCCCACCCGCCACGAGCAGCGCGAAGGGCGCGTGGATCGGTTCGGGCAGCGGGCGCCCGAGGTCCGGGTGGTCACCTACTACGGCACCGACAACCCGATCGACGGCGTGATCCTTGACGTACTGATCCGCAAGCACAAGAGCATCAAGAGCGATCTCGGAGTGGCCGTGGCGGTCCCAGGCTCCAGCGAGCAGATCGCGGAGACGTTGTTCGAGGGGGCTCTGTTCCGCGACCAGGAAGGCGCGATGCAGCTCTCGCTCGACTTCATCGACGAATTCGATACCAACAAGCAAGAACTGCACGTCGAGTGGGAGAATGCCCGCGACCGCGAGAAGGCCAGCCGCTCGCGCTTTGCTCAACACACCATCAAGCCCGATGCGGTGTCTTCCGAGCTGGCCAGCGTCCGCACGGCCATAGGCGGAAGCACGGACGTGGCCCGGTTCTTCCATGACGTCTTGAGCGCCGTCAACGTGCCGGTTCAGCTCAACGGCACGGCGCACGTCCGCATCGGCGACGAAACGCCGCGCACGTTGCGCCAAGCCATCGGCCGGGACGAGCCCTTCGTCGGCCGGTTCGATCTGCCCGTGCAGAAGGATGAGATCTACCTCGGACGTACCAGCCCGATCATCGAAGGTCTGGCAAGCTGGACCCTGGATCAGGCTCTCGACCCGGAGTCCCGAGATTCCAATCCGGCGGCCTCCCGTTGCGGGGCGACTTACACCTCGGCCGTGACGGTGAGGACGACACTGTTGGTGACCCGTTTTCGCTATCACCTGAGGGTCGGTGGATCCGCTGGAGCAGCCATCCTGTGCGAGGAAATCGTTCCCCTGGCGTGCACGGGTCCGGCGGCGATCCCGGAGTGGCTTCCTCATGGGGAGGCCGAACGCCTGATGGCCACCCGCCCCGAGCGCAATCTCCTCCAGACGGCGATCGACCAGCAACTCAGCGTGTTGCTTCCCTCGTTGTCGACGTTCCGGGAGAGCTTGGAGAATGTCGCGCAGGAACGGGCCGCCGCGCAGTTCGAAGCGCATCGGCGGGTTCGCACCGCGACGCGGGCGGGAGGCCGCATCGCCGTGGAACCGGCGCTCCCCGTGGATGTCCTCGCCGCCTACGTGCTCCTGCCCAGGCTGGACTGACATGGCGCGGCGCAATCAGGACTTCCAGACCATCCGCTCCGAGGGCGGTCTGCTACCCCTGGATCTGTTGCGGCGGGTGCTCGATCCGCGTTCGGGGCTGCCGGGCACCACCGCGGAGGATTTCGGCCTGCCGGCCGGCGAGCGCCTGAACGAGGCCATCACCCAGTCATGGAACCTCCTGCGCAAGCACTGGACCGACTTCCGCGCAGCCGCGGCGAACCTTCCCGCGGGCGCGGCGGGGACCGGCCTTACCAACGACAAGTGGAGCCTGCCGCTGCTGCGCGAGCTTGGGTTCGGATTCCTGCCGGTGACCGCCGGCCCCGAACTGGACGGCCGCACCTATCCGATCGGCCGTTTCTTCGGCCCGGTGCCGATTCACTTGGTCGGCAGCGGCCTGTCGCTCGACCGCCGTGCCGCGGGGCAGCGCGGTGCCGCGGCGGCCAACCCGCACGGCCTGGTGCAGGAGTTCCTCAACCGCAGCGACGCGCACCTGTGGGCGGTGGCGTCGAACGGCCTGCGCCTGCGCGTGTTACGCGACAATCAGGCGCTGTCGAGGCAGTCGTTCCTGGACTTCGATCTTGAAACGATGTTCGAGGGCGAGATCTACTCCGACTTCGTGCTGCTGTGGCTGGTGGTGCACGCGACGCGCTTCGTGCCGCGCGACGGCGACCGGCCCGACACCTGCCGACTGGAGCAGTGGACGCAGGAGGCGGAGCGGCTGGGAACCCGCGTGCTCGGGGACCTGCGCGGCGGCGTCGAGCGCGCGCTTGCGATCCTCGGCGCCGGCTTGACCGGCCACAGCAAGAACCAGACGCTCCGCGAAGCGTTGCGCTCCGGCGCGCTGCCCCCCGCGAACCTGCACGAGCAACTCCTGCGGGTGGTGTACCGGCTGATCTTCCTGTTCGTCGCCGAGGATCGCACGCTCGACGGGCGGTCGCTGCTTCATCCGCCGGATCAGTCCGCTGCCGCGCGAATCGCACGCGAGCGCTACGCGGACCACTATGGGCCCGCCCGGCTGCGGCGGCTGGCCGGCAGGATCAAGGGATCGCGCCACGGCGACCTGTGGCGCCAGTTCCGGTTGCTCGTCGCCCCGCTCTCCGGTGATCCCGGGGCGGAGGCAGCTCGCCGACACTTGGCACTCCCGGCGCTAGGCAGCTTTCTCTGGGACCCCGCGTCGACCGCAGCGTTGAACGACACCGAGCTTACCAACTACGACTTCCTCGAAACGTTGCGCCATCTCGCCTACACCCGTCAGGACAAGATGCTGCGGCCCGTGGACTACCACAACTTGGGCGCCGAGGAACTGGGCGGCGTGTACGAGAGCCTGCTGGCGCTGACGCCGCAGGTGAACGCCGGTGGCGGACACTTCTCCTTCGCCGAGTTCACCGGCAACCGGCGCAAGACGTCCGGCTCCTACTACACCCCTGATGCGCTGGTGCAGTGCCTGCTCGACTCCGCTCTCGATCCGGTGGTCGAGGCCGCCGTGAAGGACAAGACCGGCGCCGAGGCCGAACAGGCGATCCTCGATCTCAAGGTGTGCGACCCGGCGGTGGGATCGGGGCACTTCCTGGTCGGCGCGGCGCACCGTCTTGCCCGCCACCTGGCCCGCATCCGCGCCCATGCCGCCGGTGAGAGCGAGCCATCGCCGCTCCTCTACCAGCGCTCCCTGCGCGACGTAATTGGCCGCAGTCTCTACGGCGTGGACGTGAACCCGATGGCCGCCGAGCTCTGCCGCGTGGGTCTGTGGCTGGAGGCGCTGGAACCGGGTAAGCCGCTCTCCTTTCTAGACCGGCACATCCGCGTCGGCAACAGCCTGCTCGGTGCCACGCCCGAACTGATCGAGGACGGCCTGCCGGATGCGGCGTTCAAGCCGATCCAGGGCGACGACAAGAAAGTCTGCGCGGCGCGCAGGAAACAGAACAAGACCGAACGCGAACACGGCCAGCGCGACCTGGGCTTTATTGCCGAGTCTGGCGAGGAGTACGACTCGCTGGCCTCGCGCAGCCGCAGCATCGACCGCGCACCCGACAACATCCTGGGGGATGTACACACCAAGGAGGACCAGTTCCGGCGCCTGCAAGAATCCGCGGACTACCAGCACGCCCAGCAGATTGCGAACACTTGGTGCGCGGCGTTCGTATGGCCCAAGCGACCGGGCGTGGTCGACTCCCCAACTACCGACACGGTGCGACGCCTGCGCGAGGGCGCCGAGGCGCTGGCCCCAGCGGAACGGGAGGAGATGGAATTCATCGCGGTCCGTTACCAATTCTTCCACTGGCATATTGCATTCCCCGAGGTGTTCGTCGGCGGCGGCTTCGATTGCGTACTCGGAAATCCGCCGTGGGAGCACACCGAACTCAAAGAGAAGGAGTGGTTCGCCGACCGGCACACCGGTATCGTCAACGCCCGAACCGGAGCAGAGCGAAAGCGGTTGATTGCCGCGCTGCAACACGAGAATCCGTCCCTGTATAACTCCTACACCGACGCGCTTCGAGGACACGACTGCTTGAGTCATCTCCTTCGATACACGGGGCGGTTTCCGCACGGGGCGAGGGGGCGCATCAACCTCTATGCGGTTTTCGCGGAGGGGATGCGGAACCTCGTGAATGACCGAGGACGCGCTGGCTGCGTACTACCTACGGGCATTGCTACCGATGATTCGACCAAGATGTTCTTCCAGGACGTGGTAGAGACCGGCTCGTTGGTCAGTCTGTTTGACTTCGAAAACAAGGGAATCTTCTTTCCGGGAGTCCATAGCAGCTACAAGTTCTGCTTGTTTACGGCTGGAAACGGCGCCGCACCGACAAGCACACAGGCGGAGTTCGTGTTCTTTGCCCATGCAGTCGAAGAGCTGAACGATCCCGAACGGCGGTTCGCACTTTCGCGTGACGAGATTGCGCTCCTCAACCCAAACACGCGCACTTGCCCAATCTTTCGCTCGCGGAAGGACGCCGAGCTGACTAAGGCCATCTATCGCCGCGTCCCCGTGCTCCATCGAGAAGCCATAGATGGCCAGCCCGAGAACAACCCCTGGGACATCCGGTTCAGGCAAGGCTTGTTCAACCTGACCAGCGACTCTCACCTATTCTACACCCAGGATCGCGTTCAGGATGACGATCGGGTTATGTGGGGCCCGGATATAGATGGAGCGCGTTTGAAACGTCTATATGAGGGACGTTTCGGCCATCAGTTCAACCACAGATTTGCATCTTGTTTGGGCAATAAGGCGATGGCCTTGTCGACTTCTGATCGTTCGAATCCCGTAAAGATGGTTGAGCCAAGATATTGGGTAACGTCCGACGAAGTGGAGAAGAGGCTGTCTCGCAGAGATGTTGGTTGTCGAACAGCGTTGCTCGGGTACCGGCGTGTCGCAAGGAATACCGACGAGCGTACCTGCATTTCGTCTATTCTTCCATGGGGAGCAGCCTCATACGGTTGGACGTTGGCATTTGGTCCAGATGCCAATAGTCTGTTGTTGCTGTGTGGCATGTTCAATTCGTTTATATTCGATTATCTATTACGAGGGTGCCTGAGTCAGCCCAGCATACCGCAGTCCCTATTCAGTCAAGTTCCATTATTGCCGCCCGGGTTATTTGGTAAGCGATGTGAATGGAATGAGGAAATTAGTGTAGATTTATGGTTGTATGAGCGAGTGTTAGAATTGGTCTATACCGCTTATGACCTTCAATCTTTGGCGGAAGAAATGGGCCACAAAGAACCTCCGTATCGATGGAATGATGAGCGACGGTTCCTGTTGCGTTGCGAGCTTGATGCTGCCTTCTGTCGCCTTTACTTGCCGACGAATCGGCTTGGGGCCTGGTACCAACCGAGCCAATATGGAGGCGAATGGAACGGCGAAACGCCGGAGAAACTCGCCGAGCTCACACTCCACCTTCCTACCCCACGGGATGCGGTCAACCACATAATGGACGCCTTTCCGATCGTCCGCCGCAAGGATCAGAGGGGTTACGGCGAATACCGGACCAAGCGCGTTATTCTTGAGATCTATGATGCGATGCAGACCGCGGCCGCGACCGGGGAGCCTTATCGAACTGTCGTCGATCCGCCGCCATCCGATCGGACCTGCTGCCATTCTCGGCATATCGCCGATCCTGATCTCGCTGCGTTGGCAGATGGAGCATGGGCCAGACCAGAAGGGGACCAGATAGGGGCTGAGATGGCCGTGCTGGCTGCCGTTCTAAAGGCGAGTGGCGGTCCGTCCGCTGCACGTACGGTCCGCCTCACTGCCTTACTGGCGATGGAGCCGTGGTTACTGACGCCGTCGTTGTTGCCGGAAGATGCGATCGACTGGCGGCGCTTGGTCGGAGCCGAGGCGAGAGCCAACGACTCATCGGAGGTGTCATCGTTGGAGTCAGCGACCCATGCGTGGGGCAGCGCGGTGCGTCAGCTTCGCGGGTCGGGCCGTCTGCTTGAGGACCTATCGGCCGGAACGTGGGTAAAGGGATCGGGGCTGGAAGCAATTCGTACGACAGGGTGGCCCGACGGAAGGGTGAGTATGGTCGTGCAAGCTATGAGTCGTCGCGGCAACGAGGAGATCGTTCGTACACTTCCGCAAGCCGCTCGCGATTGGATCAATGCCGAAGCAGCTTGAACTGCTCGCGGGGTCGGGGCTGGAAGTCCAACCTGAGGCTGACCGTTCCGAGCCCCGGCTGTGGATACGCCGTCTTGTAATCTGGAGCGAGCCAGGCGTGATCCTCCGCGAAGTCAACTTGCGTCCGGGACTCAACATCATTTGGGCACCTGACCCGGCCGACCGCCCCGGTGAGTCAGAGCAGCACGCTGCGCCCGGGCATGGGAGCGGAAAGACTCTGTTCTGTCGCCTACTTCGATACTGCCTCGGCGAGGATCGATTCGCCGCGTACGACCAACGCGAAAAGATCGTCGCGGCGTTTCCAAACGGGCTGGTAGGCGCGGAGATCATGGTCGCTGGTACGCAGTGGGCCGTGGTGCGCCCGATCGGAGCCACCCGAAAGCACTTTGCCATCCGGGACAGCACGGTCGATGCAGTGAGTACTAACGCCGTCCCAACTGGAATGGACCCATTCCTGGAAGCCCTAGCAACACGCATCCTATCCAAGGACATAGCCGGCCTTGTTCCGAGTGACAGTCACTCTAATGCTTGGCTGGTAACGCTGGCTTGGCTTACGCGCGATCAGGAGTGTCGTTTCGACAAACCACTGGATTGGCGGTCGGCGGACTCCGAATCCGGCTCCCCGGCGCGCAAGCTCTCAGCCCAGCAACATCTGGCTGCTCTGCGTGCACTTCTCGGCGCACTCAGCGCCGAAGAAACCAAGATCCGTAAGGAAATAGGAGAAGTAGAAACCCAACGCGAGCAGCACGAACGAGACGCGATCCAGCGAGCAAGAGAAGCCGAGCGGCTTCGGGCTCACCTAATCGGGATTCTTGGCCAGAGTCGTGACGATTTTCCGCCGGGAAGAATGGCCGTCGAGCCGCTACGGAACGTCGCAGTGCATCAGTTGGCCCAGGTGTCTCATCTCGACTCCGGCGACCACCTCGTCGACGTTGGGACTTTGAGATCGGAGGCTGAGCAAACCCGTCTTCGCGTAGAGGATCTGAAACGCAGACTCGCCACAGTTGAGGCGCGTATCCCGGAGATAGAGAAGCTTGCCAGTCGCATCAAGGGGGAATTGCCGGTCGCCTCCGCTCGGGTAGCGACGGCTGAAATACCAGTGTGTGAGATCTGCGAAGTGCCGATTGATCGAGCGCTCGCCAACGGGTGCAGGCTGTCTCACAAGCTCCCCGATCTCGACGCAGCAAAACGAAGGATGGAGCACATCGAGCAAGACTTTGCGGACGCGTCGACTCGACTTGAGAACGCTCATGATGAACGTAGGAGATTGATCGACGCGCTCGATCCGGCGCAGAAGGATCACGCATCTGTGGCAGGAACCCTGCAGACCGCGGAGCGTATCCGTGATGCCAGGGCTGATGCATGGTACAGGTCGCGTCGGCTCATCGACGACGTTGACCGCCTTGACGAACTGTTCAGCGAGCAGGAACACGTACAATCACGTTTGGCCGATCTGGAGAACAGCGTCCAGGAGAAACGCGAGCAAGCAGGAGTCGTCCGCAATGCCCACGCATCTACGTTCAGCCGTCTATCTCGATTCTTCGATGCGATCGTCAGCGAACTGATTGGACCCGATACGGCTGGCCGGGTGACCTTGGACGGAAACGGGCTTAAGTTGACCGTCGATTTGGGCGGCGAACGGTCTACGGCTGCCATCGACTCCCTTAGCGTCATCGCCTTCGACCTTGCTGCGATGTGCATGAGTCTTGAAGGACATGCTCACCAGCCAGCGGTTCTCATTCATGACAGCCCACGGGAAGCCGATCTCGGCCTCAGCATCTTTCACCGCCTGTTCGAAGTGGTGAGATCGTTGGAGCAGATCAGCAAGCAGCCGGTGTTCCAGTACATCATAACTACCACTACTAGTCCACCGCGAGGACTACGGACGAAGCCGTGGATGGCGATGACTCTCGGCGGGGACGAGGATGAACGATTGTTGAGGCAAGACCTTCGATGACCGTAAACGTCCTTGCGTGAGACGGAAGACGCACAATGAGCCTCAGTATTTCTTATGAATCAGAAGGGTTCCCTCCAAGCACGACACAGAACGGCCAGTTTGAACTGACTGTCTCGTGGGATGAGATTCTTTGGGCTGCGGTCACGGTCGGTCGCCCAGATCGATATCACGTATGGCGCGGTAAACCGCTTACGTTGTTAGTGCTCGATGCGCGAGGTCGCGTCTGTCATGGGCTATACGGGGACTATGAGGCTTTGTTCCGGTGGTCGTTGATTAGAATGGCGTTGGAACAAGACAGGCCCATGTCGCCGCGCTTGCACCTGACGCAAGCAATGAAGTGCCTGGATCGGACGGAAAAAGGCATGGTGAATTACTTCGTAGGAATGACGCTCTGCAAACTGTTTGCCAACCGGCTTCTATACACACCGTGGCTCCTCCATCTGGACGTATTCCGCGAGCAACTTCAACCGGTGTTACGGCAAGGATCTCGGCCTGATCTCGTCGGGCAGAGCGTTTCGAACCAATGGCACGGCTTTGAGTGCAAGGGGCGTATTCAGCCGCTGGGCAGCTCGGGGAAACAGAGGGCAAAGGACCAAGCATCTCGGCTGATCAGCGTCAAGAAGATCCCATGCTCGTTACACGTCGGTTCGGTCACGTACTTCCGTCGAAACGTTCTTGAGTTCTATTGGTGCGACCCCCCGTCAGCGAGAAATGTAGGTATTGATATTGACTTTCAGGAGGAATCATGGAGCCACTATTATGGCCCGATCGCAGAGATCATTACGACTTATCGACAAGGCGATCTCGTGGCATCAGAAGAGGTGATGCGTCGTGACGTTCACGGCAATCTCTACGTTAGAGTTATTCAGTGTGACGTAGAGATCGGCATTCATCAAGCGATTGAAGAGCTGCTCGTGAACCAGGAGTGGCAGAGGGCTCGGTTTACTGCGTCGGAACAGGCAGAGGAATTTAGGGTTCAGGGGTTTCATGCTGACGGTCTCGTTGTAAGAGCGGGTGATTCATGGAGCAGACGATATGAAGAGTGGATAGGATTGGAGCCGACGACGTGATTGACGTGCGGGTCCATTATATGTGTTCTGGTAGCACGCAATCTGGAGTGCATTGGACCGATCCGCAGGCTTGATGCCATGATATGCGCATGTTGATAGACGCCCACAACCATCCGAACTGGCACGGCCACGACGCCGACCGGCTCCTCGCCAACATGGAGGAGCACGGCATCGACCAGATGTGGCTGTTCT
>JAPOQV010000339.1 GCA_026710565.1 Spirochaetaceae bacterium | reverse complement strand
CGGCGCTGTTCACCGCGTCGACCAATCACGACAACCGCTTCGAGTCCGGCTGCGCGCTCAACTGCTACGTGCCGATGCCGTTCCGCAGGCGCGCGCTGGTGGAGCTGGTCAACGAGAGCTCCGAGGAGCACATGCAGTACTTCTACGTCGACTACGAGCGGCTGACCGCGCCGCGCGAGGACGCCGGGTACTTCCACGCCGAATTCCGGCGCGCCAATCCGTTCGGCGGCTGGGGGCACGAGATCGCCGTCAATACGCCGGAGTCCGACATCGTCAATCGCGCCCGCACCGCGTGGGAGAACAACTACGTCATCCTGGACACGCGCGGCCGCGGCCACTACCTGGGCTGCAACCTGTCGGTGACCAACTTCCAGGGCACGTGGTGGGGCGAGGGCGACGACATGATCTGGGTGGACGGCTACCGCTGGCCGCCCGACCTGCACGGCACCGGCAGCGAGGACTACCTCAACCAGGCATGGGGGATGCAGGACAACGCCTTCCTGCGCAACGGTTCCTCGATCCACGAGAAGAACACCGGCGGCTACCAGACCAGCTACGTCCTGCACCTGGAGAACCCGGTGCGCTTCCGCAAGGAGATCAAGGTCACGATCGAGCACGGCCACGGCAATCATCTTGCCAACGAGATGTCCTCCACCGCCTACTGGTACGCGGTCGAGCCGGCCGCGGCCGTCCAGCCGCCGCCGGTGACGCAGCGCCTGCCGGTGCTGCGAGACAACCGGGGCACCTGGCTGGACGACCCGGCACGCCGTCATCCAGGGCACACCGTGCCCGTGAACGCCGAGATGCGCCGCATGAAGGAGCGTGCAGCCCGCCGGTCTCAGGCCTGAACGTCCGGTCCGTCCCGTCCCCCGGTCAGCGGTCCTCGCCGCCGGCGTCCTCGCCGCTGACCGCGCGCGGCAGCTCGATGGTGAAGCGGGCGCCGTTGTCGTGGTTCTCCGCCCGCACGCTGCCGCCGTGCGCCTCGACGTGGGCGCGCACGATGGCCAGCCCCAGCCCGCTGCCGCCTTCCGGAGCGTGCTCGCTGCGATAGAACCGCTCGAAGATGTGCGGCAGGTCCTCCTCGGAGATCCCGGCGCCGTGGTCGGTCACGGACACCTGTGCCGCGTCTCCGCTCTGCCGTATCTCCACGGTCACCGTGGTGCCGAGAGCGGTCCAGTCGATCGCGTTCTGCACCAGGTTGCCGATCGCCGCCTCCAGCGACCGCTGATCGCCTTCGATCGTGGCGCGGGCGCGCGCCACCAGCTCCACCTGCACCGAGCGTGACTCGGCGCGGGCGCGCAACAGCGCGATCGCGTTCCTGGCAGCGTCGGTCAACTGCAGGGGCCGCCGCTCCAGGCCGGCCACGCCGCCCTCCAGGCGGGCGATGTCGAGCACGTTGGTCGTGATCCACTCCATGCGCTCGATCTGCCGCAGGCACTCCGGCAGGAACTCGCCGCGCATCTCGCCGTCCTCCGGGTGACGATGCATCAGCTCCGTGAAGGTGCGCAGCGCGGTCAGCGGCGTGCGCAGCTCGTGCGAGGCGTCGCCCATGAAGCGGCGCAGCACGTCGCGCTCCCGCCGCAACTCCTCGATGGTCGTGCCGAGCCGGGACGCCATGGCGTTGAAGGCGACGGCCAGCTCGCGCATCTCCCCCCTGCCGCGTTCCGGCGCGCGGACGCCCAGGTCGCCGTCGCCCATGCGCCGCGCGGACGCGGTCAGCGACGAGATCGGCGCGGTCATGCGGCGGCCGACCACCAGCCCGATCAGGGCCGCCAGCACCGTGGTCACCACGCCGGCCGCCACCAGCGTGTCGCGCAGCCCGCGCCGGACCTCATGCAGCACGCCCGGCGCCGAGCCGATCTGCACGTGGCCGACCGGATATGCCGGATTGCCGATCGGGACGGACACCGCCGGCTCGATGCCGGCCTCCGCCTCCTCCGGCGCGGCGCGGCCGGCGGCCGCGTCCTGCTCCAGGCTCAGCCGGTTGCCCAGCAGGTCGCGCTGTACGCGCATGCCCCGTGCGTGGGACTCCAGCCCGAACCGCCGATACACCTCTTCACGCCAGCGGTCCATCGCGGGCAGGCGCGAGCGCAGCACCAGCACGGCCGACCCGATCCCGAGGTCTCCGAACGCCCAGAACAGCTCGTAGTCGCTCATGCGGCCCGAATCGGCCAGCACGCGCCGCGAGCGGTCCAGGATCCAGATGCGGACGTCGCCCATGAGCGCGGAGGACTCCGCCAGGTGCTGCAGGCGCCGCTGATCGACGATGGGAGTGAAGTACCGCAGGCTCTGGGTCGCGATGACCGCCGCGGTCTCCCGCAGCATGTCGCGCTCGCGACGCTCCACGAGCCTGCCGATGACCGCCATGGAGAGGCCTCCCATGACGGCAATCGCGACGATCGAGATGACGGCGAAGCTGAGCACCAGCCGCCACCTGATCGTCGCGAACACGCGGGTCACCGAATCGGCTTCCCCAAGTCGAGCCTACAGGGCGCTGTCCGCGCCCATGTCCTTGTCGCCGGCTCCGTGACCATCATCGCCGCGGTCGCCGCGGCGATGCTCGAAGCGCTGGCGCATGTCCTCGAACCGCTGGCGCATGTCCTCGAGGTTCGGCAGCGCCTGATAGCGGATGCCGAGCAGAGCCGCTCCGGTCTCCGGGTTCTCACCCAGGGTGACCGTCGCCGTCATCTCCTCGCCCTCGCGCTGGAAGTCGATGCTGACCTCGGCGCCGGGCTCGTGGCCGCCGATGAGATCCAGGAGCTGGTCGGCGGGTCCGTCCAGGGCCTGGCCGCCCACCGCGGTGATCCAGTCGCCCGCCTGCAGTCCCGCGCTCGCGGCCGCGCTGTCATCGGCGACCTCCCTCACGACCACGCCCGGCTTGTCCGACTCGATGCGGAACTGGAATCCGCGCCGTTCCGGAGCCAGCGGCATGCGCAGGCCGCGCCGCGGCAGCAGGGCCACGCTGGCGCCCGCGGCGCCGGTGATCGCCAGTCCGATGCGCGGCTGGCCCCAGATGCGCTCGATCGCCACGATCTGGTCACGCATGTCGTCGCCGTGCTTGATGCTCAGCGTCACCTCCGACCCTTCCGCGTCGGCCAGCGCCTGCACCAGGTCGCGCGCGCTGCCCAGGTCCTGTCCGTCGATGCCCAGGATCAGATCGCCGCGCTCGATGCCGGCGGCCGCCGCCGGCCCGTCGGGGTCGACGCCGGTGACGATCACCCCCATCGGCATCTCGTCCTGGCCGCCGTCCTGCGCGGCCACCGGCAGGCCGATCGCCAGCAGCGCCGCCGTCGCGATCGCCAGTACCTTCGTCCGTCTCGTTGTCATCGCATTTCCCTCCGTGCGATTGAAGCTGGCATAACGATCGAAACCGCGGATTGCGGGCCCGTTTCCGCGGAATTAAGTTTTCGTAACACTCGCGAAGCGGTAGCCGAAACCGCGAACGGTCTGAATCCAGCGGGGCGCGGCCGGATCGTCCTCGATCTTCTCCCGCAGCCGGCGCACGTGCACGTCGACGGTGCGATCGTAGCCGATGTCGGCGGTGTATCCCCACACCGCTTCGATGATCTGCGCGCGGCTGAGCAGCCGCTCCGGCCGTTCCGCCAGGTAGCGCAGCAGCCGGAACTCGGTCGGCGTCAGGTTCACCCGCCGGCCGTCGCGCTCCCCCGCCATGCGGTCGGGATCGATCACCAGGTCGCCGAAGCTGATTCGTTCGCTGCCGGCGGACGCGGCCAGCTCGCCGTAGGCGCGCCGCAACAGGGCGCGCACGCGCGAGACGAGCTCGCGGAGCTGATACGGCTTGACCACGTAGTCGTCGGCGCCGAGCTCCAGGCCGAGCACCTTGTCCATCTCCTCGTCGCGCGCGGTGAGCATCAGGATCGGTTCGCGCCGGCCTTCGCCCCGGATCGATCGGCACACGTCGAAGCCGCTCATGTCGGGCAGCCGGATATCCAGGATGAGAAGCCGCGGGTTCCACGTCCGGAACAGCTCCAGGCCGCTGGTCCCGTCGCGTGCGCAGCGCACCGCGAAGTCCTCCTTGCCCAGTCCGTACTCCAGGCCGCGCGCCACCGAGGCGGAGTCCTCGATCACCAGGATGCGCTCGCCGCTCACCGCCGCCCCATCCGGGCCAGCGCCTCCTGCGCCAGCGCCGCCTGCGCCAGCGCGGCGCGCAACTCGTCGAAACCCTGCCGGTGCAGCGCGCTCAAGGGGATGGCCCGCGCCGACTCGCCCGGCTCCATGACGTCAGGCAGCGGCATGCCGTCCTCCACCCGGTCCACCTTGTTGAGCACGGTCACCGTCGGGCGTTCCGCCGCGCCGAGCTCGCGCAGCACGCGTACCACCTCGGCCGCCTGCTCGCGCGCCATCGGGTGGCAGGCGTCGACCACGTGGATCAGCAGGTCGGCCTCCACCACCTCTTCGAGCGTCGCGCGGAACGCGGCCACCAGGTTGGCGGGCAGCTTCTGCACGAAGCCCACGGTATCGGTCAGCAGCAGCGGCACGTCGTTCACCACGATGCGGCGCGTGGTCGGGTCGAGCGTCGCGAACAGGCGGTTCTCGGCCCGCACCCCGGCGCCGGTGAGCGCGTTCATCAACGTGCTCTTGCCGGCGTTGGCGTAGCCGACCAGCGCCGCCACCGGGACGCGGCTGCGCCGCCGGCGCTCCCGGTGCCCGGAACGGGCGGCGGAGATGGCCTGCAGATCCTTGCGCAGCCGGCTGATGCGGGTGCGCACGCGGCGCCGGTCCACCTCGAGCTGGGTCTCGCCCGGGCCGCGCACCCCGACCCCGGCGTTGCCGGCCGAACGGCCGCCGGCCTGGCGCGCAAGGTGCGTCCACATGCGGGTCAGGCGCGGCAGGCGGTACTCGAGCTGTGCCAGCTCCACCTGGATCTTGCCTTCATGGGAGCGGGCGTGGGAGGCGAACACGTCCAGGATGAGCGCCGACCGGTCGAGCACCTTGACGTCTTCACCAAGGATCTGCTCCAGGTTGCGCTGCTGGTTGGGTGCCAGCTCGTCGTCGAAGAGCACCACGTCGACGCCCAGGCTGGAGGCGAGCTCCGCGATCTGCGCCGCCTTTCCCGAGCCGATGTAGGTCGTCGGGTTCGGCCGCGGCAACCGCTGCCGTTCCCGGCCGGCGATCGCCAGGCCGGCCGTGCGCGCAAGCTGCCCCAGCTCTGCGAGCGATGCATCCAGCGGCCACCCGTCACCGCCGCGCGTCAGCTCACAGCCGACCAGCAGCACGCGCTCGGCACCCATCAGGCAACCTCCCCGCCGGCGCCGGCCCGCCCGGAGTCCGTCAGCCGCTCTGCCGCCGGCCCGGCCAGTCGCACCAACGCCCGGGTCACGGCCGAGCGGTCGCCGTCCACGGCGTTTCGCAGCTTCAGCAGCGCCCCCCGGACATCGTCCAGGGCCAGGTTGCCCGGCGCGCCGGGGTAGTCCTTGGCGAGGGCGGCGGCGAGGGCCGCATCATCCTGCGGGCAAGCGCCTTCGCCGGCCTCGCGAAGCTCGGCGCCGACCTGGCGGTAGGCATCACGGAACGGCATGCCCTGCGCGACCAGCTCGTAGGCGCGGTCGGTCGCCAGCAGCTCGGGCGTGCAGCCGTCCCGCAGCCGGCGCTCGTCGACCGTCAGCCGCGACACGGCCAGCCGCATCACGGTGACGCAGCCCGCCGCCTCCGCCAGCGCGGCCAGGAACGGGCCCTTGGTCTGCTGCAGGTCGCGGTGATAGCCGCTCGGCAGGTGCTGGGTGATGGACCGGATGGTCGCCGCCTGGCCGTCGACGAACGCCGCCTTGGCCCGCACCAGCTCCAGCAGGTCGGGGTTGCGCTTCTGCGGCATGATGCTTGAGCCGGTGGTCAGCTCCTCCGGAAGTCGGAAGTAGCCGAGCTCCGGCAGCGTGAACAACAGCAGGTCCTGCGCCAGCCGCGCGAGCGTGGCGCAGACGCGGCCGGCCGCCTCCGCCACCTGCGCCTCCACCGCGCCGCGGCTGGTGTTCACATACAGCACGTTGTTCTGCACGCCCGCGAAGCCCAGCGACGCGGCCACCTTGCGGCGGTCCAGCGGCAACGGCACACCGTACCCGGCGGCCGCGCCGAGCGGGTTGCGGTCGTTGCGGCG
>JAPOQV010000338.1 GCA_026710565.1 Spirochaetaceae bacterium | reverse complement strand
GGGCCCGGCCGCCTGGAGTACGGGATGGAGGACGAGCTCGCCTGGTCGGTCGGCCTGTCGTGCGGCGGCAAGCTGTCGGTATACCTGACGGAGCCTGGGCGGGAGCTGTGGGCAGCGCTCCTGGACGGCCTGCAACGGCAGCGGCCGGCGGTCCTGCTCACCCGGCTGAACGGCGGGGGCGCGGCACAGGCGCTGATCGACCTCCCCGAGCGGGGCGTGCGGACATCCCGCCGCGGCCCCGCCCTCCGGGCGGGGACCGCTTCCCCCGCCCGCTGCCGTTGCAGGCCGGCCAGGAGCGCTGCCCACAGCTCCCGCCCAGGCTCCGTCAGGTATACCGACAGCTTGCCGCCGCACGACAGGCCGACCGACCAGGCGAGCTCGTCCTCGATCCCGTACTCCAGGCGGCCGGGCCCGCGCTCGCCGGCCAGCAGCCGCACCGCCTCCTCGATGACCGCGCCCTCGATACAGCCGCCGCTCAGTGAACCCGCGACCTGCAGGTCCGCGGTGACAGCCATCGCGCCGCCGGGCCGGCGCGGTGCGGAGCCCCAGGTCGCCACGACGAATGCCAGTGCGAACCTCGTGCCGGCCGCGTGCCAACGGCGCACCGCGGCCTCTATGTCGCGCATCCGGGTGCAGACAGTACCGGACTCGAGGCCCGGTCGTCCCCGGTCGGGTTGCCGGTCTCAGTTGACAGCGGCGGGCCACCCTCCCTAGGGTCATGCAGGACCAGACGCCGCGATCATCCGCTCGGAGCGGCGGCCCACCCTGATACCGACATGCGACTCACCGGCGAATTCTCGTTCGAAGCGGCTCCCGAAGCGGTATGGGACGCCCTCATGGACCCCGACGTGCTGCGCGCGACGCTTCCGGGAACCGACCGGCTGGAACGGATCGACGAAACACACTTCGATGCGTCGTGGCGGGTCAGGCTCGGCCCGATCCGCGGCACCTTCGCGGGTGCGATCGAGCTCTCCGACCTGCAGCCTCCGGCCTCCTACCACCTGAGCGCGATCGGCCGCGGACCGGTCGGCATCGTCACCGGCGAGGCTGATTTCAGGCTGCGCGCGGAAGGCGAGGGCACGCTGCTTGAGTACGACCTGGAGTCGCGGATCAGCGGCCGGCTGGCCAGCATCGGGCAGCGGCTGGTCGAGAGCTCCATGCGCTCCCTGGTGCGCGACGCCCTGCAGGGGCTGGCCGCAGAGATTCGCCGGCGCGTCGGCGGCGGCTCCGGCGGCGGGGGCGGAACGTGAGCGACGTCGCCACCCCGGAGCCGGTGTCGGTCACCATCACGATCAACGGCCGTGTCCACCGGGCGCAGGTGGAGCCGCGCACGCTGCTCGTGCACTTCATCCGCGAGCAGGCAGGGCTCACCGGCACCAACATCGGCTGCGAGACCGGGCTGTGCGGGGCATGCACGGTGCTGATGGACGGCGCGGGCGTGCGTTCCTGCACGCAGCTTGCCGCGCAGGCCGACGGCCGCACGGTGACCACCATCGAGGGGCTGGCGGACGGCGACACGCTGCACCCGCTGCAGCAGGCATTCTGGGAGAAGCACGCCCTGCAGTGCGGCTACTGCACGCCGGGAATGATCCTGGCATGCGTCGACCTGCTGCAGAAGAACCCGGATCCGTCCGACCAGGAGGTGCGGGAGGCGCTCAAGGGCAATCTCTGCCGCTGCACCGGGTACCACAACATCGTCGTTGCCGTCCGCCACGCCGCCCGCGCCATGGCGGAGCGGGGCTGACATGTACCCGGCAGCCTTTGCGTACCACCGCGCCGAGTCGCTGGAGGCGGCCGTCGAGCTGCTCGGCGAGCATGAGGACGCCAAGCTGCTGGCCGGCGGACACAGCCTGCTGCCGATGATGAAGCTGCGTCTGGCGCAGCCGGAGGCGCTGGTCGACATCGGCCGCCTGCCGCTTGCCGGCATCGGCGCGCGCGCGGACGGCCTGACCGTCGGCGCTCTGACCACCCACCATCGTGTCGCGACCTCGGCCGAGGTGGGGGGCCGCTGGCAGGCGTTCGCGGAAGCCGCGGCGAGCATCGGCGACCCGATCGTCCGCAACCACGGCACCGCCGGCGGCAACGTCGCGCACGCCGATCCGGCCTCCGACCTTCCGGCCGCGCTGCTGGCGCTCGACGGCGAGCTGTGCGCCACCGGTCCGGGCGGAACGCGGCGCCTGCCGGCGGACGGGTTCTTCCAGGGCCTGCTGACCACGGCGCTGGAGCCGGCCGAGGTCCTCACCGAGCTGCGCCTGCCCGCGCCCGGTCCGCGCACCGGCTCCGTCTACCTGAAGTTCGAGCATCCGGCGTCCGGGTTCGCGGTGTGCGGTGCCGCCGCCGTCGTCGAGCTGGACGCGGACGGCCGCTGCGCGCGGGTGCGCCTCTGCTTCAACGGCGTCACGGAGGTGCCGCTCGACGCCGGCGCGGTCGCCGCGGAGCTGGCCGGCAGCGACCTGGACGACTCCGCCATCGAGCAGGCGGTCGGCGACTGCCTGCGCGTCGAAGAGCCGCTGGCCGACACGTTCGCGTCGGGGGAGTACCGCGCGCACCTCGCACGCGTGTACGCCCGCCGCGCCCTGCGCGCCGCCCGCGACCGCGCCCGGATCGCCGCCGATCTCGCAGGCGGTGCCGGTGGCTGACCCGGTGCCGGCGCTCGACAGCGTCGACGCCGTACAGGAGGCGATGGAGCGGTGCGCGTACGTCGCGGACCGCGACCTTGCCACCTGCGTGTTCCTGGCGGTGCAGCTCGACCGGCCGCTGTTCCTCGAAGGTGAGACCGGCGTCGGCAAGACGGAGATCGCAAAGGTACTCTCGTCGACCCTGGACGCCGACCTGATCCGGCTGCAGTGCTACGAGGGCCTGGACGTGTCGACCGCCGTCTACGAGTGGAACTACGCGCGCCAGATCCTGCGCATCCGCATGCTGGAGGCGTCCGGGGAGGCCACCGCCGACGCCGACATCTTCACCCGCGAGTTCCTGCTGGCGCGCCCGCTGCTGCAGGCGATCGACCCCGCGGTGACGCGCCGCCGGGGGCTGCTGGTGGACGAGCTGGACCGCGCCGACGAGGAGTTCGAGGCGTTCCTGCTGGAAGCGCTTTCGGACTTCCAGGTCACTGTCCCGGAGATCGGCACGTTCCGCGCGAGCGAGCCGCCGGTGGTGATCATCACCTCCAACCGCACGCGCGAGGTGCACGATGCCCTCAAGCGGCGCTGCCTGTACCACTGGATCGACTTCCCCGACCTGGACAAGGAGCTGCGCATCGTGCAGCGCCGCATCCCGGAGGCGGCCGAGGCCCTGTCCGCGCAGGTGGTGGCCTTCGTGCAGGAGCTGCGCTCGCAGGAGCTGTACAAGCGCCCCGGTGTCGCCGAGACCCTGGACTGGCTGCATGCCCTGCGCGCCCTTGGCGAGCAGGAGCTGGCCGCCGACGTCGTCGAGCGCACCCTGGGCGTGCTGCTCAAGTATCAGGACGACGTGCAGTCGGTGCGCGGCTCGGTGCCCAACCTGATCGAGCAGGCGCGCGCCAGCGCCTGAGTCCCGTCGCGATGACCGGCGCGCCGCATCTGCCGCGCTCGGCCCTCCTGTTCGCCCGCGTGCTGCGCGGCCTGGGGCTGAGCGTCGCCGCCGATGACGTGACCGCCTTCCTGCAATCGATGCAGGCGGTCGGCATCCGCTCGCGCGACGACGTTCGCGCCGCCGCCCGCGG
This sequence comes from Spirochaetaceae bacterium, assembly GCA_026710565.1. Next base: position 1,893 of record JAPOQV010000338.1, on the reverse strand, counting down.
CCTGTTCACCACCTCCGTCACCCAGCACGAGCGCTTCGACCGCGCCTTCGACCGGTTCTGGAGCCACCGGCGGCTGCCCGAACGGGAAGGCCTGCCGCCGCCCGAGGTGGAGGTGCAGCGGACGGTGATCGGCGAAGCCGCGACGGCGACGGACGGGCAGGAGGAGTCGGAGAGCTCCGACCGGACGCTGACCTGGTCGGCGTCCGAACGCCTGCGGCGCAAGGACTTCGGCACGATGGACGATGCCGAGCTGCAGTCGATGTACGATTTGGTGAACATGATTCGATTCGAGCTGCCCCTGCGCGCGGCGCGCCGCACGCGCCCCGCACACCGTGGCCACCTGATCGACATGCGCCGGTCCCTGCGGAGCGGCCTGCGCTCGGGCGGCGAGCTGACCCGGCTGCGGTGGCGCCGCCGCAAGCGCCGGCCGCGCCGCCTGATCCTGATCTGCGACATCTCCGGCTCCATGGAGCGCTACAGCGGCGCGCTGCTCGCCTTCGTGCATGCCGCCGCCCGCGGGCTTCCGCGCGGCGAGGCGTTCGTGTTCGGCACGCGGCTGTCGCGCATCACCCGGCTGCTGACCGGCCGCCGGATCGCCGAGGCGCTGCGCACGGTGTCCGATCGCGTGCTGGACTGGGGCGGGGGCACGCGGATCGGCGACGTGCTGCACGATTTCAACTACCGCTGGGCGCGGCGCGTCCTGTCGGAGCGGGCCGTGGTCGTGCTGATCTCCGACGGCTGGGACCGGGGCGACGCGGCGTTGCTGCGCGCGGAGATCGACCGGCTGCAGCGCAGTTGCGGGCAGTTGATCTGGCTCAACCCGCTGGCCGGGTCGCCGGGCTTCGAGCCGCGCACCCGCGGCCTGCAGGCGGCTCTTCCGTTCGTGGACCTCCACCTGCCGGCGCACAATCTGGAGGCGCTGGAGCGGTTCGGCGCCATGCTGCAGGCGATGAACGACGCCTGAGCGGTCCGGCTGACGTGTCCGGCTGACGTGATAGCGTGACCGGCATGACGGTCGCGGTGGTGGGGGCCGGCGTCTTCGGAGCGGCAGCCGCCCTGGAGCTTGCCCTGCGCGGCCACCGGGTCACGCTGTTCGACGCCGACGAGGTGCCGGCGCCGCGTGCCGCCTCCACCGACGTGTCCAAGGCGATCCGCCGCGTCTGGTACGTGCGCGACAAGGAGTGCTACGTGGACCTGGTCGAGCGCTCCGCCGACCGGTGGCACGCCTGGGAGCGGGCGACCGGCCGGCACGTCCTGCACCGCAGCGGGCACCTGAGCATCCTCAGTGACGCCGATCCGGGATCGCCGATGTACGAAAGCGTGCACCTGTTGCACGGCCGCGGCGCGGTCGAGGTGCAGGAGTTGGATGCGCCGGTCCTGCGCCGGCGCTTTCCCCAGTTCACGGTCGCCGATGACGAGGTGGGCGTGTACGACCCGTGGGGCGGCTACCTGGAGAGCGCGGCCGCCGTGCGCATGATCGTGGATCTGGCATGCAACGCGGGCGTGACGGTGCGAGAGCGCACGTCGGTTGCCGCCGTGGACGAGCGAGCCGGGGCGGCCACGGTCTGGGTCGAAGGCGCCGAGCACGCGTTCGATCGCGTGGTGGTCGCGGCCGGGGCCTGGATCGGGCGGCTGCTGCCGGAGCTGGCCCGGCCGCTGACGGTCACCCGCCAGGAGATGCTGCTGCTGCCGGCGCCGGACCCGGCGTCGTTCTCCTACCCGCGGATGCCGAGCTGGGGTGCCGAGCCGGGCGGGGAGGAGTGGTACGGCTTCCCGCTGCTCCGAGAGGGAGTCGTCAAGGTCGCCCGCGACCGGCTCCGCCCCGCGGGCGACGCCGACGCGGACCCCGCCCGCACCCCCCCCGTCGCCGCCCGCCTGGGGGGGGGGGGGGGG
>JAPOQV010000337.1 GCA_026710565.1 Spirochaetaceae bacterium | reverse complement strand
CGGCGGGATCAGGAAGATGGTGGTAGCGTAATGCGAGTGACCAGTTTGGAGAGAAATGTAGTGCCACTCGCACATTTCAGATCGGCTAACCCATTCACCTGTAGCAAGATAACTTGCAGCCCGTTAAACCTCGGCTAGCGAATCGACGGCAACTCCACGCCCCATTTCCGGCCCAGGACGCCAAGCCACAGGTCGAAGCGGCTTTACGACCCGGCGCTGACGCTCCAGTTGGGCTTGCATCGCTCCTGTTCTGCCGCGCCTCGTCTTTGCCGAAGCGTAATTCGTCCAACTCAATCAAGCAACCGTTCACTCCGCTGACCTACTCGCTTCTTCCCACGTCACAGTTGGAATGGGGCTCCTGATGCCGAACCTTCCACCCGCTTCTTCGTATTCTCTGTATCCTCCCCGTCACCCGCTTCCCAATGTGTGAGGTGTTCCTCATACTTCTCCCCAGGTTTCCAGGACACCGGAACATAGGCAATGATGAATACTGCTTCGATCTCGTCCTCTCCAGAACGCCAATAGCGTCGTGCTTCCAGTCGTTGGAAATAATCAAAAGGTATGTGGACCGTGTGACTTGTCTCGCCTTTCCCGTCAAATTCGGGCCATTTGAATTTCCACACGAACTTATCGGTATCACGGATGTAGACAGATACGTCGTGCCAATCCCATGGATCACGAACTTGCACAGCAATACCCTCTTGACCATCATGCGCCGCAACGACAACACGAGCCGCAAGATCGGCGACCGCCCGAGCGTCGGGCTACAAGGAGCATGCGATGACGCTGTGGGCGTACCGCAGTCGCACGTGGGCGCACAAGGCATGGCAGGCATGGTACCGCTCGGCGATCCGCTACCGGCTGCAGCCGGTCAAGAAGGTGGCGCGGATGATCAAGCGCCACCTCGACGGGATCGTCACCGCCGTCGTGGCCAAGGTGACCAACGCGGGCCGAGTCGATCCGCGCCGGGATCCAAGAAACTAAAGTACTAAGCGCGGGGATTCCGCAACCGCAAGCGACTCCGCAACGCCATCTACCTTCACGTCGGCGGCCTTGACCTCTACCCCGGTGGCGTCACCGAGTGACCCACTCACTCCACCCGGAATCCTGAAGACCCAATTGTAAGGGTCCCCGTTGGGTCAGCGAGAGGCCATCCGCTCGACGAAGGCGCGGCCGGCCTCGATGGAGGCGATCACGTTCTGGTTGAAGCGGAACAGCAGGTGGCGCTCGGTCTTGTCGTCCGCGTAGGCGATCATCTGTCCCGCCACGGCGCGCGCGCCGCGCTCGGCGCGCTCACACGCGGCGCGGCACCGCTCCAGCCGGTCGCCGGCCGCGGCCTCGTCGCCGTCCATGCGGGCCAGCCAGGTCCGATCGAGCTCGATCCGCGCCTCCTCGCAGGCCTCCAGCACGTCGAAGTAGGCCCCGAAGGTCTCGGTCTTGAAGATCACGTAGTCCAGTTCGGCGAGTGAGCCGGCCGGCACCTGCGGCCGTGCCTGCCGCAGCAGGTCCACCACCTCCCGGTACTGACCGGCGCGCAGCCGCCAGAGTTCGTCGGGCCGCAGCGTCCGGTCGTGCCGGTGCTGATCGCCCACCGCCGTCCGGCGCCAGAACCAGAAGTCACCGTCGTCCCACGGCGCGTCGATGGCGCGCTCCAACTCGTCGCGGTCGATGTCCGGCCGGCCGTCGCGGCACTCGACGCCGGTGCGCAGCTTGCAGGGCGAGAAGTCGTGGAAGGAGACGAATATCTCGCTCCGCCCCCACCACACCAGGTCGCGCTCGCGCTCCTCCAGGAGGCGGTACGCCTGGCTCACCAGCGGCGCCGCGGCCGCTCCGTAGAGCCGCGGCAGGTAGCCGGCGTAGAACGACTGCGCGTCGACGCCGGGGTCCCAGCAGCCGTCGGCCAGGAAACGGGTGTTGCACTCGACGCCGCGCTCCTTGTCGAGCTGGCCGATGATCCCCGCCACACCGGCCGCTTCGGCGCCGGTGACGATCTCGTCGCGGTCGTACATGGTGGCGTTCATCTGCATGTGCAGCTCGCAGCCGTCGTCGACGATGCGCGGGATGACGACCAGGTCGCGCCCGGCCATGCCGTCGTAGTAGTCCATCTGCGAGCCGGCGTTGCCGCAGTTCTCCATGTTGGCGATCCACACGTCCTTCGGCAGCAGACGGTCGAGCGCCCGCATCAGGTAGCCGCGGAACAGCAGCGACACGCCCAGCCGCGCGTCGGGGTGGCGCCGCTTCACCCGGCCGATCAACTCGGACGCCAGGTGCATCTGCAGGGCGTCGAACTCCAGGTCCTTGTCGGTCTTGGGAATGAGGTTGCCGCCCGCGTGGATCTCCTCCAGCGACGGCATGTGCTCCCGGATCGCGATGGCCTCTTGCCGCAGCGCCCGGGTAGCCTCATCGTCGTCGAAGTCCGGGCTGTGCTCGGGCGCCCAGACCCCGTAGGAGTCGGCCTCCGGATAGGTCTCGATCACCGCGCACAACGCCTGTTCCCAGATGTCCAGCGCGGCCGGGTCACCGGTCGGCACGGCCACCCCGCAGTAGCGCTGGTAACTGTAGCTTTCGCTCGGCGCCACCCCGTGATCGACCCTGGCGCTCTGCGGGGCCAGGTTGGGCGCCACGAACGGCAGCTCGCCCGAAGCCAGCCACACCTGCACGCACCGCCGGTGCGCGTAGCGGATGACCTCACGCAGGAACGGGACGGCGACGGCAAACGCCTCGTCCTCGGAGTCGACGTCCCGGAACTCTTCCGCGCACAGCCGCTCGTGCGGGAAGCACTCCCTGCCCACGCGCACCTCGGAGCGGGTTCCGGTCGTCGTATGCACGCTGCGGCCCCAGGATCGGCTGTCCCTGCCGATCGCCAGGTAGCCGGACTCGGGCGTGGTGGTCAGCTCGCCGCGCACGCCGTCATGGAAGACCTCGACCCACGGCGCCCCCATCCCCCAGAAGAACTGCAGAACGTTCATCTTCAACTTGGCGAGCTGGTCGATCAGGCGGCGGTAGTCCTCCATGCCCATGTGCCAGGAGTAGGCGTGCCACACGTGCACGCCACGGAACTTCCGCGCGGGCGCCGCCGCCACGTCCAGCTCCGGCAACTCCAGATCGGCTTGGCGTTCGGGCACGATGTCACCGGTGAGCTGGAAGACCACGCCCAGCCGCTCCAGGAGCTCGTACGCCGCATACATCGTGCCGGCGTCGTCCCTTCCTGCAACCACCACGCAGCCGCGCCCGTCGAGCTCGACCGACTTCAGCAGATACGCACCGTCCGCCGTCAGCCCACCAAGCTCGACCAGACCTGTCACGGCCCGGTTGGCAGGGGGACCGCCGACCAGGATCACGCCTCCCGCCTGCGCGATCGCGAGCTCCGTGACGATCGGCAGCCGTCCGCCGGTCAACAGCTCGACGTAGCGCTGGATCTCCTCCGCCAGGAACCGGTGCAACTCGTCAGCCGCGGCGTCCACTTGGATCGCACCGCGCGGGATGCCGCCTTCGACCAGAATCGCGTGGCTCATCGCACCCTCCTTAGAACAGGCTGTAGCCGAGCCATCGCCGCGCGATGGTGTTGGCCGACAGCAGCAGCGTGGTGTTGACGACGGAATTGAACAGGCCCACCGCCGCCGCAGAACTGAGATTGGGAAGGCCGACGGACGCGGCAATCCCCTTGCGGTAGACGTAGGTGGCGATCACGTCGGCGGTCTCGTAGGTGAGCGGGTTGTACAGCAGGTACACCAGCTCGAAGCCGACATTCATCATGTTGCCGATCTCGATCAGCAGCAGCACGACCATCGTGTTCTTTATCCCCGGGACGGTGACGTGGCGGATCCGTTGCAGCTTGGAGGCGCCGTCCACCGTGGCGGCCTCGAACAGCTCCTGGCTGATGCCGGCGATCGCCGCCAGATAGATGACCGCGGTGAAGCCGAAGCTCTTCCAGATCACCGTGGTCACGTAGATGCCGCGGAAGTACTCCGGCTCGACCAGAAAGAAGACCTTGGCGAGGCCGAACACCTCTTCCAGGATCAGGTTGATGACCCCCGTCTGCGGATTCACCAACATGTTGACGATCCCGATGGCGATGACGTTGGAGATGAAGAACGGCAGGTAGCTGACGGTCTGGATGGAGCGCTTGTGCAGCTTGCTGCGCACCTCGTTGAGAGCGATCGCGAAGATGATCGGGATCGGGAAGCCGAACAGCACACTGTAGAAGCTGAGCAGAAACGTGTTTCTGACGAGCCGGAAGGAGTAGATGGACGACCAGAATTGCCTGAACTGCTCCAGACCGACCCAGGGGCTGCGGAAGAACCCCAGCGACACACGGTACTTCTGGAAGGCGATGATCACGCCGATCATCGGCAGGTAGTGGAAGGTGACGAAGTAGACGATGGCCGGCAGCAGCAGCAGGAACAGGTATCGGTTCCTGCTCACCTCGGCGAAGAATCCTCCGAACAGCCGGTCGGCAAGGCGTCCCGCGGGCCGTGCGTCGACCAGTCGCGTCATCGGCCAGACTCCGCTGCCGATAGTCCGGAAAAAGGAAAGGGGTCGGGTCCTCGCCGCACTACCCGACCCCTTCCGATAAAATTCCCGGTCAGTTTCCTACGAACGCCTGGTAGTTCTCGTACCAGCCCTGCACGATCTCCGTGCCGCGGTCGGCGCCGAGGCGCTCGAGCTGCGCCACGTAGCCGTCCCAGTCCGAGTCGACCGACAGATCGCCGGTGATGAACTTGTTGCTGGACTCCTGCACGTAGGTCTGCAGGTCCGCAAACAAGTTGGTCATCTCCTCGAACTCCGGCCCGCTGGTCTGCAGGCTGGGATAGCCGATCATGATCGGGAGGGTGCGCTCGAAGTGGTCCTTCATGAGGACCGCGCGCGGTCCCTGCAGGAACCGCGACAGGAAGATCGGGCTCACGAACATGCTGGGATAGCCGATCTCGTAGCGCTTGGTACCGATCAGGCGGTTGTCCCAGCCCTGCACGGTCGGGTTGCCGTCATCGTCACGTCCGTAGCTCACCCCCTCGATCCCGTACACGTAGAACTCCGCCCCTTCGTCCGTATAGAAGTAGTCGAGCAACGCCATCGCCTCGCGCTGATGGTCCGACTCGGCGGAAATCGCCATGGCGAAATCGCTCCAGGGGTTGGCGACGCGGGTCATGGCGCGCTCTCCCGTGGCCGGATTGACCGGGAACTCCGCCGTGTCGTAGTCGACGGAGACGCCTGCGTTCTCGGCGGTGATGTTGGCGGCGTTGGCGCGCCACGTGTTGGTGAGCTGCATGAACTCCTTGCCGGCCGCCACCTTGCCGTTCCACCAGTCGTTGTAGTTGTTGGTGATGTACTCCTGGTCGAGCAGTCCCTCCGCGTGCAGCCGGTTCATGAACGCCATGAGCTGCCGGAAGTTGTCGGTCCCCGGCAGGAACGCCACCTGGCCGGCGTCCATCTCGCTGATCAGGAAGCCCCAGTAGTTCTGATAGAGCCCGAAGCCCATGTCATAGGAGGGGCCGAACATCATCTGGTAGCCGCCCTCGAACCACGCCGCGTTGGTGCTCAGCGGCAGCAGGTCCGGCCGGCCCTCCTTGACCGCCTTCAGCACCTCGTACCAGCCCTCGATGTTGTCGGGCTCGGTCAAGCCAAGCTCTTGCATGACGTCGACGCGGTAGGCGATGCCGTTCTCCGGCGATCCGGCCAACTCGTTGAAGCGCGGGATCATGTAGAGGTGTCCGTCCGGTGCGCGGTGGTGGTAGTTCTTGGCCGCATCCGAGTAGTAGTCGAGCAGCATGTCCGACTGCACCACTTCCAGCGCCAGTTCGTCGAGCGCCTGGAACAGGCCGTCGGGGCCGTAGGTGTTGGCGATGGCGGATTCGACGCTGACGATGTCGGGGATGTCACCGGACGCCAGCACCAGGTTGCGCTTCTCCTCGTAGGTGTCGGCGGGGAACACGATGAACTCGATCTCGGTGTTGGTCCTCTCCTGCCACTCCACGTACCAGGGAAGCTCGAAATCCAGGGTGTCGTCCGGGTGGGCGCGATATCCGACCGTCAGTTTCACGGGACCGGCGTCAGCCATGCTTTCCTGCGTGGGCGCCGCGAATCCGAACCCTGCGACAAGCGCCAGAATGGCGATGGATGCGATCATCCGCTTCATGTGGGCCTCCTTGACCTGCTTCAGTCGAGCGATGCTGAGGGTCTACGCTACTGTCGGCGCGCCGCGGCGGTCAACCGCGGGCGCCCTGACCTGCGGCCCTGCCCTGACCGGCCTCTGCGCCCAGCCACCAAGCTTGTCCATCTCACGATGGACGGGTAGACTGGATCGACATCTTCTACCTCGCAGGAGGGCGTGCGATGAGCCTCAACATCAAGAACGAGGAGACCTGCCGGCTCGCAGGCGAGCTCGCCCGTGTGACCGGCGAGACCATGACCGGGGCGATTACCGTTGCGTTGAGGGATCGCCTGGAGCGCGAACGGCGCCGCCGCGGCGCCGACGCCCTGGCCCGCGAACTGCATGCCATCGGGCAGCGCTGCGCCAGCCTGCTTGATCCCGGGCCCTCCGCGGTGGATCACGGCGATCTGCTCTACGACGAACGTGGCCTGCCGAGGTGATCATCGACACATCGGCGATCCTGGCAATCCTGTTAGCCGAGTCCGACGCCGGACGCTACGAGACCGCCATAGCGTCGGCTTCGCCGCGCCGCATGTCGACGGTCGCCCTGCTCGAAGCCGCCATGGTGGTCGAGGGCAGGGGTGGATCGGCGGCGGGGCTCGAGCTCGATGCGCTTCTGGAACGGGCGGAGATCGAACTGATGCCGGTCACCCGCGAGCAGACAGACGCCGCTCGTCGAGCCTGGCGACGCTTCGGGAAGGGAAACCATCCGGCAGCGCTGAACTTCGGAGACTGCTTCGCATACGCTCTGGCCAAGACTTTCGGGGAGCCGCTCCTGTTCAAGGGCGAGGACTTCTCCCGCACCGATATCGACGCGGCATGACGCGACCTGTGTTCGGATTCTCGCTTCAGCCCTTGACGCCGCCCAGGGTGATCCCCTTGACGAAGTAGCGCTGCAGGAAGGGGTAGAGGATCAGGATCGGCACGGTGGAGATCACCAGGATCGCCGCCTTGAGCGCCTCCGGGCTCGGCAGCGGCCGGAGGAGGAGCGCGTCCAGGCTGGCCCCCTCCTGGACCAGCCGCAGTTCGGCCAGCTCGGCGCCGAGGACCAGCTCGCGCAGGTACACCTGCAGCGGGAACTTCTTCGCATCGATCAGGAACAGGAGTGGATAGAAGTACGAGTTCCATATCTCCACGGCGTAGTACAGCGTGAGCGTGGCGATGATCGGCTTGGACAGCGGCACGATCACACGCGCGAAGATGCTCATCTCGTTCGCCCCGTCGATCAGTGCGGCCTCGCAGAGCTCCCACGGGAGCTGCTGGACGAAGCTCTTGGCCAGGATCAGGTGGAAGGCGAAGATCGCCGTGGGCAGCACGATCGCCCAGATCGTGTCGATGAGCCCGAGATTGCGGACCACCAGGTACAGCGGGATCAAGCCGCCCTGAAACAGCATCGTGAACACGATCATGCGCATGAAGAAGCCGCGGTACCGGAACTTGCGGTGCGACAGCGGGTAGGCGGCCATCATGGTCAGCGACACGCTCAGCGTGACCTTCACGCTCGCGTACAGGATCGAATTCCTGAAACCGGTCCAGATGCGCGGGTCACCGAGGGCGCGCTCATAGGTCTCCATGGTCGGACGCACCGGCCACAGCACGACCTCGCGCAGCGTGACGGCGGCCGGGTCGCTCAGGGAGACCGCCAGGATGTACAGGAACGGGAACAGCGTCACGAATGCGACCCCGGTCAGGATCAGCGAGTTGGCGGCAGCGCCCGGACTGAACGTGAGCCTCCGCGCTCCGAGCGCGATGTGGATCACGACGCCCGTCTCATGACGGCTGGAACCCGAAGCAGTAAAAACGGGCGCCGTCGCCCACGAGGTGGAAGCGAATGCGGACGGCCGCCCCCGCAGCGGCCTCGCCTGTCCCCCTCCCCTGCCAACGCACGACCGCGGCTGCGGCGTCGGTGTCGACCGGCGTACAGTCCGCGGCGGAGAATCCCGGCAGCACCGCGCCGTCCGGTTCCCGGATCAGCTCCGCCAGCAGGTAGTCGCGGCCCGGGCGCAGGTGGTCGGCCTTCACGGTCAGGTCGAGCCCGGCGAGGGCAGCCGCGTCGATCGGGTTGCTGGTCACGGAGCCCGCCGACCGGTCCGGACGCACGCGCAGGTAGGTCCAGCCGTCGACCGGCACGCGCGCCAGCCCGGTCTGTCCGTGGGTGGCGTCCTCGATCACGTAATGGGTGGCGGGATGCCCGATCAGGTTGGGCTGCCTGGTGCCGGCGTAGTAGATGAGGATCTCGTCGCCGGCGGTGACCAGCGTGTTGGCGTTGGAGACGAACTGCGCGTCCCACTCGCCCATCTCGCCGCGTGCGATGAGCTTCTGGCCACAGGCGACGCGCACGAAGTGGTAGCCGTCGCGGCTGACGGTCAGCTCGTCGTCGCAGGAACGGCTCTCCGGCCAGACGTCGGGGACGCCCAGGTAGTACTCCCGGTACGGCCAGACGCTCAGCAGGTGGTCTCCCGCGTAGCTGCCGCCGCGGGGGTCGAGCACCGGCCGGTCCCATTCGACGGTCCAGTGCTCTCCGTCCGGGCTGTGCGCGACCACGCCGACGCGTACCTCGCCGCCCGGACCGGTGCGGCCGGCCGCCTGCCCGTACACCTTCCAGCGGCGAGTGGCGTCGGGCTCCAGCTCGTCGCAGAAGAACGCGTTGGCCTCCATCAGCTCGACCGTCCCCCGCTCGGCGCGCATGAACGGGGTGCGGCCGGTGACCTCCGGGTGCGGATCCGCGGGCGTCCAGCGGATGCCGTCGGGCGAGTACAGCAGCAGGCAGAACAGCTTGACGTCGTGCACGTACTGGGAGTTGAGCATCATCTTGTAGCGCCTGGCGGGGTCCGGCTCGCGCTCGTCCTTGACGACGGAGGGATTGGGCGTCGGCCGGCCGCTGCGGATCGGCAGCTCCCGCGGCGGGATCTCGCCGAGGGCGCAGATGTTGTTTTCCGTGCTGCCGTGGTACTCGAACAGGCCGAGGTTGGGACGCTCCCAGGTAATGCCGTCGGCGCTCTCCGCGTAGCAGCAGACGGCGCAGTCCGTCGTGCCGGAGCGGGCCGTGTACCACATCCGGTAGCGGCCCTCGTCGTGCAGGACGGTCCCGTAGCAGATCGCCTGCGAGTCCCACGCGCCGGGCTCTCCCTGCAGCACCGGGTTTCGCGGCTCTTTCCTGGCGGTGTTCACGACCAGGTCCACGTGTCGCCGTTCGGCGAGTTCCCACAGGTCCAGGAACAGCACGTTGCCTTGCCGCCGCGGGTCGATCGCCGGGACCTCCAGACGGCCGCAGCGGATCTCCCCTCCCGCCGTCTGGTAGAGCAGGCCGAGGACGCCGCCGTCCGCCGGCATCCGTTTCTCCACGCTCAGCGCCGGCGCCAGCTCCCAGGCCCAGCGGATGCCCTGCGGCGCGGACATGCCCCCGCCCATCCACCGGCTCATGAAGACGTGATGGCGGTCCCGGTTCACCCATGCCAGTCGAGGCTGGCCGTAGCGGTCGACGAACGCGACCGGCGAGGCCACCTCCTGCGACTCGTCCCGGTTGAGATTGACGTGCATCTTCCAGCGACCGGCGCCGTCGGGTGAGCTCCGCCATGACGAGTAGAACACCCGGTCGACCATGCCCGGCCAGTTGCCGCGGGCCATGTAGCCGATGAGGATCGTGCCGCGCGACGCGGCGATCGTCGGGTGGTCGCTCGCGTACGCGATCAGCTCGGCCCCCGGGGTTCGGCCGTCGGCCCTGGTCCAGGCGTCGCCGTCACGGCTCTGCGTGTAGTAGACGCCGTAGCGCTCGGCGACCCGGCGTGGATCGCGCAGGAACTCTTCCTCGAACTCGCCGAAGTCGACCGAGCAGATCCTGTCCGCGTAGCCGCGAGGGTCCGGTCCGTAGGCGAGGTGAAGGGTGCCGCCCTCGTCCACGTCCAGCACGGGGTCGCCGTAGTCCCAATGATCGGTCATGACGGTGCGATGCCAGCCGCCCGCGGCGGGACGAGCCAGCACCACGCGGCGCGCGTCCATGTCCCCCTGGCTGTAGGCGATGCAGATCGATCCGTCCCGAGTGACGACGATGTCGCCGAGACTCGCCGGACCCCGTCCCTCCTGATCCACGCGGCTGGGGCAGGCGCGGTCGCCCGGCCCGCGCCAGCTCGCCCCGTCGGCCGGGTCGCCGTCGCCCAGCGGGCAACGCGCGTACCACAACTTCCCCGTGCCGTCGCGGGCAGTGCGGCGCCAGACGGCGTGCAGGACATCGCCGGGGTCGACGACGATGCTGCCCTGATCGGCCGGCCCGGACGGGTCGCCGAGCAGGCCTGCGGTCAGGTTGCCGGCCAATTCGATCGGATCCCGGAAGTGCTCGTCTTCGAGAGGCACTGCCCCGGCGCTGACGCGCAGGCTCACCGATGCCCTGCCGGTCACGCGCTGCTTGACGTCGGTGATGGCCAGCCAGCGGCCGTCGCCGGCGCGCGCAAGCTGGCGGCCGTTGGCCAGCACGACACTCAGATCCCCGGATTCGCCGAGCGACAGGTCTCTCACACGGTAAGCCTCCCGCCCATCCTCCACTATAATCGCCCTTCGTTCGAGCCGGCCGGCGGTGCAGCGCGGCGCCGCACAGGAGGATCGCCATGGCACTAGTGGACAGGGCGCTGCTTGAAACGGCCTGGGGCCGCCTGCAGTCACGCGGGCAGAGCATCATCCGGGAGTGGCCGGACGCCGGGCCGGGCGAGTACCTGATCTTCAATCAGAACAACGGCAGCGTGTTCGCCGACACCTTCAGCTTCGACGGCTACGGCGCCGTCGGCCTGCTGTGGCTGTTGTATGCCGCGACCGATGACCCGCGGTACCGGCAGTACGCGCAGCGCGGCGCGCAGATCTTCTCCCCGCTGGCCGACGTCCTCTCCAGCCACTGCGGCATCGCCGCCTACCGGAGTGCCGTCTGGGGCTACCAGCTCACGGGCGCGGAGGAGCTCAAGCAGCAGGGGTTGCGCGCCGCCGCCACCATGAGCCGTTTCTTCGATCCGCAGAACGAGGTCTTCGGCCGCCACCCCGGAGCGCCGGCGGAAGCCGTCTTTCCCGGCAAGGGCGTCAAGCATCGGTTCCACAGCGTGCACGCTCCGGCGAACACGCCCGCACGCTGCACCCACATCGACTGGTCGGGCTTCTGGTTCGAGGTCCTGTGGTGGGCCGGGCGATTCGAGCCGCGATTCAGCGACCAGGCACGCCGCCACTGCGACGCCTACCTGCGCCTGGGATTCCAGCGTGCGGACGGCTCATCCCATCACGGCCTGAGTTTCGACGAGCACACCGGCGAGCCGCTGGAGTTCCACTCCAACCAGGCGTACTCGGCCGACACCGCCTGGTCGCGCGGCCAAGGGTGGATGCTGATGGGCTACGCGCAGGCGTTCGAGGCCACCGGAGCGCGCCGTTTTCTGGAAACGTACCTGCGCTGCGCCGACTACTGGATCGCCCACCTGCCTGACGACCTGATCCCGTTCTACGACATGAGCGACCCCGCCGTGCCGCACGTCCCGCGCGACGTGTGCTCGGCGGTGCTGGCGCTCAATTCGATGCTGCGCGTGTGCCGGGCCGATCCGTCGCTGGAAGACCGCTTTCGCGAGGTCGCCAACGCCACACTCCGTGAACTGATGGAGTTTTACATCACGCCGGGCGGCATCGTCCTGCACGGAAGCTGGGGCGCCGACCACCTGCCGATGTTTCAGGGAGTGCTGATGTTCAGCAACACCTACCTGGCCGATGCCGTGTTCATGGGTCTGTGGCCCGATCGCTTCGACGAGTTGCGGGGGTTCTAACCGTCATGGAAAGCCGATTGTTCGAGAACGGGGTCCCGCGCGGGGCGGTGGTCGTGGGCGCGGGTGCCGACGAGGTCCACAGCTTCGTGGCCGAGGAGTTGCAGGCGCACTTGGCGCGGCTCAGCGGCGGACGGCTGCCGATCATCACGGACGCCGATCTGCCCCTGGACGCCGAGCACGGCCCGGCCAGCCTGATCCTGGTCGGTGGCCCGGACGCCAACGCCATGGTGAGGCGGCTGGCCGATCGGGGCGCGGTCGACTTCACGGTGCTGCAGGCCGAAGGCGGCTACCTGCTGCAGACGGTCGCGCTCGACGGCCGCGCAACGATCGTCGCCGGCGGCATCGACCCCGCGGGCACCATGTACGCCGCCTACGAGCTGCTGGAACGGCTGGGCATCGTGTTCCAGCTCTCGAACGACGTCGTGCCCGAGTGCAAACCCACCCTCGACCTGCCGGACCTGGACCTGGCGGTCAACCCCGCGAGGAAGTACCGGGGAGTGCACGTCTGGCACGGCTACTCCTGGTACATGGGACTCGACGAGTACCGGCACCTGATCGACCAGCTCGCGAAGCTGAAGATGAACGTCCTGCAGTTCGCGTGGGGCATGGGGGCCGCCTGGATCCGGCTCTCCTACCGAGGCGTGCAGGGCGAGCTCACCACCACGCTCGAGTCCGGACACCTGGCGATCGGCAACGACTCGCGGTCCTGGGGCCGCAGCGTGCACACGACCACCGGCACCCGCGCCGACCTGCGCATCGGCGCCGACTGCTACGACCATGAACGGCTGTGCGCGCCCGAGTTCCGCGACGTTCAGTCGGAGGAGGACGCCTACCGCGTCGCCATCCCGTTCCTGCGCGAGATCATCCGCCACGCGCACCGGCGGCAGGTGCAGGTGCGGCTGGTCACCGGCGAGCTCCCCTTCGTCCCGCCCAACCTGGCCCCGCAGAGCGCCAAGGTCGATCACGGCCTGGCGCCCAGCGAGAGCTACAGCTTCCAGCGCTACTGCGGCGTGGCGGTGGCGCCCGGCGATCCGGCCGCGCTCGACATCTGGGAGCTGGCCATGCGCGCGATCATCGAGACCTACCCCGAGGCCGATTCCTACGGCTTCTGGGCGCCGGAGCACAGCCCGGACTTCGACGACCCGCGCACGCGGGCACTGCTCGGCGAGTCGGCGGCGATTCTGGAGCACATCCCTTCCCTGGAGGAGATCCACGCCACGGGCAACCTGATCCCCCGGACGCCCCGCGACCTGGAGTGCGACGCGCTGCAGATGTACCTGGCCGCGGAGCTGATCCGGCGCCTGAAGCGCCACCACCCGGAGGCGCAGATCGGTGTGGGCGTTCTCTTCCGCGGCTACCTGATGCGTGCGCTCGACGCCGTGCTGCCCCCGGACGCGTGGATCGCGAACATGGAGAACTGCGGCAACGCCGGACCCCTCATGGAGCGCTACGAGGGCATGCCGGGCCGCGACCTGGTGGTGGTGCCGCGCATCGTCGACGACGGCTGCGAACTGCACATGCAAATGCACGCAACCATGTTCGACCGCGACCAGATCGTCACCGGCGCCGAACGGTTCGGGGCTACCGGGATCATCGGCCAGCTCGGCAAGGAGCGGGGACAGGAGTGCACGACCCGCTTCCTCGCCGACGGCTGCTGGACTCCCGACCTGGACTGCGAGTCCTTCTACCGCGGCTACCTCGAGCGCCTCTACGGGCGCGACGCCGCCGATCAGCTCGTCGCGGCGTACCTGCTGCTGGAGGAGCACGAACGCGCGCTGGTCTGGTGGGGCCGCAGCGAGATCTTCGTGTCGTTCCACGGGTTCTCCCCGTGCCGGCTGCGCACGGACGTCGACTACGCGCGCGAGCCTCTGGAAGTCAGCAGGGAGGATCTGGAACGCGACATCGCCGCGTCCTGGGACCAGTCCGGAACCTTCTGGTTCTGGCGCCGCAACGCGGTGGGCGCGCACCACGAAGAGGACCGCGCGCTGCGCCCGGACCTGCTCTGGCAGCGTCGCGCCGTCCAGTATCGGGCCGTGGCCGGCCTGCTGCGAGCCGCACGGCCGCGGGTGCTTCCGGGGTCACGCAACGAGCTGGACTACGTGATCTTCAAGACGGAGAACTTCGCCGCCTACTTCGACGTGCTGCGCTCGTGCGAGGAGGCCCGGATCGAGCTGGATCGAGCCTACCTGGCCCGGCTGGATCGCGATGCGGCGTCCGCGGGCGACCGCCTGGAGCGCTGCCGGGCGGCGCTGCAGCGCGCCGACCGCCATGCGCGTGGCGCGGCGGGGCAGATGCTCGCCTACAGCGACGAGAAGGCGGAGCGGCACCTCTTGTTCCGGTTCAATCAGAACGTCATCGCCCCGATCGAGTCGGGACGGGAGTTCGTCGACGGCGTGATCGCCGCTCACAGATCGCAGATCATGTAGATCTGCTGGTGCGAGCCGCGGTCCTGCGGCGGCTTGGACGGATCGTGCCGGAAGCCGACCGATTCGTAGACGTGAATGGCGCGCGGATTGTCGTCGTTGACGCCCAGCCGGATCGCCTCAAGGCCCATTCCGCGGCCCACGTCGAGCAGGGCGTGGAGCAGCAGCCGGCCGATGCCGCGCTCGTGGTAGGCGTCGATGAGCCCGATGCCGAGCATGGGCACGTCGGGCCCGCCCAGATCCTGGAGCCACGCGTAGCCGACGATCGCTTCCCGTCGGCCGCGCTCGGCGGTGGCGACGATCCTGAACGAGTCCTCCGAATCGAGGTCGGAGGTGACCGCTTCGGCGCTCGCCCGCTCGAACGCGAACGGACGAAAGAAGTGGCGGCTGCGCTCGGACAGCCCGTCGAAGTACTCGACGAACCGGTCGGCGTCGGCAGCCAGAACCCTGCGCAGCGTGACGGTCGTCCCGTCCCGCAGCCGATGCAAGCCGGCCGCCCTGAAGTCCTGCGGCATGCGGGTGAAGTCCGTCAGGCGACTGGTTCGTCCGTCTCCGGAGGCCTGCTGGCGATGAAGCCGCCGATGATGGCGAGGATGGGTTTCAGCCTCCTGGAGACCGGATCGACGTCCACGCCGAATGCTTCCAACGCCGTCGCCCCCAGCAGGCACAGCGAACCCGCCGGAGCGAAAATGATCTGGCAGGTCAGGGCGTCTTCGAGACCCTCGATCGCCAGCTTCGCCTCGCCCATGAGGCGACGGTCGCGGCGGCCGTCGGCCAGGAGCAGTTCTCGGCTCCGCAAGGGCGCGAAGCCGATCGCGTGCAGCCGGTCCTCCGGTACGAACGTGTAGAGTGCCCCCGTATCGACCCAGAAGCGCTCCGTGAAGCTCCGGGAGGCGTCCTGCACGTTGCCAACCGTCACACCGACCTGGAACATGCCCACTCCGCTATTGAGGATCCGCGCCCCGGCCGCGTCAACCCGAGCGCGGCACGACACCCATGGACGCGACCGGCGCCTGCCTGCATGCTGGCTCCACCGACCATGAAGTCAGGTAGCACCCTGTGACGGACCCGTCCGCGCGCAAACGCTACACCGAGGAGTGGGTTGCGAACCTGCTGGATGGCGAGAAGCGGTTTGGTGCCGCCGATCCCGGACCGATGCTCGGCGAGCTCGGCGTGACGGCAGGCTCCACCGTGGTGGACTACGGCTGCGGGCCCGGGCTGTTCACACTGGCCGCAGCCCGCCTGGCGGGGTCCGGAGGGACGGTCTACGCGGTCGACCTTGAGCCGCGCATGGTCGAGCTGGCGCGCAGGCGGGCGGCGCAAGCAGGACTCGCCAACGTCCGTGTGGTCTCGTCGGACGGCATGCGGGCGGCGCTGCCCGACGGCGTGGCCGACTTCATCCTCTGCGTGCAGATCATGCACTACCACGCGAAGCGCGAGGACCGGGTGGCGGTCGCCTGCGACCTCCGGCGCCTGCTGAGGCCAGACGGACGCGTCATCATCATGCAATGGAGCCCCGAGCGCGGGGACACGGGGATCTCCTACCGCGCGCTGGCCGCCATCCTGCGCGACGCCGGGCTGGTCACCGACGGCGCCCATGCGGTGACCGACGAGCTGTACCGAACACTGGCCCGCAGGCCAACCGGAAACTGAGCCCGCGTGCCGGGCCGACCGGCCTTCAGATGGCGATCACCAGGATCACCCCGGCCACCGCCAGCAGTGTGCCGACGACGGTCAGCGCACTCGGCGGTTCCCGCAGCAGCAGCGCGCTCAGAGGCGCGGCGTAGAGTGGTGCCGTGGCACCGATGGTAGCCGTGAGTGTTACGCCCACCAGCTTGATCGACTCCACGTAAAGCGTGCTGCCCACCACCCAACCCAGCAGACTCGCCAGGATGAGCCCCCACATCGTGCTGCGGTTGCGGAGCGCCCTTTGCGCGGCGTCGAAGGCACCCGGACGCCGCAGCGCGACGGTGAGCGAGAGGAGCGCGGCGGTTGGCACGCGCACGGCGTTCACGGCCAAGGTGGTCGTGCCCTCGGCGGCGATGGCGGTCAAGACCGTCTCAAGCCCCCAGGCAGCGGCCGTGGCGGCGGCGAGCAGCAGTCCCAGGGAGCGGTGTCGACGCGCCACCTCGGCCCGGACCGCCGATCCGCCCTCCCGTGGCCGCGCCGGCTCCGCATCGCGTTCGGACGACGACAGCAACGCTGCACCCCCCACGACCAGCAAGGCGCCGAGGATCGCCAGTGGTGACGGTGTATCGCCCCACAGCAGGAACGCGAACAGCACGGTGAAGACCGGGAAGCTGCTGGTCAGGGGCACGGCGCGGGATACGCCGATGAGCCGCAGCGCCACCACATTGCAGGTGTCTCCGAGCAGCCCACCCACCACGATGGAGGCCACGATTATCAGCATCTTCCCGGACGTGAGCGTCGTGCCGCCGGGAACGCCGGCTGCCAGGAACCAGGCCACGACCACCACGGCGCCCAGCAAGGCGCGCAGACCGTTGAGCACGAACACATCCAGCCGCAGCGACAGGTGGCGCAGCAGGACGCTGGTGGCGCCCCAGCTCACGGCGTGGGCAAAGGCGATGAGGATGCCCCAGGTCGTCATCGCCGCATGCGTGCGGGACACCGCCGGTGCTCGCTCTTACCGAGAACGCCGTCCACGATGCACTGTACCTTGTCCTCCACCTGCGAAGCGCCGCCGGTGCCGTGAGCGGAGAACGCTGGTCTGCCCGTCCCGCTCGCCCTCTGCTACGCTCTGAATGCACCGATGGCAGGATCGGCTCGTATCGCCGCGATCGCGACCACGTTCTTCCCGAACAGCCACGCGGGCGTCCTGGTGGCCAAGTTCCTCACCGGCTTTCCCACCGACGAAGGACTGATCCCGCCGCGCACACGTGTCGCGTCGCTCTACCTCGATCAGATCCACCGGAACGACGTCGGGCTGCAGCTCGCCCGCCAACACGGCGTGCCGGTGTACCAGAGCATTCCCGCCGCCCTGACCCTGGGCACCGGCGAGCTGGCCGTGGACGGGGTGCTGCTGATCGGCGAGCACGGCGACTACCCGCGCACCGCCCTGGGGCAGGAGATGCTTCCCCGCCGCTGGCTCTTCGAGCAGGTCTGCGCGGTGCTCGCCGAGCACGGCCGGCCTGTCCCGGTGTTCGTCGACAAGCACCTGTCCTACCGGTGGGCCGACGCGCGCTGGATGTACGACACCGCGCGCGAGCTGCGCGTGCCGCTCTGGGCAGGCTCCTCGCTTCCCGTCCACTGGCGGCGACCGAACTTCGAGCATCCGGCGGGCGCTTCGCTCGACGAGGGGCTCGCCACCGGGTTCCACATGCTGGAGCGCTACGGGTTCCACGGGCTGGAGTCCCTGCAGTGCCAGGTGGAGCGCCGGGCCGGCGGCGAGACGGGAGTTGCCGCCGTGACCTGCCTGTCAGGCGAGGAGGTGTGGCGGGCAGCCGACGCGGGCCGCTGGCCCACCGACCTGGCGGATGCGGCGCTGGCGGCGACGAACCCGGGACCCGACCGGCTGGCGCGGGAGCACGTGAGCGATCCTCATGTGTTCCTGCTCGAATATGCCGACGGACTGCGCGGCACGGTGCTGATGCTCGGCGACGATGGTTACGTTCGCAAGTTCGCCTACGCCGGCCGGGACGGAGCACGTATCGACGCGTGCGAGTTCCATGGGGACGAAGGCCCCAACCACGCGCACTTCAGCTACTTCGGACTGGGCGTCGAGGACTTCCTGCTCTCCGGCCGGCCGCAGAGCCCGGTGGAGCGGACGCTGCTCACCACCGGCGTGCTGGAGGCAGCGATGATCTCCCACCACCGCGGCGGCCGGCGCATCGAGACCCCTCACCTGGGAATCGCCTACGCGCCCATGGCCCGCGCGGTCCGCCGCCCAACGGGCTCGGAACCAGGCGGCGCCTCGCTGGAACCGATGCCGATGCCCGAGCCCGGCGCCACCCCGGCGGCCGAGCCGATCCCCGTTGACCGGGACGGCACGATTCGATCCAGTTAGACGTCGTCCTCCGTCATAGTACGTGAAACTTGCAAGTTTTATGTATTATGATGCAATAAGTGCAGCGACACGCCGAGTTTTCGATGCTCCATGACGCGGTCGAGGTCCAGAGACGGGAACTGCAGTCCAGGCTGAGCGAGCGGTATGTCGAGCGCCATCTCGGTGTTCCGTACGACGACGACGACCTGATCAAGGTGATCATCGGCCCGCGCCGCTGCGGGAAGTCCTTTCTTGCAATGCACCTGCTGGCGCAGGCCTCCTCCGGAGGGTACCTCAACTTCGACGATGAGCGGCTCGTGGAGGTGCAGGATTACGACCGGCTCCTGGCCGCCGTCAACGCCGTGTACGGGAATCCCCGGCATCTGCTGCTCGACGAGATCCAGAACCTGCCGAAGTGGGAGCTCTTCGTGAATCGCCTGCAGCGTCAGGGCTACCGGCTGCTGTTGACCGGCAGCAACGCGCACCTGCTGAGCGGTGAGCTGGCCACGCACCTGACCGGCCGGCACCTTCCCATCGTGCTCTTTCCCTTTTCGTTCGCCGAGTCCCTGAGCGCCGACCCTGCCGTGCGCACCAGGTCGGAGAGGGCAGAAGCCCTCCACCGGTACGCCCGGGACGGCGGCTACCCGGAGCCGCTGCTGCGCGACGTGGACCGCAGCTTCTACCTCCGCACGCTGTGGGATTCCGTCCTCTACAAGGACATCGTCCGGCGCCGTCGCATCCGATCGGTGGCCGGGATCGAGGACCTGGCCGGATACCTGCTGGCCAACGTCGGCCGGGAGTACTCGCTGAACCGCCTGACCACGGTGACGCGCTGCCGGGGCGTCCAGACGGTAGCCAGGTACATCGCCCACCTGGAGGAGGCGTTCCTGTTCTTCTCGCTCCCTCGCTTCTCGTTCAAGGCCAGGGAGCAGGCCACCGCCAACCGCAAGATCTATTGCATCGACAACGGCCTGGTGACCGCCCGCGCCACGCGTTTCAGCCCCGACCTGGGCCGGCTGGCGGAGAACGTGGTCGCCGTCGCGCTGCACAAGCGTGCGCTGGACGGAGTGTGGCAGGTCTTCTACTGGAAGGACGCCCGGCAGCGGGAAGTGGACTTCGTCGTGAAGGATGAGCTCCGCGTAACGCAGCTCATCCAGGTCTGCTGGGACATGACCGCGCCGGAGACCCGGGCACGCGAGATCCGCGCCCTCCTCCAGGCGGGACGGGACCTCGCCTGTGACCGGCTGCTCGTGCTCACGGCCGATGCCGACAGCGAGCAGGACGTGGAGTGGTACGGGATGCGGGGACGGATACGGATGCTTCCGGTCTGGCGGTGGCTGTCCGAGCCGCCGGCCGCCTTCTGACGGTCAGTCGTCCAGCCGTACCCCGACCCATTCGCTGCGGTTGGAGGTGATGTCGACCACGTTGCCGTCGGGATCGAGCACCTTGAACGAGACCGGCGGCGGCTGGGTGGGATCGATCGGCTTGCGCTCCTTGACGCTCTCCTTCGAGAACGACACCCCCAGCTCATGCAGCCGCTGCCACACCGCGTCCAGGTCGTCGACGACGATGCCGAAGTGGATGAACTCCTCGCCCTCCTCGTACTGGCGGCGGTCGGTCGGGTCCTGGTCGATCAGCGTGACGTTGAGCGTGCCGTCGCTGAGATCCAGCGCGCGCCTGCTGGGCCGGTAGCCGACGAACCGCCAGCCGAACACGGTCTCATAGAAATTGCGCGAGCGCTCCATGTCGCCGCAGCGCAGTGCCAAGTGCCGGATCTGTGCCATGCCGTACACGGTACTTCCGGGTGCGAATCCGTCGCAAGCCGTCCACCTGCGTGATACGTTGCGACCATGGCGACGGACATCTCCACCGAGTTGCAGGACCTGAAGACCGACCCGGCGATGCTCAGGCACTTCGAGGATCTGGACGAGCACGGCTACACGATCCTCGAGGACACACTCACGCCCCGCCAGGTCGACGAAGCGATCCGGGAGATCGCCATCACCTACCAGGAAGTGAGTGCCACCGAGCACGAGCCCGGCACCCTGCGCACCCACAACCTGACCGCGCGCGCCGAGGTGTTCCGGGAGATGCTGCAGGTGCCGCGCGTGATGGCCTGCCTGGCGTACCTGCTTGGCGACGACTACATCCTGTGCGACTCCGGGGCTCGCTCGCCGATGCCGGGAATGAAGGCGCAGGGCCTGCACCGCGACGGGGACGACTTTATGCCGAACCCGCCCTACAAGGTGCACGCGGTGGTGCCCACGTTCGCGCAGTCGCTGTTCGCGCTTTCGGAGTTCACGGCAGAGAGCGGCGCCACCCGCTTCGTGCCGGGATCGCACGTCAAGGACCTCGACTCGACCAAGATCCCGCCGGAGGACGAGCGCCAGTTCATCTGCAAGCCGGGCGCCTGCCTGGTCTACGACGGCCGGCTGATGCACGGCGGTGCGCCCAACAACACGGGCGAGGCGCGGTACGCCGTGCTGAACTTCCACTGCCGCGCGCGGATGAAGCCGTTCTGCGACCACACCCGCTCGATCCCGCGCGATGTCGTCGAAGCTGCATCGCCCACTCTGCGCCGGCTGTGGGGCTTCGAGTGCCAGTCCGCGTGGGAGGAGTCGCCGCGCGACTACCGGATCATCGAGGTCACCGGCGCCAAGCCGCGCTTCGAGTACCGGGGCATCGGCGCGGTCAAGGAACGGGAAGAACGGCAGAAGCTGGAACAGGCGCAGACGGCATCCCGATGAGCGCCACGGACGACGCTCTCCTTCAGACCGTGACGGCCAGCCTGCCGGAGCTCGCCGAGATCGCCGACGCCGGCCTGCGCGACAAGGTGGCGCGCGCCTGGGCGTACGCGCTCGCGCACAGCTCGTTCAACGCCATCGACGAGATCCGCGGCTCGGGGGTGCCCGACTCGCCCCGCATGAAGCGCGGCACGCAGCTCGACCACATCCGCGGGGTGACGCGCCTCGCGCTGGCGATGGGCGACGAGATGAAGGGCCGCTTCCCGGAGCTGCCGATCGACCGCGACCTGCTCGCGGCGTGCGCGCTCTGCCACGACGTGGGCAAGCCGTTCGAGTTCGACCCCGACAACCAGCGGCGCTGGCGCGCCGACACCGTCGCCACCGGCCGGCCGGCGCTCCGCCACACGCTGTACGGCGTCCACGTCTGCCTGACCGTCGGACTCCCGGAGGAGGTGTGCCACGCCGCCGGCTGCCACTCCGGCGAGGGCGAGCTGGTGCAGCGCTCCCTGCACGTCAGCATCGTGCACCAAGCTGACGTCGTCTTCTGGCACACCCTCACCGACGGCGGCGCCATGGAGGATTGAGCAGGCGGTCACCGCTACCTTCGCCTTTTGGCAGGTGGATAACAATGCATATTACGAATATAAAGCCGATCAGGAGCGAAGCCGACTACGACATGGCATTGACCGTCATCGACAGACTCATGGGCGCTGAGCCAGACACCCCGGAAAGAGACGAGATGGAGGTGCTCGTTACTTTGGTGGAGGCTTACGAAGCGAAGCACTGGCCGATAGAGCCCCCCGATCCGATCTCGGCGATTGAGCACGTCATGGAGGCGCGCGGCCTCCGCCAGAAAGACCTCGCCGAGCTGATCGGGTCCCAGCCACACGCGTCGGAGGTGCTGAGCCGTCGGCGCCCTCTCACGTTGGCGATGATCCGGACTCTGTCTCGGGAGTGGAAGCTTCCGGCCGACATGCTCGTGCGCGAGTACGACTTGGTGACCACTTCATAGAGCCCGGTGCCGTCCGATGAGTTGCCTTCAGTCAATTCGACGACACGTCCAGCCTGATCCAGCGGATGCGGGTGGACCAGTCCTCGAAGCACCAGAACACCACCAGCACCTCGCCACCGCCACGCTCGATCATCTGCGGGAAGCCGAACTTCAGCGCCGCAAGCTCGTCCGAGGAGCCGCTCGCGCCGGTCATCCCCGAGTGGGCCAGCCCGCCGCTCCAGAGCGGCAGGTCCTCCTGATGACGCCAGCCGGCATCGCCCAGGGTGCTCAGCGTCGCCCACAGCCCCGGCCGGTCGTCGCGGCGGTAGACGAACAGCAGGCGCCCATCCCGTAGCGCGAGCGCCTTGCAGGTCTGCCCGCGCAACCCCAGCTCGGCTGGCGGCGCGAAGCTCCGGCCGCCGTCGCTTGAGAGCGCGTACCGGTTGGGCCGATGCGTGCCGGACTCCCCGTGGAACACCCAGCACACCGCCAGCACCCGGTCGCCGTCCAGCGGCACCACCGACACCTCCCAGTGCTCCACGCCCTCGGCGGTGCCGTCGAACATCACCGCGTGCTCCGGCCAGGTACGGCCGCGATCGGCACTGATCAGCACCACGGTCTTGGCGCCCTCCGGCAGCGATCCGTCCCAGCCCGCCCAGGTGGCGGTCGGCGCCAGCCAGCGGCCGCCGGGGAGCTCCACCACCGCGTGGCAGATCTCGTACGACGGACCGTCCAGCGGCACGTCGATGGTCTCCGGCTCGCTCCAGCTCGCCCCGCGGTCGTCCGAGCGCACCAGGATCAGGTCCATCGGCACCATGCCCTGCGTCTCGCGGTTGACCAGTCCCTGCGTGCGGTCGGCGCGCCGGTGCAGACCGCCGAAGCCGACCAGGCCGCCGCCGGCGGCGCTCAGCCTGACCGAGTGCGTGTACCCATCGACGTAGCGATCGGCCAGGAGCGGTCCCTCCGGCTCCCAGGTCGCGCCGTCGTCCCGCGACCGCGACCGGTAGGTGCGGTAGTCCAGACCCTCGACCGCGGCCCCGACGTCGTAGCCGCAGAGCAGCTCGCCGCCGCCCAGGTCGACCAGCGTCGGGTGAAAGGCGTGCCTGGTATGCAGGTGCGGCTTGGGGTTGGCATAGACCAGACCCGTGTCCAGGATGCGCATCAGCGTTCCCTCCTCCTTCGGCTCACAGCAGCGACAGCTCCTGCAGGCCGGCCCGCAACCGCTCCAGCTCCTCGTCGGTGTAGTCGGTCAGCGGCGGCCGCCGCCAGCGCCCGGAGATGCCGGCAAGCTCCATCATGGCGTGCTGGGCAGCGTCGATGCCGGCTGGCGAGGCGGCGCCCAGCAGGTCGAACATCGGCATGTCGTAGTCGCGGATGATCCCGGCCGCCGCCGGTATATCGCCGCGCTCGCCCGCGCTCCAGTAGGCGCGGGCGATCTCCGGCTTGAACACCACCAGCACCGACATGTAGCCGTCGCACCCATACGGGAGCATGTCCAGGTGCGTCTGCTTCTGGCCGCCGGCGAAGTTGCTCCACGTACCCTGCGTCAGCAAGCAGGCCGGGCGCGCGAACTCCGGGCCGTAGTCTTCCTTAAAGCCGACGACGTTCTCGCCCTCCGCCAGCAGCACCCGCACCGCGTCCAGCGCGCCCCCCAGCCCGAGCGGCGCCAGCGTGGCGCTCAGGATCACCGTCGGCAGCTCGCGGGAGATGGCCAGGAAGTAATCGGCCGCATCGCGCACCGTGACGCCCCGGAACGGCATGGAGGCGAGGACGCCGTCGGCGCCGACCTCGGCCGCGTAGCGGGCGAAGGCCACCGCCTGATCCTGCCACCACGGCCCCGCGGCGGCCAGAAACATCGCCCGGCTGCCGACGTGCTCGCGCGTCGCCCTGGTGAGGTCGGCGATCTCCTGCTCCGACAGCACCGTGTACAGGCTGTCGCCGGGGGTGAACAGGACGGTGCGTGCCCCGCCGGCGATGGCGGCGTCGACGAACCCGCGCAGGCCGGCGTAGTCGATCGCGCCGTCCTTGCGGAACGGCGTGTTGATCGAGCAGATGGGTCCCGTGAAGTGATCCTTGAAACGCATCCGGTCCATGACGGGGCGAGCATACCCGATGCGCGCGCGTTGACGCCCGATGCCTGCGCGCTATCGTTGCCGATCATGGAACATCGCCCATGGTGACGATCGACGGGAAGCGAGTCTGCGAGACCCTGGCCGAGGTGGTCGATCCGAGCCGCGCGGCGCTGGCCGTGATCGACATCGAGAACTCGTCGATGTGGGACGACGGACCCGACCGCGTCATCCTGGAGAGGGTGAAGCGGCTCACGCGGGCCGCGCGGGATGCCGGCCTGCCGGTGTTCTACTTCTACAACTTCAGGGGCCCGGGCCTGCGCAACTTCTCCGCCGCCTACCTGCGCGCCCTGATCAACCTCGGACACCCGGTCGACGAGCTGCTGACCCGTTTCGAGCCGGCCTCGGACCGCATGCGCGTGCACCCCCGCCTGGAACCTCAGCCGCAGGACGTCGTCATCCCCAAGGACCGCGGCAGCGCCTTCAAGGGCACGGACTTCGATCTGCTGCTGCGCACCCTCCAGCGCGAGACCGTGGTGGTGACCGGCTGCTCGACCGACTGGTGCGTGGAGGCGACCGCCTGGGACGGCAACGGCCTCGACTACTACCTGGTGATGGTCGAGGACTGCCTGCGCTCCCCCCGCCCGGACGGCCACAGGGCTGCCCTGCGGCAGTTCCGGGCGATCGGCCTGGATCTGACCACTTCTGCCGAGTTGCTGCACCTCTGGGAGCGCGCGGCGGCGTAGCGCGGGTTTGACGACGACGGGAGGCTGCCACCACTTTCGAAGCAGTGTTCATCAAGGAGGATTACACATGAATCGAGCACGCACGTTGCTCATCGCAGCCGCGCTCTGCGCCATCGCAGCGGCGCCGCTGTTCGCCACCGGCGAAGAGGAGGCCTCGACGGCTTCCGCCGCCGCCGACAACCCCTGGACCGGCGGCCAGGACCTGTCCGGGGCCACGGTCAACGTCTTCGGCGCCTTCGTCGACGTCGACGCCGAGCGCTTCGACGCCAGCATGGCGCCCTTCGAGGAACAGACCGGCATCGACATCGTCTACGAAGGCTCCGGCGACTTCGAGTCACTGGTGGTGATTCGCGCCGAGGGCGGTGACCCGCCCGACATCGCGGCCTTCCCTCAACCCGGCCTGATGGCCGACATGGTACGGCGCGGGTTCATCGTCGACCTGTCCGAGTCGTTCAGCATGGACTACCTGCAGCAGCAGTACTCCGACGCCCGGATCGACCTGTCACGCGTCGACGGCACGATCGCCGGCGTCTGGTACCGGGCCTCGCTGAAGAGCCTGGTCTGGTACGCCAAGCCCGTGTTCGAGGCCGAAGGTTACGAGATCCCGGAGACCTGGGACGAGCTGGTCGCGCTCTCCGAGCAGATGGCCGCCGATGGCCACGTCCCGTGGTCGATCGGCATCGAGAGCTCCGGCGCCACCGGATGGGTCGCCACCGACTGGATCGAGGACATCATGCTGCGCACGGCGACGCCCGAGCAGTACGACGCCTGGACCCGCGGCGAGTTGCCGTTCGACTCGCCCGAGGTGCGGCGGGCGATCGAGATCATGGGAGAGATCTGGTTCCGGGACGACTTCGTCCTGGGCGGCCGCAGCGCGATCCTGACCGTCCCGTTCGGCGACGCGGCCACGCCGCTGGTGCAGGATCCGCCGCGCGCCCTCATGCACCGGCAGGCCACGTTCATCGCCGGCTTTCTGCCGGAAAGCGCCCAGGAACAGATCGGAGAGGTCATCGACGTCTTCTACCTGCCGCCGATCGATGCCGAAGAGGGCCGGGCCGCGCTTGGCGCCGGCGACATCCTGAGCGCCTTCAACGACGATCCGGCCACCCTGGCGGTGATGCGCTGGCTGGCGTCGGGCGAGTCCACGCGCGTGTGGGCCGGCTTCGGCGGCTTCGTGGCTCCGCACAAGGACGCCAAGATCGAGTGGCACGGTTCCTACGTCGATCAGAAGGCGGCCCAGATCATCCAGAACGCCGACACCTTCCGCTTCGACGGCTCGGACCTGATGCCGGGCGCGGTCGGCGCCGGCACCTTCTGGACCGGAGTGGTCGACTACATCAGCGGCGAGGAGCTGGGCTCCGTGCTCGCGAAGATCGACGCATCGTTCCCGCGCTGACCTGAACCGCAGCATGCGCTTCAGCGCCGGCCGCAGGTGCCCGCCGCAGGATGCGGCCCGCGGCCGGCGTTGTGCGCACTTCCGGCGATGACCGAAGGCACACGGCCCGAACGGATCGCGCTCCCCGCGCTGCTCCGCGCCGCCGGGCTGTTCGCGCTCGTCGCGGCGCTCCTGTTCCTGGCGTTCCTGTTCATGCGGGACAGCCGGGCACCGAAGGCGCTGATCGCCGCGATCGCGCTGATCATCGGCATCGGCGGCGTCTGGGGACTGTTCTACGCCGGCAACGGCGTGGTCGAAGCCCTGCCGCGCCGCCTGCGGGAGGCGACGCGGCCCTGGCTGTTCGTCGGCCCCGCCATCCTGATCCTGTGCATCTACATCGTCTTTCCGGCGGTTCGCACGATCTGGATCAGCTTCTTCGACCGCACCTCGCAGGTGTTCGTCGGGTTCGCGAACTACTTCTTCATCATCACGGACCCGGAGATGCTGCTGGTGCTCCGCAACACCCTGCTCTGGGTGCTGCTGGTGCCGTTCGTCTCGGTCGTGCTGGGCCTGCTGATCGCGGTCCTGATCGACCGCCTGGGTCCGGTCGTCGAGCGCGTCGTCAAGGCGCTGATCTTCCTCCCAATGGCGATATCATTCGTCGGCGCCAGCGTGATCTGGCGCTTCGTCTACTACTTTCAGCCGGCCGGCTACGACCAAGTCGGACTGCTCAACGCCATCGTCACCGCGTTCGGCGGCGAGCCGCAGGCATGGCTGACGCAGATCCCCTGGAACGCGATCGGCATCCCGTGGATCAACAACCTGTTCCTGATCTTCATCATGATCTGGCTGCAGACCGGATTCGCCATGGTGATCCTTTCGGCGGCGGTCAAGGGCGTTCCCCAGGAGCTTCTTGAGGCTGCGCGCATCGACGGCGCGGGCGAGGTCAGGGTCTTCTTCCGCATCACCATCCCGCGCATCAGGGCCACTCTGCTCACCGTCTCCACGACGATCCTGTTCCTGGTGCTGAAGGTCTTCGACGTCGTGTTCGTCATGACCAGCGGCAACTTCGACACCGACGTGGTGGCGTCGCGCATGTACGCCGAGGCGTTCCGCTTCTTCGACTTCGGCCGCGGCAGCGCGCTGGCGGTGCTGCTGTTCATCATCGTCGTCCCGTTCATGATGCGGACCGTCCGGCGCATGCGGCGGGAATCGGCATGAAAGCCGGCAAGCTGTTCATCTGGATTTTCGTGGGGGCGCTGGTGGTCCTCTGGACGGCCCCGACGCTGGGGTTGCTGGTGAGCTCGTTTCGCTCCGAGGACGCCATCGCGAACAGCGGCTGGTGGACGGCGTTCGCCAAGCCGTTCGCCTCCGGACAGTGGACCCTGGGCAACTACGAGCGGGTCATCCTGGCCGACAACATGGGCAACGCCTTCCTGAACAGCCTGCTGGTCACGATCCCGTCCACGGTGATCCCGATCACGATCGCGGCGTTCGCCGCCTACGCGATCGCCTGGATGGACTTTCCGGGCCGCCACCTGATCTTCATCCTCATCGTCAGCCTGCTGATCGTCCCGCTGCAGATGGCGCTGATCCCCGTGCTGCGCCTCTATACCGGCCTGCGGCTGAACGGGACCTTTCTGGGCATCTGGCTCGCGCACACCGGCTTCGGCCTGCCGCTGGCCACCTACCTGCTCTACGGGTACATCGCCACGTCCATCTCGGGCGAGATCATCGAGTCGGCGCACACCGACGGCGCGACGCCCTGGGTCACCTTCACGCGCCTGGTGCTGCCGCTCGCCACGCCGGTGGTCGCGTCCTTCGCAATCTTTCAGTTCCTCTGGGTGTGGAACGACCTGCTGGTGGCGCTGGTGTTCCTGGGCACCAAGGCGGAGTTCGCGCTGGTCACCACGCGGCTCGCCGAGCTGGTAGGCTCGCGCGGGCAGGACTGGCACGTGCTAACCTCCGGGGCGTTCGTGACGATCGTGATGCCGCTGGTGGTCTTCTTCTCGCTGCAGCGCTACTTCGTGCGCGGCCTGATGGCCGGATCGGTCAAGGGATGAGGCCACCGCGGCCGGACGGGGCACCATGCGCTCCGTGATCTGCGTGCACCGGCAGTTCGAGCGTAGCTGGCCCTACACCGCCGATCACTGGCAGCGCCGCTGGGAGGAGCGCGGCGAGTGCGAGTTGATCCGGACCGAGGCGGAGGACGCCGTCCCGGCGCGCCTGGTGCGGGATCCCGGTTCGGTGCAGCGGCTGGTGCTGCTGGGATTCCAGCTCCGCGCGCACGACCTGGACCCCTTCGCCGCTCTTGAGGAGTGCTACCTCGACCGGAGCGACGGCTCCGAGGAGGCGGTCGCGGCCGCCGAGGCGCGCGGCGTGCGCTTCATCCCGCACCGCGCGGATGTGTACTGGGGCCAGACGGTCGCCGAGTACGCCCTGGCGCTGACGATCTGCGGACTGCGCCGGATCCCTCAGAACCACACCGCCATGCAGACCAGCCAGACGCCGTGGGACTACTCGCCGGAAGCCGGAGCCGGCCGCGTGCGCGGCGCCCAGTTCTGCGACGACCCGCGGTTCTGCAACGGCACCGTCGCCGGCAAGCGCGTGCGCGTGGTCGGCGTGGGCAACATCGGCGCCCGCTACGCCTCCTGGTGCGCGGCGCTGGGCGCCGAGGTGGCGGTCTGGGACCCGTTCGCGCCCGACGCCTCGTTCACGGCGGCGCGCGCCGAGCGGCGGTTCCACGTCGAGGAGCTGGTCGCAGACGCGGAGATCCTCGTGCCCATGGTGCCGCTCACCGACTCGACCCGCGGCCTGATCACCGCGGAGCTGATCGACGCGCTGCCCATGCACGGCCTGGTGGTGCAGGTCACGCGCGCGGCGGTGTGCGACACGCGGGCCCTGTACCGCCGCGTGCTCAACGACGAGCTGGCGCTGGCCGCCGACGTGTTCGACGCGGAGCCGGTGCCGCTCGACTCACCCCTGATCGGCCGCCACAACGTCGTGCACACCCCGCACGCCGCCGGGCGCACGCGTGATGCCAACCACGCCTTTGCCGACGACGTGATCGCCCGCTTCAGGCCGCGCTGAGGGCCCGGCCGGCGGATCAGGAGCGCAGCTCGCTCCAGGGGGCCTGCTCGTGCACTTCCTCCAGCTCGTACCCTTCGTCCCCCACGCACGGGGCGAGGATCGCCAGCAACCGCGCTGCCGACCCCGACACGTTGAACGATGCGTGCACCATGGCGGCCGGAATGAACGCCGAGTCGCCGGCTCGCAGCGTGCGGCTGCCGCGGTCGACCCATTGCTCGATCTCGCCGTCCAGGACGTAGATCACCTCTTCCTGGTTGGGGTGGCGGTGGAAGTCGTGGCCCCCGCCGGGATCGAGCTTCACCTCGATGACCACGAGCTGCCCGGCCCCGGTGGTCTCCGGCCGGCTGTGCCAGCCAAGCTCGAACCCCTCCATCGTCTCGCGCTCCCCCTCGTCGCGCGCAAAGAACCGGCCCTGGCTCATACCTCACCGTAGTGGCAGCCGCCCGTCCTGTCGACCCGGCATCGCGACCTCAGGAGGCGGTGGCTACGACGTACTCTCAAACCGACGCGGCGCGTTCCGATCGCTGCCCCACCGGGCAACCGCTAGTCGGAACTTCCACGGGCTGGATTTCTCATAACTCCCATTGCGGCAATGACTTGATTGGCCTCGGGCCGGCTTTTTCGGGTCCGGTTGTAGCCATGTTCGTTTCGCAATTTCGATGCATGTTACCTTCTTCAAGGATTGACAT
>JAPOQV010000336.1 GCA_026710565.1 Spirochaetaceae bacterium | reverse complement strand
GTGATTCTGTTTATGACAATGGCGCTTGCCGTGGCCATGGTGGCCTGCCAGGGCGCCGTCGGCAAG
The DNA here is from genome assembly GCA_026710565.1 of Spirochaetaceae bacterium. The sequence continues at coordinate 11,023 of JAPOQV010000336.1, read as the reverse complement.
ACCGGCGAGAAAGGACCTGCCGGACCTTCCGGTGAGCCTCCTGAGCCTGTCAATTACGCGCCCATCGCAAGGGCGACGGCGTTTGAGCCGATGATGCTGAGGGAAGACGGTGATGCCGGAACCAGAAACGTGGCCGCCAACTTCGTCGATCCCGACGAAGACACCCTTACGTTTTCCATCAGTAGTGTCAGTGCTACGCCGGAAGATGCTGTTACGGCCGGTCTTGCAGACGGTATTCTTACCATTACTCCGGTAGCTGCCGGTACAGCCGACATAACCGTGACGGCGACTGACGGTAGCAAGAGTGCATCCGCGACGCTCCACGTTACGGTGGCCGACGCGGGAGAACCCATATACATCGGTTCGCTTACGACGGCTGAGGCGCTCTTGTTCGGTGACCAGTTGGTGATCCCCGGTACTGAAATCGTAAGCTCATTCGAAGGCGAGGCCCTTTCCTTCGGTGCTGTTTCGAGCGGCGATCCAGTCGTCCAGGTCATCAATGCTGAAGACAACACGGTCACCATCATAGCGCTCCGTGTTGTCGGTAATGCAACCGTGACCATCACCGCCACGGATGAAGATGATGAGACGATCTCTCATTCAATTAAGATTTCCGTAGTGGAGTCGCTTGCGCCTCAGCGTAGCGATATGATGACACCGGACCCGGTGAATCTGACGGCTGGTGGTGATGATCACGTCATACCCGACGTATCCATGTATTTCACGGACCCGGCTGGCGGCGATCTGGATTATGAGGCTAAGTCGAGCAAACCAGCCGTGGCGACCGCAGTTGCAGTCGGCAGTATGGTGACGATTACGCCGCTATCCGCAAGTGACGTGCCGGTGATGGTGACGGTCACCGCTATGAATTCGCATGAGCCACCAGCCACCCTGACGATCAGCGTGACAGTGAATCCTGCTCCGGTAGCGCCGCCGGCGGCGCCGACGTGGAAGAAGGAAATCCCCAACGTGACCTTCGAGCACGATGGCGCGCCTCAGACGTTCATGCTTGAGGAATACTTCGACAACGCAACGATGTACGCCGTCGACCATGGAGACGGAACCGTTGTCATGGCTAAAGTGAACGCGGAACAGACGGTGCTGACGCTTACGCGGGTGGGGGCGGGCTCCGCCGTAGTGGAGATCACTCCTTCCAACCGTGGTGGCAACGGTACGACGCAGAGCATCAACGTGATGGTGGAAAAGGCGCCCAGGGGCCCGGAGTTGAAGCCGAACATGAGTTTCATGGCCGTCAAGATGCCGATGATTGCCGACACCGGTGCGGCCACGGTTGATGCCGACGGTCTGGCCGCACTCAATGCCGCGACCAAGAGATACATGCTGACCAAATACATCCGCGATCCCGACGGATTTGCCGCCGACACGTTGACATTCAGCGTGAAGACGGAAGATCCGACAGTCGTGGCCGCGTATGCAACTCCCTTGTCTGATCAAGAGATTAACACAACCGATATAGCGAACGACGCTGTTTTTGCCGCCAGGAACGTAGTTACGAAGGCCACTCTCGACAAGATGATGGTGGAAGCTTCTGACGTAACGATCAGGGGGAGGAAGGCAGGTACCACGATGATCACGGTAACTGCTACCGATGTTTCCAACGAGTCGGAAACATGGAAGTTTAATGTGACCGTCGTTGCCACCGCCAATAATGGGCCGAGTTTAGGTACCGACGACAATCTATCAACGGGTACCGCCATAGTGTTCCCCGACACGGATACGGATGTCGAAACTAACCCATATGGCAACTTCGTCGGTCGCGATGACGTCAGGAGATTTAAGGAAACCGATACGTCGAAGAAGTGGAAGCTTGATCTTGCTACTATCTTTAACGACCCGGATGTTGAACTGAATCAGAGAACCACTAACGACCGTTGGAGGTTCGAGGCAAAGTCCACTAACGATGATGTCGCGACAGTAAGCCTTGAAGACACCCGCAACTCGGAGAAGCCTGATGAATACAACGTGGTGGTTACTCCAGTAGGGTCAGGCGACGCCACCATCTACTTCGTGGCTACCGACTCCTTCGATGAGTCATGGGGAGGGAAGACTGGCGCCGACGGTATGTTCAACGCCGAAGACCCGGACAACGTCAGCACGTTCTTCAGCGTGAAGGTCAATTCTGCTCCCGTAGCGCAAGGTGCTCAGAGCGAGCCGGAGACCCTTAAGGAAGAGGGAAAGCTTAAGGGACTGACCGTTGGTGTTGCCATCGATGATCTCAGGATAGTTGATGATGACCCCACCGATGCGGTCGCCGTAGGCTACTTTTCCGATAAGGACGAGGACGATTTGCGGTGCCGCTTCAACATGAGAGGCGACAGCATCTTCGGTGAGACGACGACAGCGGGAGTTACAAGTATAAATAGACCCAGTTGGTCGGCGACAACGGGCGATGAAGCCCGCCAAATAATCGACTTTCCGGTTACTACCAAAGATGGGACGGCGTATCTTGACGTATGGTGCTGGGACCAGGTCGGTGCAGCCGGTTCTGAGGTGGACTTTGAGAAGAGCCCCAAGGCGACGCTCACTATACACGTCGAGTTCCACTCGTCGATCCATTAACCAAACCACGCTAACGCGTGCGTTTCTGCAGCCGTCGGGGGGTTCGCCCCTCGGCGGTTTTTTTTCGCCCAGCCATGGAAGTAGCCAGGAGGCATTCATCCCTTAACCACTACCGTGATGCGGTTGTCCCCGCCGCCGGCGGTGACCCTCAGACGCACTTGCCCGCTGTTGTGCCCGAGCGTCGCGATCATGTTCGAGTGCGGCGGCTGGGATCCCCCGCCGCCTCCGGGGGATCATGTTCTCGTAGGAATGCGGTCCCCAGGGCTCTCCGTAGATCGCCGTCACCCAGTCGTGGATGTCGTTGCCGCCGCCCGGGCGAAGGAAACGCTCCGCCAGCGTGTCCACCATCTCCCGGGTCAATGCACGGCCCGGCTCCGCTGCAGTCTGGTCCCCCATTCCCGATCCGCCACCCACAACGCCAATGTCGTTTCACCATCCGTGACCACTCTGCGCGCCGTTGCGGGTATGGAGACGAGGTTCTGGTTGTCGTCCCGATCTCTGAAGTCGTATCGGTCCCCCTCTACAACTCCTCGGTGTGTCCGAGCGCTTGCTGACGCCCGCAGCCCGGTGGAGCTTCTCTTTCCCGACAGCGGCGGGTTGTTGTTGAACTCCGTGATCCACGTGCGTTCCGCCACTCCCGCGCTCGCTTCAGGTCTCGGCTCCGCCACCCGGCCGTCCTGCTCTGCGGCCGACAGCCCTTTTGCTGCGCCATCCCCGAGGTCGTCTCTCTCGATGGTGGGATCCACCTCGTAGCCGGCGGTGTTGGTCGCGATCACGTACACCCCGGCCGTTGCCTCGCCCAAGTCCAGCGTGTACAGCGCTTCGTCCAGCTCCTCCCCCTCCGGATTCAGCACGAACACCTGGTCTCCTCGCCCGCGGTACCTGGATGTCAGCCCGTCAGGAGCGTCCTCTTCGACAGTGATCGTGAAAAAAGGTGTGCTCGGCGCGCTTCCTGCCATCGCTCACCGTGTAGGTCATGAGGTGGGTGCCCGCCTTCGACGGCGTGCCCCTCAGCGTCCGTTCAGGGGCGTCGAAGCTCAGCCCAGGGATCGGCGGGTGCAGGGTGTAGCGCAGCGGGCCTGTGCCCCCGCTGGCAGGCGGCAGGATAAGCGGCGTGATCGGCCAGTCCGTCGTATAAAGCTGGTCTTCCACGCTCTCCTGGAACCGTAGCGAGCCCACCGGGCTGGTCGGTGTGCAGCCCGACAGCACCAGGGACACCAGCGCCGCGAGCGCTACCAAGCCCATCCTTCGGCGCTGGCTTCCTGGTGACGGCTTTGGATCGCTCAGAAAAACGGACCATCCTCCGGACACCTCCTTTGAGAGTCCATCCCAATCATACCCTAGCGGGCGCACCAAAAAGAAAACCGCCGAGGGGCGAACCCCCCGGCGGCGTAAACCTCGTGAAACGAAGCGAGCTATTGTAGCGATACGCTTTGGTGAGTGGCCCTCACGCGCAAGGTGGCGTCCGGGCTAGAATCGCCGTACGCGTCACGACACGCGATCGTCACCGAGCCCGAGCCCCGTGCCTTCAGAGTCTCGATCCTCAAACTTGTATCGTCGGGAGCTCCATCTGAGGCTTGAAGCGTGAACTTGAAAGCATCGGTCCCGGTTTTGCCGTTGATTCGGCACACCAGTGCAGTGTCATTACCGTCGGGATCATGGAAGTATCCACCTGCGGTACCATCAGCTGAAACAAGGGGGATGTGCTTTTGGTTTGCCGTTACAGCAGCAGGAAACGGAGTACCATCGGGACTAGTCCGAGAATCGAAGCCCAGTTCCATGCAATCGGAGTCCTCGCACATGGCCTCGCCGAGCGTCTTCGCATCATCCTCCTGAGGGCCTATAGCCTCCGGGGCATGGTTCACTATGACTTGGAGTACGTGTGCAAAAGACCTACCGTACTCGTCGGTCGCTATGAGCGCGACCAAATGCCCGTCATCGGTCTCGGCGCCGGCGTCGGCGCCCATAGGAGTGCCCTTCGTTCCGGCGAGGCTCAACGTGAGCTTGGCTCTCGAAGAACCGTTCCACGACGGGAGAGCCGACGGTGTATGAGACACCCCCACCTTATCAGCTGCAAGCACCTTTGTATCTGGATTTGCCGCCGCCGCTTGCCGCGTCGCCTCGTCAATACCGATGTCCAACGGGAAGTACTTCACGGAGAGCTTCAGCATCTCGTCGGGCCTGTCGGGCTTCCTAAAATCGGGGTCGTCGAAGAGCGTGCTAATCAACGCGTCGTTGACCACCTTACGAGGAGTTCCATCGATCGTCAGTCTCTGGGCTGCCGGGTCGGCAGTGTTTGACCCGACAAGATCGGGGAAGGAAGTGGCCGTGTCAGCTACGCTGCCGATCACCGGATCGTCGTTGGTGCCTGAAGCAACTACCTCGACCGTGAACGTAAAGGTATCAGTCTCGCCATCTTCATCTGTCACTGTAATCGTGATTGTTGCAGTGCCGAGGTTCCGTGGCTCGATGACCAGCATTCTTTCGTCTTCATCTTCACCATCTGGAGGTCCACCCTTCGCATGATCTCCGGTGGCGGCCGTCGTTGTTGTATCCGCTTTGACCGAATGAAGTTGGATCACCGGCTTCTTATCTGCCTCATCGGGCATTTCCGTCATCGTGACCGCATAGACCATACGAGAATCGACGCCGTCCGGATCCGTGAAGTACATATCGAGTTCGATATCCTTGTTGTCCATAGCGGCAGCGCCAAACTCTTCGTCAGTACTGTCATCTGCGTCGTCAGGTCCTGCAGCGCCGGTTGCGTTGCTACCGTTGATGAGCTGGATAGGCGCCATATTGGATAGCGTCATGTCTGGCTTGTACTGTGGCGGCTTGTTCGGCTCCGGCGGCGCCGGCGGCTCCGACGGCATCGGATCGACGATCACCGTGAAGGACTGAGCCGCACCTCTGCCGGCACTGTTGGTAGGCGTGACCGTCACTACCGTTCTGCCTGCGTCGCCCGGCGTCAGCGTCAGCGCCCACTCCCCGCTCTCGTCTTGTGCTTTCGTAGCCGTGACAACACCGTCGTCGCGCACGGAGACATCGTAATCTGTTGCACCCGAGAAGTGCTCGGAAAGCATGATCGGCGGCGCTGCCATGTCATCATGAGCGAAGTGCACGTCGGGCAGATCGCTGGTCGGCGTCGGCGCGGGCGGATTGGTTACCGTCACGGTAAACGTGTCCGAGGTCCGGTGGCGGCCGTCAAATGCGGTGACGGTGATCATCTCATCACCAGCAGCAACTGCCGTGATCATGAGTGTCTCGCCGTCGACCGTCGCGTTCGCGTACATCCCCATCCCCATAGCCGGAACAGAAACTTCATACTCCAGCGTCGGGTTCGGACCGGCATCGGGGTCGCGGAAGTACATCGACAGATTGTCGAGCGTCTTCATTTTGTCGGCGAAATCCAATTCCAGAGACTGGTCCGGGATTCCGTCCCCTACCACTTCAGGCGCCTGGTTCGGCACCGCGTCGACCGTTACTGTCAACGTGTGCGACGTGACGCTGGTGCCGTCGGTTGCGGTGATCGTTATCATCGCCTCACCAACAGCCTTTGCCGTAATCGTGATGTTCGAGTCGGCGTCCGGATCGGTGACCGTCACGAACTCTGCGGCCGTTTCGTCGCTGGGAGCAGCGGTATACTTCAGATCATCACCTTCGACGTCCGTGAAGTACTCCGACACCGTAATCTTCTGCGTATCGCCAGGCATATAGGGACCAAACCTGGTTGGCTCATCGGCTACGATCATCGGGGCCTGATTGATCACCGTTACGTCGAACGCTTCCTTTATTGACTGGTTGTAGGAGTCTGTGGCGGTGACGATGATCGTCGTATCGCCGTGATTGACTACCGTTATCGTGAGCATCGAGCCTGATACGGAAACCGTCACGACTCCCTCGTCGTTCGAGACGGGTACGTACGTTATGTCATCGTCTTCGTCGTCCGTGAAGTACTCATCCAGGTCGACTTCCTCCGAGCCGCCGAACAGCAGCTCGGTGTGATGCGGGAGTGTCTTACCAGCCTTCAGTCGAGGTGCGTTGTTATCCGGCGGCGGCTCGGGCTGCTCGGGCGGAGGCGGCGCGGTGACCGTTACCGTGAAGTTCAGCGACGCCGTTCCTTGTTCGTTGTCTGCCGTCGCCGTCGCGATCACCGTCACGGTAGCGCGGCCTACACCCTTCGGTGTTACCGTCACGGTGCTCCCGGATGCAGTCGCGGTTGCCACATCCGAGTTACTGGACGAGGCTTTGTAATCGAGTTTGGTACCCTTGAAGTGGTTGCCAGTAATCGTGACCGTCTTGGCGGCCGCCGTTCCCTCGAAATCAGAGAACGACATATCGGGTAGCCCCGTGCCGCCGAGAGTCACCGGGGTCTTCTCCACCGGTGTGGCAGCCTGGCAGGCCACCATGGCCACGGCAAGCGCCATTGCCATAAGGAACACGGGCGCGTCGTCTGCAGGTGCATCTGTGGGGCCCCGTTTTCGCTGACGCTCCGATCCGGTGCCATAGTAGACCGGGCTAAGGGGTACGAAGACAACGCCGTTCGAGCTGGGCGGCCCGATGGCGCGCCAGTCTGGGCGGAGCTGTAGCAGGCCGACGGGTTGGCGGTGCTTGCCGGAGGTCTACATCGCGACGGGTTGATCTGGGTTCCCGCTGCCAGGGAGGTATGGACTATGGTGGGACGGGATGCTGACGAAGATCCAGAGGGTGCCCGGTCTGAGCGAGCGGAAGCGGACACCGCCTAGAAAAGGCCAGCACCGGAGGATAATTCCGGTAGTGGTGCTGGTGCCCCTGATACTGTTGAGTTGCACACCGACCAGCCCGGTCGGTCCGCTACGATTCCAGGGGAGCGTGGACGACCAAGTCTATGCGAGGGGCTGGCCGATCGCGCCGCTTATCCTGCCTCCTGCCAGCGGCGGCACTGGCCCGGTGAGCTACACCCTCAGCCCGCCGATCCCGGGGCTGACCTTCGACGCCCAAGAGCGCACGCTCAGTGGCACGCCGGCGGAAGCGGGAACCCACCGCATGACCTACACGGTGAGCGATGGCAGAAAGCGCGCTGACCATGCCTTTTTCACGATCACCATCAGAGAGGACTCGTCTGACGGCCTGACATCAAGGTACCGCGGGAGAGGAGACCAGGTGTTCGTGCTGAATCCGGAAGGGGAAGAACTGGAGGAAGCGCTCTACACGCTGGACCTGGGCGACGCAACGGCAAGGGTGTACGTGATCGCGACCAACACCGCCGGCGACGAGGTGGATCCCACCATCGAGAGAGAGAACCTCGGGGATGGCGCAGCAAAGGGGCTGCCGGCGGCAGAGCAGGGCGTCCGGGTGGCGGAGCCGAGACCTGAAGCAAGTGTGGGAGTGGCGGAACGCAAGTGGATCACGGAGTTCAACAACAACCCGCCGCTGTCGGGAACGAGAGGCTCCTCGGGAATGCGGGCGTCAGCAAGCACTCGGACACGCCGAGGAGTTGCGGAGGGGGACCGATACGATTTCAGAGACCGGGACAATAACCGGAATCTCGTCTCCATACCCGCAACGGCGCGTAGAGTGGTCACGGACGGAGAAACGACGTTGGCGTTGTGGGTGGCGGATCGGGAATGGGGGCCGGACTGCAGCGGAGCCGGACCGTGCGTGACCCGGGAGATGGTCGATGCGCTGGCGGAACGCTTCCTCCGCCCAGGCGGCGGCAACGACATCCACGACTGGGTGACGGCGATCTACGGAGAGCCCTGGGGGCCGCACTCCTACGAGAACATGATCCCGCCGGAGGCAGCGGGCGAGATACACATTCTGCTGTTCGACATCCAGGGAGACGGCGCGCCGGAACCGGGGGAGTGCCGCATCGTGGGCTTCTATTGGGGGTTGCATAACTACCTGAGGAATCCTGAACCCCGGATCTCGGCGGAACGGCTGATCTTCTTCATGGACTCGGTCTTCATGGCGCTACCTGAAGGCCCGAGTTGGGAGGTGACCGACCGCAGACCGAGCATCGTGATCTCGACGCTGGCGCACGAGTATCAGCACATGATCCACTATTATCAGAAGTGGATACTGCGCGATGCCGGAAGCGAGGCGTGGCTGAACGAGATGGCCTCGGAAGTGGGGGAGGACCTGATCGCAGACAAGCTGAAGGTGAACGGACCGCGCGGGGTAGCGTACGATGATCCGACGGCGGGCATGGCGGGGAACGAACGGGGACGACTGCCGTACTACAACCTGTTCAACGATATTCAGGTGACGGCGTGGGGCGGGAAGATAGCGAACTACGCGGTGAACTACGCGCTCGGGGCGTACTTGGCGCGGACGTACGGAGGGGCCGAGCTGTTCAGCGAAATCGTCCAGAGCGGCAGCGCTGGAGTGGATGCGATCGACGCAGCGCTGGCGGCCGGGGGCCACGAGGTGACTTTCGGGGAGGTGTTGGCAGACTGGGGTGTGGCGACGCTGCTGTCGGACCGTACGGTCGTGCCGAGTCGGTATCGATACAACGCTGGGACGTGGAGTATGTCGCACGCCGGGGGCGAGGAGTACCGGTTAGGATCGATCGATCTGTACAACTACCGGTACGAGCCGTCGGAGCAGGTGTCGGACTGCGTAGGACCGGATCTGGCGAATCGCCCGGCGCAGGAGGGCCCGTACCTGCACACGCTGGAGAGTTTCAACGAGCGCTCCCAGCCGCCGCACTCGAACATGATCGCGACGCTCGGGCACAACAACGGGCAAGTGCATCTGAGGGTCACCGCCGTCGGCGCCAACCGCATCACGGTAGTGGTCAAGGAATGATGCGAGCCTGTGTTGGGCTACGCCGTTGGCCTCAGGGTGCTGGTCGTGCGTCATCGTCTTGGACACCGGTCTCGCACGCCCGCGCCAGCGCGGCGCGGGCGTGATGGGCCTGCACCAGTGCTTCGGTAATCATGCGGATGGCTCCTGGCGGCGCTGCTGGTAGCAAGCCTCGTGGACCTTGACGTTGATGCGAGCGACGCCGCCACGCAGCCGCCGGTACCGCTCCCCGACGTTGATCAAGCCCTTGCAGACATGGCACAGGTGCGCCTTCTGAGCGCGCATCGGTTCGCCGCGGTCGTGCTCGATGAGCCACTTGAGCGAGTCCGCGATGAACCAGGCGCGGTCGTCCGCCTGCAGGTGTCCGTAGGCGCCGGTTCTCATTTCGCCCGCACGGTATCACCGGTGGCCTGCCGATGCCCACCTGACTACGCCGGATGTGGCCCGCAATCATCGGCGCTCGGCGTCGCGGCCGGTCGAAAGCCACCGCGCCTACGGCCCCAGCGTTCGATGGCGAGCCTGTGGCCGACGAAGCAGGTGCGTCGGCTGACGACGGCGGCCCGGCAGCGGCGCTGAGGCGGCGGAAGTTGAAGTAAATCAGGGAGCCGGCGCGTCGATTCGGCACACGGCATGCCGCGAAGATGCGGCACAGGTGGAGACGATGCTGCCGGTCGCTCGTGGCGCTGAGTGAGTAGGGCGCCGCGAGCCGCCCCGTCGGCGTCTGGATCCCGCTGTGCATCCGGCACCGGGGCGTTATCGGTATGTCGCCGGTGGCGCTGGCACAGAAAAGGGGGTTGAGCGCTATCGCCTGGGCCGTCGGGAAAGTTGCGCGTAGAAACACGCGACCCGCACGTGGCTCACTATGCTTCCCACCGCATCACCAAGTCGCGAAATCGGTCGGCGGCGGAGTACTCCGCCGTCTGCGGCAGGTAGCGCCAGAAGCGCCAGCGGGCCCCGGTCCAGCGATCGGCCGGTCTGCAGGACGAACGTGCCTGCGAGGGCCTTCTGGTGACGAAGCGCCAGCAGGATCGATCTCTCGTTGAACCGATACACGGGCACCGCAGCGAAGGGTTGTCTCATCGGGGCGGAATGTAAGCATCAGGCTCCTTGTAGAGCGGAAAGGCTACCGCCCGCAACAGAGAAGCCGATAAAGGGCTATATGTGGCGGAAGCCCAACGGTATAGGGCAGCGGACGCCCGTGATGTTCGCAGCTCGTCCCCTGCTGGCGATCTTCGCGCTCGCACTCTGCGCCGCGACGCCGGCAACCGGAATTGATTTTTCTGGGACGGGTCAGGTGCCGCCCCTCCCCCCAAAGCCGCCTGCCGAAGCGAACGACAACGAGCCTAGGTCAGCACCTGATCCTGATTCATCTCTTGTGACGAGGCGCCCGGAGCCGGAGTCAGGGGGCGGATCCGGCGCCACTTTCGCACCGGCGTCAGCAGGTGCTACCGGTCCCTGCGATGCCTTCTGGAGCCTGCCCGACGAAGCCGAGCCCGCGGTCGGCGCCCCGTGCGGCTGCAACCGCGACCAGGACGGACGCGAAGTAAGCCTGATGGTATGGCAATCCGTAGACCCTCACGTCTGCGTCGATGCTTGACGAGTAGCGCTCTCTGCTACCCCTGCTACCCCCTGCTACCCGTGGGTGCTTGAAAGATAG
>JAPOQV010000335.1 GCA_026710565.1 Spirochaetaceae bacterium | reverse complement strand
CTCCGTCTCGCCTGGGTGCGTCTTTGCTTCCTGCTAGAGACGGGGGAGAGGGGGCGGGCGGGGCGGCGGGGGGGGGGGGGCGGGGGGGGCGGGCGCGCCCCCCCGCCACGGCCCGCTCTGGCTGGCCGGCGGCCTCAACCCCGACAACGTGCGCGGCGTGATCGAGCGACACGGGCCGGAGCTGGTCGACGTGGCCAGCGGACTGGAGTCGTCACCGGGACGCACGGACCCGGCCAAGCTGCGCGCGTTCTTCGCCGCGATCCGGACGGCGGTCGGAGCCGCTGCATGAGGAGTCTGAAATGAAGGCATACAATGACTATTTCGGCCAGTTCGGAGGCCGCTATGCCGCCGAGGTGCTGCGCACCCCGCTCGACGAGTTGCAGGCGGCCTTCACGGCAGCGATCGTCGACCCCGTGTTCCTCGCTGAGCTGGACCGCTTCGGGCGGCAGTTCGCGGGGCGGCCGACGCCGCTCTCGCCGGCCGTGAACGCGCAGGCGGAGATCGGCGGCGCGTCGATCTACCTGAAGCTGGAGGGGCTGGCCAATACCGGCGCCCACAAGGTGAACAACGTCATCGGCCAGTGCCTGCTGGCCAAGCGCATGGGCAAGCCGCGCGTGATCGCCGAGACCGGCGCCGGGCAGCACGGCGTGGCTACCGCCGCGGTGGCCGCCAAGCTGGGGCTGGAGTGCCGGGTCTACATGGGCGAGGTGGACGTGCGCCGCCAGCGTCCCAACGTCTTCTGGATGGAGCTGTTCGGCGCGGAGGTGGTGCCCGTCGGCTCGGGGTCGCGGACGCTCAAGGACGCGATCAACGAGGCGCTGCGCGACTGGTCGGACACGTTCGACCGGACCCACTACGTGATCGGCTCGGTCATGGGCCCGTCGCCCTACCCGGACATGGTGCGCGAGTTCCAGTCCGTGGTCGGCCGCGAGGCGGCCGACCAGTGCCGGCAACTCGGCGTGCAGCCGACGGCGCTGATCGCCTGCGTGGGAGGCGGATCGAATGCGCTCGGCTTCTTCGCTCCCCATCTGGAGGCGCCGGCGCCGCGGCTGATCGGGGTGGAGGCCGGCGGGCGCGGTCCCGGCCTGGGCGACCACGCGGCGCGCATGTCCGGCAGCGGCGTACCCGGCATCGTGCACGGCTACAAGTCACTGTTCCTCACCGACGGCGACGGCCAGGTGGCGGAGACGCACTCGATCTCGGCCGGACTCGACTACCCCGGCGTCGGCCCCCAGCTCGCCCACCTGGGCAGCAGCGGCCGCGTGGAGTTCACGACCGCCTCCGACGACGAGGCGCTCGATGCGGTGCGGCTGTTCGCGCGCAGCGAAGGGGTCATCTTCGCGCTGGAGTCGGCCCACGCGGGTGCGGCGGCGGTCAAGGTGGCCCGCACGCTCCCGGACGACGCCAGCGTCGTGGTCAACGTCTCCGGCCGCGGCGACAAGGACCTGTTCATACTGGCCGGAGCACTGCAGCCGGACCGCTGGGCGGAGTTCCTGAAGCGCGAAGCTCGGGAGATCGCACGTGGCTGACACACCGGCCTTCATGGCCCACCTGGTGGCCGCGTTTCCGGACTGGGACACCTCGCTGCGCGTCGGCGAGGCGATGATCGACGGCGGCGCCGGGCTGCTGGAGGTGCAGTTTCCCTTCAGCGACCCGACCGCGGACGGTCCGTGGATCCAGCGCGCGTGCGCGGACGCGCTGGCGGCCGGATTCGCGGTGGACGACGGATTCCGGCTGGTCGAACGGCTGGCGAACCGCCCCGACGCGCCGCAGGTCTTCGTGATGGTGTACGCCAACCTGGCGTTCCGGCCGGGCATCCAACCCTTCCTGGCGCGCTGCCGGGACGCGGGCGCGCGCGGCGTGATCGTCCCCGACCTGCCGCCTGACTACGACGAGGGCCTGTACGCGGCCGGGCACGAGCTGGGTCTGGAGGTGGTGCCCGTGGTGCCGGTGACCGCGCGGGTGGAGCGGCTGCGCACGGTGGTGGAGACCTCGCACAGCCGCTCCCTGTACACGGCGCTGCGCAAGGGCGTCACCGGCGGCTACACGCACATCAGCGAGGACAGCGTCCGTTTCCTGCAGGAGGCGAGGGCGCTCGGCGTGTCGGTGATGGCCGGCTTCGGGATCTCGGAGCGGGCGCAGGTCGAGGCGCTCGCGCCGCTGGTGGATACGGTGATCGTCGGCTCCGCCTTCATCCGCGCCCTGCTCGAGGCACCGGACGGAGCCGATCCGTACCGGACGGTGCGCGACCTGATGGCCGGACTGTCAGCCTGAGCGGCCCGCCGCCTTGATCGGCCCGCCGCTTCGCCCTAACTTTCTGGACAACGAGTTCCAAGGGGGATAACCGAATGGGACAGGAAGTGACGATTACCAGCGACAACTTCGATGCGGAGGTTCTCCAGTCGGACACCCCCGTGCTGGTCGATTTCTGGGCCGACTGGTGCGGCCCGTGCAAGATGATCGCGCCCGCGGTCGAGCAACTGGCCTCCGACTACGAGGGCCGGGTCAAGGTCGGAAAGGTCAACGTCGACGATGCCGGCGACCTGGCGATGAAGTTCAACGTGGTCAGCATTCCCACCCTGCTGCTGTTCAATGACGGATCGGTCGTCGACCAGCAGGTCGGCGCGGTCCCCAAGGGCAAGATCGAGGGCATGTTCAAGGCGCTCGTCTAGTACCCCATCAAACTGTAGTTTGGGGGTGCGTGCTACGGGACTCGGCCTCGTGCGCGCTGTTCCAGCGCTTGAAGCCCGTGTAGCCACCTAATGTCACCCGCCGACATCAGTTTGATGGGGTACTAGCGCCGGTCCATCAGTTGCGGCTGAACACCTCGTCGGTGTTGAGGCCGCCGAACGTCGCCCCGCGGGTCGGGGTGATGTGCCAGTCCGCGCGGGAGTCGGTGTCGGCGTGGTCGCTGCCGCGCGCGATCGAGCGGGTCGAGGTGGTGTCGTTCGAGTCGACCGCGTCCTCGGGCCGCGCCAGCTCGCCGGCGACCTGCCAGCCGCCGGCCGCCACCAGCTCATCGACGCGCTCCAGCACTCTGCGGGTGCCGAACCCGCGGTAGCGTTCGTCCGACTCGGAGGTGCGGTCGCTGTAGATCACGCCATCCATCAGGCCGCCGTCCGGCCGTGCGTAGAGCGACACGACGCCGTTGTTGCCGGACAGTCCCTCGCCGGAGGGCAGCCACAGGTCCCAGGCATCCTCCGACGCCTGCGGATGGGCCGATTCCGTCATCGACGCCGTCTCGTCCACCTCCGCCGGGTCACCGGTGCTGACGCAGTGGACGACGAGGAAGTCGCCCGGCTCCACCGCGATGGACGGGAACACCAGCCGGTGCCGGTAGTTGCCCGGCGTTCCGTCGTACAGGGTCACCCCGCCGAGGTCGCCGGCCGACAGGGCCACCAGCTCGATCCGGTCGGGCCGGGTACGGGTGCCGCGCGTGGTCAGCTCGGTGATGACCAGGGCCGGCACGTCGCCGTTGTGGCCGTGGAAGCGGGCGGTCATACCCAGGCCGTTGCCGCGCTCATCGGTGACCACCGCCTTGAGCTGGTATTCGGCGCCCGCGGTCTGCTCGGCGACCGACAGCAGCATGCGGGCTCCGTCGTAGGCGACATCCTCCAGGCCGAGGGGCGGTTCGATGACCAGTGAACCGCGCTCCAGAACCGCGGGTTCGCTGAAGGATATGGCGATCGAGCGCCGATCCGGCACCTCGACCGCGCGCAGCAGGGGCGGAATCAGGTCCGGCTCGATGACGGTGCGCAGGGCGGGCACCTTGCCGCAGGCGCCGACGAGGAAGGAGAGGCCGGCCAGGCCCACTGCCGCGGCGAGCCGCCGGAGGACGATCGTTGGGGTTGCCATCACCCCAGACATGCCCGGGGCGGCGGCAGCGCTTTTGCCGGCGCGCTATCCTTCGGTGGCCTGCAGCTCCTCGATGACCCGCCTCGCCAGGCGGCCGGGGGCCGGCGGCAGGTCCTCGCCTCCTTCAGCGTCGTATTTGGCGACCAGCAGGCCGAGCAGCTCGATGGCGGTCTGGTCGTCGTCGAGCTTGTGGTGCATGAAGGCGATCTCGTACTCCGCCCACAGATTGCGCTCCAGCTCGTCGGGGTGGGCGGCGGCCGGGAACCGCTCCAGGTAGGCCCGGTAGTAGTCCATCGCTGCCTGATGGTTGCGAGCCCCGATGGCGTCGCGGGCAGCCTGGAAGTACTCGGCCGGGCTCATCTGCTCGGAGGTGTCGGGCATGGGGGTCTGGCAACCCAGCAGCAGTGCGGCGACCGCCGCCAGCGGGATGGCCAGCGGACGCAGGACGCGGCCGGTGCGTGCCCGGGCACGCATCACGCGGCCTCCAGCCGCGAGACGATGTCGTCGGCGAAGGCGCTGGTCGAGAGCTCAGTGGCGCCGGTGGTGAGCCGCGCGAAGTCGTAGGTGACGCGCCCGGCGGCGATGGTCTCTGTCAGCGCACGGTCGATGGCGGCGGCCGCTTCGGTCCAGCCGAGGTGCTCCAGCATCAGCACGCCGGACAGGATCACCGAGCTGGGGTTGACGACGTTCTTGCCGGCGTACTTGGGAGCGGTGCCGTGCGTCGCCTCGAAGATCGCGTGCCCGGTGTGGTAGTTGATGTTGGCTCCCGGCGCGATGCCGATACCGCCCACCTGCGCGGCGAGCGCGTCGGAGATGTAGTCGCCGTTCAGGTTCATGGTGGCGATGACGTCGAACTCGCGCGGCCGGGTCAGGATCTGCTGCAGGAAGATGTCCGCGATCGCATCCTTGATGAGGACCTTGCCGTCGGGCACCGTGCCGTCGGCCGGCAGGTCGTCCCAGGCGATCGTCCGACCGGGAAAGCGCTCCGCGGCCACCTCATAGCCCCACCCGCGAAATGCCCCCTCGGTGAACTTCTGGATGTTGCCCTTGTGGACCAGCGTGACGCTGCGGCGTTCGTGCTGCAGGGCGTAGCGGATCGCCGCCTCCACCAGGCGGGCGGTGCCGGTCCTGCTGATCGGCTTGACGCCGATGCCGGAATCCGGCCGGATCTTCCAGCCGAGCTCGTCGCGCACGAAGTCGATGATGCGCTGCGCCTCCGGGGTTCCGGAGCTCACCTCGAAGCCGGCGTACACGTCTTCGGTGTTCTCCCGGAAGACGACCATGTCGACGTCCGCCGGCGAGCGTACCGGCGACGGCACGCCGGGAAAGTACTTGACCGGCCGCAGGCAGACGTACAGGTCGAGCTTCTGCCGCAGCGCGACGTTGAGGCTGCGAATGCCGGTCCCGACCGGAGTGGTCAGCGGACCCTTGATGCCGACCAGGTACTCGCGGAAGGCATCCTCCGTGGCATCGGGCAGCCAGCTCCCGGTTCGCTCGTACGCTTTCTCCCCCGCCAGGACCTCCAGCCACTCGATGCGTCGCCGGCCGCCATAGGCCGTGGCGACGGCGCCGTCCAGTACGCGCACGGCGGCGGCCCAGATGTCGGGGCCGGTGCCGTCGCCTTCGATGTAGGGAATGATCGGCTCGTCAGGGACCTGCAAGCCGCTCGCGGTCATGGTGATCTTTTCGCCCATCAGGAGGCACAGTATATCACCGGAGGCACTATCACTGGAGGCCTATCACCGGATGCACTATCCCCCGAGGCCGGATCGGCGAACGCCGGATCGCCCATGCCACGTCGCCGACTGAACGCGGGGCGCGCCTGCCGCCGCTCTCCGGCTTGCCGCGCCGCGCTCGGACAGGCGGCCGCGCTGGTGGTCGCCATCGTGCTCGGCGGCTGCGCGCGCCACGAACTGCTGTGGGTGCCGGACCGGTCTCTGAATGCCGATCTCCAGCAGCTCCGCGGCGAACTGGAGCGGACCGACTCCGGCCCCGCGACAGCCGACCGGCGGTACGCGCTGGTTGCGGAGATCGCCCGCACCCTGCGGCGCGGCGGCGAAGGAGGACGCGAGCGGACCTTTCTGACCCTGTACGCCGGGCAGCATCCCCAGGACCCGTACAACGCCGCCCACCTGGTGACCGTCGCGGACTCCTATCTGGATGCCGGGCAGGCGCCGATGGCCGTGCATTACTGCCGGCGGGCGCTGCGCAACCTCCCCGATCTGGAAGTGCGCGGACGGTCGCTGCACCGCCACTGCCTGGAGCGCCTGGTTGAGCTCGACGATGCCGTCCGCCACGTCGAGTACTACCGGGAGCTGGTCGAGAGGTTTCCCGAGCGCATCGACCTCGGCCTGAGCCTCTACCGGCTCGCCGCTGCGTCCGCCGGCAGGGGCGACTGGGAGCAAGGCATGGAGGCGTACGGCAGGTTCCTCCGGGCCCCCCCGACCGAGATCCCCGGGGAGCCCGATGCCTACCGGCGGGTGACCGAGCTGATCCGCTTCCATGGCTCCGACAAGTCGTGGATACGCGACGACCTGGCAACGCTGGTGGCGGAGGCGCGGGCGGCCATCGCCAGCCGGGACGTACGCGCGCTGCGCCGTCTGCAGGCCCACGTCAACTTCTTCGCGACCTCCTGGGGGAGCGACGCGACGCTCACCCGTCGTTTCAGGTTGGAGGCGTTCCCGATGCGGCGTGTCTACGCCGATGCCGAGTTGCACCCCGATTCCAACGACCGGGAAGCCTTCCTCCGCACGGTGGGATGGACGGCACGGGTCACTACCTGGTATCTATACTTCCGACGGATCGACTATGGCGTCGATCCGCGCGTCGACGGCACCTGGGAGTGGGCCGGCATTTACTTTGGCGAGAAGTTGTAGGTTCTCGCGCCGCCCGCCCCGTGTCCGACCGGCAGAGGCCGGGACGCATAGAGGAAAGGATGACCATCGCAGCAACGGGAGGCGGCATGCGCACGCTCGTGGCGATCGCCGTGCTCATAACCATAGGCATCGTGCCGCTCGCGGCCCAGGAGTGCCGGAGCGACTGGCAGGCGTGCGACCAAGCGCGCGTCGAGCACTACATCAAGCAGTTCACCAAGCGGACCTGGCGGGGATGGCTGCACGGCGTCTGGGAGCGGTCGTGGATCTACGCCGATCACATCGGCGCTGCGCTCGAGCGGCGCGGGCTGCCGCAGGAGCTGCGGCTGCTTCCGGTGATCGAGTCGGGCTACCTGCCCGAGGCGGTTTCGCCGAGCGGCGCGGTCGGCATCTGGCAGATCACGCGCCTTGGGGCGAGCGGCTATCCGTTGCGGATGGATGGCGGGCTCGACGAGCGGCGCGACTTCTGGAAGGCGACCGAGGTCGCGCTGGATACCCTGGCAACGAACCGCGAACGCTTCGGCGACTGGCTGCTGGCGATCGCCGCCTACAACGCCGGACCGGGTGGGGTGCAGCGCGCGATCGACCGCGCCGGCACCCGCGACTTCTGGGAGTTGCGCCGGTCGGGCGCGTTGCCGCAGCAGACGGCGGAGTTCGTGCCCCGTTTCCTGGCGGCGGTTCGCGTCTTCTCGGAGCCCGAGCGCTACGGTCTGGCGGAGCTCGAGCCGATCACCTGGGTTCGCGTTGGGGCCGGCGGCCGGGCCGACCTGCGCAAGGTGGCCGCGCACACGGGCATGGACCTGGAGCTGCTGCGGACCGCCAACGCCGAGCTCGGTTCGGTGTTCACCCCGAACGACGCCCGCGTCGCGCCGGCGGTGATCGCATCGGGCGACACCCGCGCCGCGGACCTGAACGGATACTGGCTGAAGGTTCCGGCCGAGCACGCCGAGCGCGTGCGGGCCCTCCTGGAGGAGCGCACGCAGTTGTTCGACTTCACCGAGCACGTGATCCGCGCCGGAGAGACCTTCTGGGCGATCGCGAAGCGCTACGGCAGCAGCGTCGATCTGATCGTCGGCGAGACCCCCGGGCTGCACCCGCAGCGGCTGCGGCCGGGACAGACCGCGGTTGTCCCGCTCCTGGGCGCCGCTCCGGTGGCCACCACACCGGTGGTGGGCACGTCGGTCGAACACCGGGTTCGGCCGGGTGAGACCTTCTGGGACCTGGCGCTCCGCTACGGCAGCAGCGTCGAACGGATCCTCCGTGGGAATCCGGGCGTGAACCCGCGGCGGCTGCGGCCGGGGCTGACCGTGATCGTCCCGCTGCCGGGTTCCGTCCCGGACGTCGAGTCGCCTGGCGCCGCGCCTCCATGGTTGGTGCAGGCGGGATCGGGGGCCGTGCACGTCGTCGAGCACGGCGAGTCGCTGTGGGGTATCGCGCGTACCCACGGCGTGACCGTGGAGGCGCTTGCGGCCAGCAACGGCCGGTCGCCGGACGACGTCATCAAGCCGGGCGAGACCCTCATCGTGCAGGCCGGCGGTACGCTGTCGAGCGCCTGATGGCTGGGTCCGCGCCGTCGGGGGTGGCCGCAAGGCGTACCCGGACGGGGCGCCCGATCGCCCTGATCGCCCTCCTGCCGGCGATCGTGGCGCTCCTGACGGCGTGCGCGGAACGGCGCGTGGGCTGGGGCGTGGTGCTCTGGGCAGCGCAGAAGGGCATCGACGGATCGGTGCTGTCCATCAGTGGCGAGTCGGACATCCAGGACGTCTACCGCTACACGGATGCCGAGACCGTCCACGAGCTTGCCCGCTGGCGGGTGAGGCTGTTTGCCGACCGGCAGCAGGCCGAAGCGTTCGCCGCCTCCTACCGCGGCCTGGTCGACACCTTCGGCTACGCCGCGCGGAACGGCCTGCCGATCCGGGAGGCGGCCGACGTCGGCGCGGCTCGGCTCTACCGCCTGCGCGAGGGCGAAGCGGTCAAGATCATCGGCCGCGAAGAAGGTCCGGTGACGGTCGGCGACTACACCAACTTCTGGTACGAGGTCCTCACCGCCGACGGCACGCAGGGGTACACGTTCGGGGAGTTCCTGCCGCTGTTCGAAACCGGAGAGGACCCGCAGGCGGAGGCCGACCGGCTGCTCGGCGAAGAGGTGCAGTTGGACCGCATCACCGGCGTCGCGTGGCGCCCGCGGTACTACGCCGACATGCTGATCCGCCGGCGGATCGACCTCACGCGCATGAACGACGCGTACGGCTTCACGATCGAGCCGGGTGGCCAGACCATCCCGTCAGCGGAAGAGACCGTCCTGCCGCAGGGTGCCGGTGGGATGGCGCGCATGCGCCTGCCCGAGCTGGACCTGGCGTTCGCATACGACCGGATCGACCGCATCGGCGAGGAGGTCTTCGTCCTGCACGGCAGCGGCGTGCGGATCGTCTCGGAAACCGAGAGAAGCATCACGGTCTCCTTCCAGCACGAAGGCCGGCTGCAGACGCAGAGGTTCGTCGCACTCGACGCCGACGTGGCAGACCTGATCGCTGGCGAGCGGAAGCGCCGGGACAGGATCTACGAATCACTGCGAGAGAGCGGACCGGCGCTGCGGTCGAGCGCCTACGGCGAGGTGCTGCTGGAGCCGGAGCGCCGGTTCCGCTGGAGCGGCTTCGAGCGGCTGGTTCCGGGCGTCATCCCGGCCGACGCGGTGGGCACCGGAACCATCACTCTGCGGCTGCACCTGTCGCGTCCGCTCCGCGACGAGTACTCCGGCGCGCTCACCATGGCGTTCGATCGCGGCGGCGAAGGCGGCGCGCGGGCCTCGGCCGACTTCGTCTATGCGCGTGATGAAGCGGGGATCCGCATGGTCCTGGCGGGCGGCGTCGACGAAGAGCAGCTCCTGGTGCTGGATACGGCGGCCCCGCCCCTGGTGATCTACTTCCGTTTCGCGAGCTGAGCGTGGCTGCCGTCACTCTGGAAGGGGTCAGCTTGGCCTACGGCGCGCAGACCGTGCTCGCCGGCGCCAGCACCACGCTGGCCCGGGGAGACCGTGTCGCGCTGGCCGGTCCCAACGGCAGCGGCAAGAGCACGCTGCTGCGCGTGGCCGCCGGCGAGCTTGCCCCGGACGCCGGCAGCGTGCGCCTGCAGCGCGGCGCGCGCGTGTGCTACCTGCCCCAGTCCGGGTCCGGCGACGCCGCGGCAAGGTCGGGACGGACGGTCGTCCAGGAGCTGGAGCGGGCCTTCACCGACCTGCACGCGGTGGCGGCCGAGGTCGCGGCGCTGGAGGCGCGCATGGCCGACGGAGATGCCGGCGAGGAGGTGCTCACCGCGTACGGGGAGCTCCTCGAACGGCTGGAGCGCGGCGGCTACCACGAACGCGACCGCGAGATCGGCGTCGTCATGCGCGGCCTGGGTTTCGAGGAGTCGGACCGCGACCGGCCGGTCAGCGAGCTGTCCGGCGGCTGGGAGATGCGGGTCGCGCTGGGACGGGTGCTGCTGAGCCGCGCCGACCTGTTGCTCCTCGACGAGCCCACCAACTACCTGGACCTGCCGGCGCGCGAATGGCTGGAGGGCTTCCTGGCGCGGGGCGACGGCGGCTTCATGGTGGTCGCCCACGACCGGGAGTTCCTGGACCGCTGCTGCCAGAGCGTGCTGGAGATCCGCGATGGCCGGCTGCGCTCCTATGCGGGCGGCTACTCCGACTTCGAGCGGGCGCGGGCCGAGCAGGTCCGCGCCGACGCCAAGGCGTACGAGTTGCAGCAGGAAGAGATCGAACGGATCGAGGCGTTCATCCGCCGCTTTCGCGCCACCGCCTCCAAGGCGCGGCTGGTGCAGAGCAGGATCCGCTACCTGGAGAAGCTGCCGCGCCGCGAGCGGCCCGTGCAGGCGCCGGCCATCAAGCTGTCGCTGCCCGATCCGCCGCGCGGCGGCAGGGTGCCGCTGACCTGCGCCGGGCTGGCCAGGCGATATGGCGACCTGCAGGTGTACGCGGGAGTCGACCTGGAGGTGGAGCGCAACGACCGGCTGGCCGTGGTGGGCAAGAACGGTGCGGGCAAGTCCACGTTGATGCGGGCCTTGGCCGGCGCGGAGGAGCCGAGCGCCGGCTCGATCAGGCGGGCGGTGGGCCTGCGCCAAGCCTACTTCGCGCAGGACCAGGAACGGCAGCTCGATCCCGGACTCACGGTGCTGGAGACCGTGCAGGCCTCGGCGGCAGCCGACCAGCAGCAGAAGGTCCGCGACCTGTTGGGCGCCTTCCTGTTCAACGCGGACGACGTCGACAAGCCGGTGGGCGTGCTGTCCGGCGGCGAGCGCGTGCGCGTGGCGCTGGCGCGGCTGCTGCTGCAGCCGATCAACATGCTGCTGCTCGACGAGCCCACCAACCACCTGGACATCGTCTCCACCGAAGCGCTGGCGCGCGCCCTGGAGCAGTACCGGGGCACGCTGATCGTGGTCTCGCACGACCGTGCCTTCCTGCGCCGGCTGGTCACCGGCGTCCTGGAGGTGGACCACGGCGGCGCCCGCCTGTACCCCGGCGACTTCTCCTACTACGAGTGGAAACGCGGCAGCGAGGACGACGTGGCGCCGGCTCGGGCTGCCCCCCGCCGGTCGGGCCGGGGAGGCCGGCCGAGAGCGGGCGCGGGCGACCGGTCGCAGGCGGCGCGGGAGGATCGCGTGCTGGAGGAACTGGAAGAGCTGGAAGAGCAACGAATGCGGATCGAGGCCGATCTCGCGCGCGAGGACACATGGCGCGATGCCGAGGCCATGCGCGCGCTGAAGCGCTCGCTGGCCCGCAACCGGGAACGGGAGAGCGAGCTTACCGGCTCGCTCTCGCTCGAATAGGGTTTGGCGATTGAGGTCTGGCGAGCAGATTCCGCACGATGCGCCCCAAGACCGTCGCCGCCGGCTCCGCTTTTGGCCCATCCCCACCGTCCGTTATGGTGTCTAGCGGATGTGGCGCTGGCGCGCCATTCCGACAGCCGCCATGAATGAACCCTTCCACGCCTACGACATTCGCTCGGTGTACGGCGCCGGGATCGACGAGCCGCTGGCCTACCGCATCGGCCGCGCCTTGGCGCGGCATCTGGACGCCGAGCGTTACCTGCTCGGCCACGACGCGCGCACTCACTCGCCGGCGCTCAGTAATGCCTTGGCGCGCGGGCTCTCCGCCGAAGGGCGGCGTGTGGCGAGCGTCGGCCTCACCACCACGCCGGCGCTCCATTTCCTGCAGATCGAGGCCGGCTGCGACGCCGGCGTGATGGCGACCGCCTCGCACAACCCGCCGCAGTACCACGGCTTCAAGGTCTTCGACGGGTCCGGCGGCTCGGTGAGCTACGCCAAGGGACTCTCCCGCGTGGAGGCGTTGCTGGCCGAGGTCGAAGACGAGGCGGCCGGCGCCGCCCGAATGCGACCGGAACCGGGACCGTCGGCGGACGGGTACGTGGACCTGGTGGCCACGGCCGCCGAGGGGGCACCGCTGGCACCGGTCGTGGTGGACGTGTCCAACGGCTCGGCCGGCGCCCTGACACGGGCGGTATCCGACCGGCTGGACGGCTTCGTGACGGTGCTCAACGGCGATCCGGACGGCAGGTTCCCTGCGCACCCGCCGAATCCGCTGGAGGAGGCCAGCCTGTGCGACATCGCGCCCGCGGTGCGTGCCGGCGACGCGGCATTCGGGGCGATCCTCGACGGCGACGGCGACCGGGTGATGTTCGTCGACGAGCGCGGCGAGGTGGTGGCCGCCCCCTTCAGCGGCGCCCTGCTGGCCCGGGAGATGCTGAGGCGCCATCCGGGAGCCGCGGTCGTCCACGACCTGATCGCCTCGCGCGTGTTCGCCGAGGAGATCGCCGCCGCCGGCGGCCGCGCGGTGCGCGCGGCGGTCGGCTACACCCACCTGTACGACGCGATGGTGGAAGCGGACGCCGTGTTCGGCTGCGAGACCTCCGGACACCTGTACTTCCGCGTATCCGGATCCTTCTTCACCGAGTCGGCGCTGTACGCGATCGTGATGATGGCGGCGCTCCTGGCGCGCGGCGGGCAGCCGCTGTCGGCGCTGGCCGCGCCGCTGCGCAGCCGCTTCGCGCAGTCGGCGGAGATCAACCTGCCGGTCGGGGACCGCGAGCAGGCGCTGGCGGCGATGGAACGCATCCGTCATCGCTACCGCGACGCGGAGCTCGACACCCTGGACGGGCTCTCGGTGGCGTACGACCACGTCTGGTTTACCATTCGCCCGAGCAACACGGAGCCGCTGTTGCGCCGGCGCCTGGAAGGGCGCGACGCCGGCATCGTGGCGGCCACGCTGGAGGAGGTGCGCGCCGTCATCGAAGGAAGGCAAGGATGAAGATCCGGTACAACGCGCCGGTGGTGCTGAGCTACGCGGTCGCCGCCGCGGTCGTGATGGTGATCGACCAGATTGCGGGCTCGCAGTTCGCGGAGAGGAACTTCGCCATTCCCGGCAGCCTGGCCGGCTCGGCGCCGCTCGGCTACCTGAGGTTGGTCACGCACGTGCTCGGGCATGCGGACTGGGGGCACCTGCTCGCCAACTTCGCGCTGATCCTCCTGATCGGGCCGATCCTGGAGGAGAAGTACGGCTCCTGGCCGCTGCTGGGGATGATGGCGATCACGGCGCTGGCGACCGGCGGCCTGAACGTGCTGTTCCTGTCCACTGGGCTGATGGGGGCCAGCGGCATCGTCTTCATGATGATCCTGCTGAGCTCGTTCACGAACATCCGCTCCGGGGAGATCCCGCTCACCTTCGTCCTCGTGGTCCTGATGTACCTGACGCGCGAGGTGTTCGCCGCCGTCAGCCAGGACTCGATCTCGCAGTTCGCCCACATCGCCGGCGGCATCTGCGGCAGCCTGTTCGGCTTCGCGATCACCCGCGCGGCGCCGCGGCTCGCGCAACCTGTCGAACCCGACCGCCTGGAGGAGTGACCATGAGCCCTCAATCCGAAGGATCGAACGGAGCCGTGCGCTACGACGCCGACACGCTGCGCACCTTCGCCGCCGACGTCATCCGCGCCCTGGGCGGCTACCCCGAGCACGCCGAGATCGTCGCCCGCCACCTGGTGCTCGCCAACCTCGTGGGCCACGACTCGCACGGCGTGTTCCGGCTGCCGCAGTACACGGACTTCCTGGACCGGGGCCACATCGACCCCGCGGCGCGTCCGACCGTGGAGCGCGAGACGCCGTCGACCGCCGTGATCGACGGTCACAACGCCTGGGGCCACGCGGTCGCGGAGCTCGCCACGCAGATCGCCGCGGCCAAGGCGGACCGCACCGGCATGGCCGCGGTGGGCGTGCGCAACGCCTTCCACGTCGGCCGGGCCGGCGCCTATCCGGCGATGCTGGCCGAGCAGGGGCTGATCGGGCAGATCTTCTGCAGCGCCGAAGGCTCGGCCTTCATCGCGCCGTGGGGAGGCACCGAGCGGCGGCTGGCCACCCACCCCATCGCCATCGCCGTCCCCACCCGCGGCGAGCCCACCCCCGGCGCCACGACCACCCGCGCGGCGCCG
>JAPOQV010000334.1 GCA_026710565.1 Spirochaetaceae bacterium | reverse complement strand
GCCCGGCTGCCGAAATTCAAGGGCCCGGAGGGGGTCGAGCCCCGCCGTGGGCTCGTCCAGGAAGAGAACGTCAGGGTCGGTGAGCAGGGCGCGCGCGAGGTGGAGCCGTTGCTTCATCCCTCGTGAGTACTCGAACACCTTCGAGCGCCGCCGCTCGCCCAACCCCACCAACTCCAACAGCTCGTCGACGCGGCGTTTCGCGTGACGCGGCGAAAGATGGTTGATGGCCGCGAAGTACTGGAGGTTCTGCTCTGCCGTGAGCCGGCCAAAGAGGCCCCGGTCGCCGCCAAGGGCAAGGCCCGTGCGCCGACGAACTTCGCGCGCTTGCGATGCAATGTCGAAGCCGGCAACGCGGGCGCTGCCCGAAGTCGGAAGGAGCAGGGTCGAGAGCATCCGCACTGTGGTCGTCTTCCCCGCGCCGTTTGGCCCGAGCAGACCGAAGATCGTTCCTGGCTGAACGACGAACGAGATGTCGCTGACCGCAACGATCTCGTTCCCCCTCCGCAGGGGACCGCCTCGCTGGAACGTCCGCCGCAGATTGTGGCACTCAATCATCGGAGCGTTCATCGTCATTCCTCACCCCCTGCGAGGATTCCTCGCCGCCGGGCGGCCCGGTCGATGAGTGTGAACACGACCAGCCCCAGGGCGGCATAGCCGGCGGCGACCGCAAGTTCGAGCAAGAGGTCCGAGGACACGGCCGCCACCGAGTCTCCGGCAAAGGCCCCGCGCAGCGCGCGCAGGCCGTGCGTGACGGGGAGCGCTTGCGCGACGCCCTCAAGCACCCGGGGAAGGCGCTCGATAGGGATGATCACGCCCGTCAGTCCGAGCAGCGCCCCTAGCGCCAGCGAAAAGAAGATCTGCCAGTCCCTGTAGAGCGCAGCGAAGTTTCCGAGGAGCAGGGAGAACATCAGGATGCCGGTCGAGACCGCGGCGATCGCAGCTGCGTAGGTGAGGTAGTTCAGGTCGCCGGCGTTCAGGTCGATCACAAGGACGGCGAGGAGGGTCGTGCTGATGGCGGCCAGGGGACCGTTGTAGAAGTGCCCGGCCCCGCGCGCGAAGTAGGCGGATGCCCGGTTGGCCGAGGATGCGAAGAGCAGGTGCAGTGTTCCGCCCGACCGGTCGTTCGAGAACGACTGCGTCACACCAGCTACGTAGATCCAGACGATCGCGTAGACGATCATCCCGATGCCGAACCGGTCGACATTCCCCACCGACGCGAAGCGACCGATGAGGACGAAGTTGAGCAGCATGAGGAACGGCGCGAGGACGAGATTGCTGAAGTAGGGGAACGGCGTGAGCCAGTGGAAGAGGCCCCGGTACGAGAGGTAGGCCTGCAGGTAGAAGTTCTGGACCCTGTCCACGATCCTACCCTTCCGTCAGACCACCGAAGAGGCGGGCGCGCCTCTCCGCCTGGACGAACAGCACTACTTCGACAATGGCGACGAGCACCACCAGGCCCACTGCCGGCGCCCAGTTGAGGGCGATCCGGCCGATGTCCTCCTTCCCGTTGATGGACCAGACCAACGCCTCCATGGCCCATGCGGTTGGCAGCAGGCGGGCCGGCCACTCCAACCAGTTGGGGAGCAGCGCGACGGGATAGAAGAAGCCGCTCAGGACGACGCCCAGGGGCCTGATGGCGTTGAAGAACCCACCCTGTGCGCCCACGAGGAAGCCGAGCG